>DASURA010000341.1:0-4180 GCA_036280295.1 Hyphomicrobiaceae bacterium
AGGATGAGCTCCTTGATGTCGTAGGGCTTGTTCGGGTTGTCGGGGATGAGCGTGTCGAGCGAGTGGTCGATGCGATCAGGGCTGTCGGAGGTCGGCAGCGTCGGGACGCCGGCCTTGTTGTTCGACGGCAGGAAGTCCATCAGCCGGCGCATCTGCAGAAGCGCCTCCACGTCGTTCTCGTAGGCGCGATCGGCAATCGACGACTTGGTCGTATGCACGCGCGCGCCGCCCAGCTCCTCGGCGGTCACCGTCTCGTTGGTCACGGTCTTCACCACGTCCGGGCCGGTGACGAACATGTAGCTCGTGTCCTTCACCATGAAGATGAAGTCGGTCATGGCCGGCGAGTAGACGTCGCCCCCGGCACACGGCCCCATGATCACCGAGATCTGCGGGATCACGCCGGACGCCAGCACGTTGCGCAGGAAGACCTCGCCGTAGCCGCCCAACGCAGCCACACCCTCCTGGATGCGGGCACCGCCGGCGTCGAACAGGCCGATGATAGGCGTCCGGTTCTGCAGCGCCATGTCCTGGATCTTGGTGATCTTCCTGGCGTGCGTCTCCGACAGCGAGCCGCCGAACACCGTGAAGTCCTTGGCGAACACGTAGACCACGCGGCCGTTGATGGTGCCCCAGCCGGTGACGACGCCATCGCCGGGAATCTTCGTCTTCTCCATGCCGAAGTCGGTGCAGCGGTGCTCGACGTACATGTCGAGCTCCTCGAACGAGCCCTCGTCCAGCAACAGGTCGATGCGCTCGCGGGCGGTGAGCTTGCCGCGCTTGTGCTGGGCATCGATGCGCGCCTGCCCGCCGCCGAGGCGCGCCTCTGCCCCGCGCCGCTCCAGCTCCTCCAGGATTTCCTTCATGGCTGCCGTCCCGTCGTCCGCGATGCCCCCGCCACGGCTCTAGCACGATCGCGCCCGCCCCAGAAACGGGACCTGTGCCGCACCCACGCCAATTCAGATCGGCCAGGATTACCAATTACCTAACAGGCTAGGCCGCACCCGACGTGCCACGGCTTCCATCGGCATCGACATGCAGCAGCGACCGTAGCGCCCAGAGGCCGAGGAGAGGGCCAGGCGCCAGCAGCACGAGCAGATAGTCGACCGGTAGGGCCGCCGCAGCACGATTGAGCAGCTGGATGCTGACGATGGAGATGCCGAAGCCGATGCAGTTGGCGATGGTCAGGGCCGAGCCCACCTGGTCCGGCGGGGCAAAGCGCGCATTCAAGGCGGAGAGCTGGGGCGAATCTCCCACCACCACGCTGCCCCAGAATAGCAGCAAGACACAGAGCAGCATCGGCCCCGCGCTGCCGAGCAACAGCGGCGAGGCTAGACAAAGGAACCCCGAGGCCGCGAGCTGCGCGAATGCCACGCGGGCGCTGCCCAAGCGCAACGACAGGTATCCTCCGCCGACCGAACCGACGGCCCCGGCGGCGATGACGGCAAAGGCCGTAAGCGAGACGTCGAGGTAGTCCCCGCCGGAACGAGCCGAATGGGCTGCAAGCACCAGCGGCAGGAACGCCCAGAAGGCATAAAGCTCCCACATATGCCCGAAATAGGCCAACGCGGAGGCGCGAAAGCCCGCGGCTTTGAAGACGCTCGCCAGAGCGCTCGGGTTGAACCTGGTCCCTGGTCGCAGATATGGCCCGTCGGGAACCAGTGCATACATCACCAGCCCGCCGATGGCAGCGATCGCCGACACGCTCAGTATCACGACTTGCCAGGGCAGCGACTGCCCCAGCCCCCTGATAAGGTGCGGTAATGCCGTTCCCAGCACCAGGGCGCCAACCAGGTAGCCAAGCGCCTTGCCCAGATCGCGCTCATACCAGCCGGAGGCGATTTTCATGCCGACCGGGTAGATGCCGGCAAGGAAGAAGCCGACGGCAAAGCGCGCCGAGAGCAGAAGCAGCAGGCTCGTCCCAAGCAGATAGGTCGCAGCGTTGGCGCCAGCGCCCATGAGCGCGCAGGCTAGAAACGTCGCCCGCGGCGAGTAGCGGTCGGCAATCGCCAGCACGGCAAACACCAAGGTGCCGGCGATGAAGCCGAGCTGGACGGCGGACGTCATATGGCCCAGCGCGCTTTCGGGCAGCCCGAGCTTGACCTGCAGGTCCGGCAGCACGGCATTGCCGGCAAACCACAGCGAGGTTCCGGCGAGCTGGGAGACGACAATGGCGGGAAGGATGCGGCGTGGCCTTTGGAGCATGCAGGTGCCATTTATTGGCTGAACGAGCGGGCTTGTCACGCTCCAGTTGTGGCCCCGCCACTGCTGGCGTGCGCCAGCGCCACGCCCAGCCGGCGGCGGGCGTGGCAGGCCGATCTTGGATGAACTGGGCCAAGTCGTGCTTGCCAGCGGGCGGCCGCATAAAATGGGGCCGATCGTAGAGGAGCCCGATGATGGCAACGAGCATCAAGAGCCTGATGGCGGAGGCCAACGCGGCGGTGCCGCGCCTCACGCCGGCCCAGGCCAAAGACATGATCACGCAGGGCAACGCCGTGGTCGTCGACGTACGAGATGCCATGGAGGTGCGTATGTCCGGCATCATCGCAGGCGCGCTTCACATCTCGCGCGGCGTGCTGGAGTTCCAGGCCGACCCTGAATCACCGAACTGCACAAGGCGCTCGACAAGGACAAGGCCGTGATCGTCTATTGCGCCTTTGGGCGGCCGCTCCGCCCTGGCAGGCAAGGTGCTCAAGGACATGGGCTACACCAGGGTCTACAATGCGGCCGGGCTCATGGACCGGCACAGGGAGGCGTACCGGTGCAGGGCTCTTGCGATGATGCATTGCCTCTGCGCCAGGGTTAACCGACCTTGCCACTGCCGGTCCCTTGCCGGGGCAAGGAGGGTATAATACCGCTCCGGCTAAGTTGTGACCGTATTCGGTGTTCCGAGGAGGGGAGTGGGGGATCGGGAATCGGGATTGGGGGAGTCGCGACCGTGAAGGGCGCACGACTCTCCACTCCCGATGCCCTGCTCTCCACTCCCGCCTTGGCGAGTCAGGACTTCTCTGGAACGGGATAAGCCGAGGTTGGCAGGCGATGCCTCTGGCGCCCTCTGGCGCGCGAAGAGAGAAGGCGGGCCGCTCCCCCATCGAAATGCCCATCCGAATCGATCGCCTGAGGTGGGAAGCGAAGAGGGCTGATACACCATGCTGGACAGCTCGGGGACCGAGGCGCCGGCGCACATGGGGGCCGAGAGCAGGCCCCAATGGCCCTGGCTCGCCACCGCCGCCATGGCCGTCGCCGTCGGTATTACCTACTATCTGCTCGCGCGCGTCAGCCTCAACCTGCTCATGACGCCGCGTGGGATGGCGGCCTACTGGCCAGCCGCCGGGGTGGCCACCGGCGCGCTCCTGGCGCTGGGCCCGGCTGCGCGAGCGCCGATTGCGGTTGCCGTGACCATCGCGTCATTCCTCTCGGGCCTGAGCAGCTACCCGGGCAGGCCGGTGGCTGTCACTGCCATTTTCGCGCTGTGCAACGCCGGCGAGCCCCTCCTCATCGCCTGGCTGGCCGAGCGGCCGCATCGCAGCGCTGGGTTTGACCTCGACAGCGTGCCGCGCGTCCTGCGCTTCCTGTTCGCGACCGGGCTCGCGGCGGCGGCCTCCGCACTGGTGGCCACAAGCGGCTACTTCATTATTCTCCACAACCCGCAGGTGTCCTTCCCGACATTCTGGCTGTACTGGCTCATATCGGAGGCTGTGGGCGTCCTCGTGATTGCCCCGCTCGTGATCGGCATTGCCCGGTCAACGCACAATCCACCGCGTGTGTCAGAGCTTGCGGAGGGAACGTGCATCCTCGTCGTGCTCGCGCTGATGAGCGTGCTCGCCTTCATCGGATCCACCGACCACTGGTACACCATCCTGCCGCTGGCGATGGTTCTCCCGTTGCTGCTGTGGCCAGCGGCACGGTGCCCGCCGGTGTTTGCCGCCGCTGCCATCTTCGTCCTCGCAGTCGTCATCATAATCAGCGCGATCCTTGGCATCGGGCACCTGGGCGAGGCGGATCTACCCCTGGGCCAGCGGCTGCTCGCGGCCCAGACCGCCCTGGTAACGGTATCGAGCTGCACCCTCGTGATGGCCGCGCTGTTCGCCGAGCGGCGCTCGCGCGACGCGCTGCTCAGCAGCAGCATTGCGCGGCTCCGCACCCAGAAGGACGCGTTTCGCCGGCTGCTCGGCTCGCTGCC
>DASURA010000342.1:0-15793 GCA_036280295.1 Hyphomicrobiaceae bacterium
GGGAAGCTTCTCCCAGGCGCTGCCGAAGTTCAGCATCTTCACCCCGACGGCCAGCGTCGTGGTCGGTCACTCGTATTTCGACGAGAGCGATGCGGACTACACCTACTGGAACGCCGGTGTCACCCTCGGCTTCCTGGAGAAGTGGTCGCTCGATCTGCGCTACCACGACACGGACGGCGAAGGTTATGCTCACTGGTACGGCGATCTGGCCGACGAGCGCTTCGTCGCCACTTTGAAGTACACGTTCTGATCTGATCGGTCGCTTTCCGACGGTTGCGGGCTCCCTGACGGGGGCCCGTTTTCCGTTGTCCGCCTCGTAGGGTGCGGTAAGCGCAGCGCACCGCACCGGCACCGCATGGCACAAGCCACGGCCGTCCCGGTGCGATGCGGCTTCGCCTTATCGCACCCTACGCGCGCTCGCCGTAGCTGGGTGAGCGGTGCGACTTGGCATATTCAGCAAGTGCCTTCTCGAACGCCGCCATATCGCCGGGCTTAGGATTGTCTCTGTTGTCGCGGTGGAACGATGAGAGCGGCCAATCCTCGACATTGGCGACGAGGCCGTGCTTGACCGGATTGAACCAGCAATAGTCGATGTGATGTGCGAGGTCGCGCCCGTCGCGGATCAAGTGTTCCCAGAACCGCCGCTGCCAGATGCCTCGTTCGCCGCGCACTCGCCTCGACATATTGACCGTCTCGCCGGCGGGTATCGCCTTGGAGAAGCGCATCTTGATAAGAGACCACCGTACAGAGAAATCGCCGTCGCCCTCCGGCAGGGTCAAGATCGCATGCAGATGGTCCGGCAGCACCACCATGGCGTCGATCTCGAAGGGAAAGCGCGCGCGTGTCTCTCTCACCGCACCGCGCAGGGCCTCAATATGACCGACCAAGAGCCGCTGCGACCGGTCAAGCAGATTGACCGTGAAAAACCACGTTCTGCCGCCCTCGAACGCGCGCCGATAGTTTGGCATGGCAGACATCCTGGCGACAGCAATCGCTCGAGCGCCCTGATATGCCAAATAATAATAAGAAGAAGTGCAAGAACCGTAGGGTGCGGTAAGCGAAGCGCACCGCACCGGGCACCGCACGGCACAAGCCACGGCCGTCTCGGTGCGATGCGGCTTCGCCTTATCGCACTCTACTTCAGCGGCGAATGCGGGGCCGGCAGCATGATGGTGGAGTGCATCTCCTCCAGCAGCGGTGCCGATTCGGCGATGAAGGCTTGCCACTCCGGGTCGGCGTTGGCAGCGGCGCGGACCTGGGCGCGGTGGTTCAGGTCCTTGTAGGGCCAGATGTGACACACCTCGTTGAGCTGGCCCGCCTCGGTGATCCAGAGCCCGCAAATCCTGGAGTACTTCTCCCTGAGAGGCAGGACGCTGGTCAGCATCTCCACCCAGCGGGGCACTGCGCCGACCTTGGTGCGGTAGGTGCGCAACTCGTAGACGTTGGGCTGCTCGGCCGGCGCCACCGGCCCGATCACCGGGTTGAGCAGCCGGACGTCCTGGCGCACCAGGATGTCCTTGTGGAGCGGCACATATTCATTGAGCCAGCGCGGGTTCTTGTAGAGCTCGGCCCTGAGCCGCGCCCGCTCGTTGAGATCGGTATAGCTCCACAGCTGGACTGCCTGGTTGAGCGGCCCGATCTCGGTCCCCCAGTAGCCCTCAAGCTTGCCGTAGGTGTCGCCGCGGATCTCACGCGAGATCGTGGCGGAATCCTGGATCATCCTGGGCAGTGTCGGCTGCCTCACGGTGTAGGCGCGTAGCTCGTGGATCATGGCGGCTCCTTAGGCGTCGAGCTGTGGTGGTCATGAGGGCTGCGGCTCACTTCGTGCCGGCGGCCCTGCAGGGTGCAACTGGACGACACCGCGTTGCCCGAGGCGAGCGGTGAACGTGCGACGCAGTTGCTCGGTATAATGCGTCTGCCAGGTGCACCCTGCGGAGGCTACTTCTTGTTCAGGCGCGCGATCAGGCTCGACGTGTCCCAGCGGCTGCCACCCATCGCCTGCACCTCGGCGTAGTAGCCGTCGACGATGGTGGAGACGGGGAGCTGGGCGCCATTGCGCTTGGCCTCGTCCATGCAGATGGCGAGATCCTTGCGCATCCAGTCGACCGCGAAGCCGAACTCGAACTTGCCCTCGTTCATGGTCTTCCAGCGGTTCTCCATCTGCCAGGACTGGGCCGCGCCCTTGGAGATCGTGTCCATCACCTTTGCCAGGTCGAGGCCGGCGTGCTGGGCGAAGCTGATGCCCTCCGACAGTGCCTGCACCAGGCCGGCGATGCAGATCTGGTTGACCATCTTGGTGAGCTGGCCGGCGCCGGCCGGACCGATCAGGTTGACCATGCGGGCGTAGTTGGCAATCACCGGCAGCGCCTTGTCGAACACGGCCTGCTCGCCGCCCACCATCACGGTGAGCACGCCGTTCTCGGCGCCGGCCTGGCCGCCCGAAACGGGCGCGTCGAGAAAGTCGAAGCCCTTGGCCTTGGCGGCAGCGGAAAGCTCGCGCGCGATGTTGGCAGAGGCGGTGGTGTTGTCGATGAAGATGCCGCCCTTTTTCACGGCGCCGAACGCGCCCTGGGCACCGAGCGTCACCTCGCGCAGGTCATTGTCGTTGCCGACGCAGCAGAACACGAAATCCGCGTCCTTGGCGGCCTCGGCCGGAGTGGGTGCCGTGGCGCCGCCGTATTGCTTGGCCCAGGCCTCGGCCTTCGCCCCGTTGCGGTTATAGACGACGAGATCGTGCCCGCCCTTCTTCCGGATGTGCCCGGCCATGGGGTAGCCCATGACGCCCAGCCCGATCCATGCCACCTTCGCCATGTCGCCTCCTCGTCGAATCCTGCCGAATGCCCGCTTGTGCCACTCTTAACCAAGGATGGCGCGCTTGTCAGGGTGTGTAGCCTGGGCCAAGCGCCGCGCAGCCTCAACACAGCCAGGTGCGGCGTGAATGCGCAGGCCCTTCTTCTATCGCTCGGCACTGCGGCTGCGGCCGGATCAATAACCGAGGCACCGCGGCAGATCGAGGCACAGCCGCAGATCCTCGTGCGCCGAGGGCACCACGATCAGCGCCGCACCGATCAGCGCGGCCGCGGCGGCGATGGCGATCAGGACAGTCTTGAGGGTCACCGCTGGGTCTCGTGGCTGGGGTTGGGCTGGGCCAGACCCTCGCATCGATATATTGAAATTTGCGTTCGAGCCGATGGCGAGGGGTCCCGCACTCGGCGCACCGGCAGCTGACAGAGTGGCCGGTTGACCCTGTGCCGCGCCTGAACGCGGCATTTAGCCGGGGTTCAGAAATGCGCGCCGTTTCCAGAGTCTGTGCTCGCGGCTTATATGGTTTGCGGGAGCGGGGCCCGAGCCCGCCCACTCCCAAGCTCGGAGGTGCAACCCTTGGCCGATCCCTTGCCGGTTACGCTGGACGATGTCGAGGTGGCGCGCCGGCGCCTTCTCGGTGCCGTGGTCGAGACCGACTGCGACTTCAGCCGGACGCTCTCCCAGATGCTCGACTGCACGATCTGGCTGAAGTTCGAGAACCTGCAGTTCACGGCCTCGTTCAAGGAGCGCGGCGCCTTGAACCGCCTCTCGGCGCTGTCGCAGGAAGAGCGCCGGCGCGGTGTGATCGCCATGTCGGCCGGCAATCACGCCCAGGGCGTGGCCTATCACGCGCGCCGCCTGTCGATACCCGCCGCCATTGTCATGCCCACCAACACGCCCACCGTGAAGGTGGTGAACACGCGCCGGCACGGCGCCGAGGTGATCCTCGAGGGCGAGAACGTCGAGGACGCAGCCGCCTTCGCGCGCCGCTACGGGCAGGAGCAGCGCCTCACCTTCATCCATCCCTACGACGATCCGCTGGTCATCGCCGGCCAGGGCACCGTCGCGCTGGAGATGCTGGGGGCAGCGCCCGAGATCGATACGCTGGTGGTGCCGATCGGCGGTGGCGGCCTGATCTCGGGTATCGCCACGGCCGCCAAGGCGCTGAAGCCCGACATCAAGGTGATCGGCGTGCAGGCGGCGCTCTATCCGTCGATGTACAACAAGATCAAGGGCGAGCACCTGGCGATGCGCGGCGATACGCTCGCCGAGGGCATCGCGGTGAAGGCGCCGGGAGAGTTCACCGCGCCGATGGTCGCCAGGCTGGTGGATGACATCGTGCTCGTCACCGAGGCCGAGATCGAGCATGCGCTGAGCCTGCTCATCAACATCGAAAAGACGGTGGTGGAAGGCGCCGGTGCTGCCGGTTTGGCGGCAGTGTGCGCGCATCCGGGTTGCTTCAGCGGGCGCAACGTCGGGCTGGTGCTCTCGGGTGGGAACATCGATACGCGCCTGCTGGCCAGCGTGCTGACGCGCGAGCTGGCGCGGGAGGGCCGCCTGAGCCAGCTCGTCATTGACCTCGTGGACCGGCCGGGGCAGCTCGCAAAGGTGGCGAATATCCTGGGCGAGGTGGGCGCCAACATCGTCGAGGTCTATCATCAGCGCGTGTTCACGGCGCTGCCGGCCAAGGGCGCGCTGCTGGAGGTGGTGATCGAGACACGCGATCGGGCGCATCTTGACGAGGCGGTTGGCAGGCTGCGGGACGCGGGGCTGATCGTCGACGTACAGGGAGCCAATGGCGCAGCTCGGTAATGGAGGGCAGGTGCATGACCGCGGGCGAGAAGACGAGGCTCGACAGGCTGCGCGAGCTGGAGCGCAAGGTGCTGTGGCTCTCCACCTATATGATCCACCACGCCAACCACGAGGTGGAGCGCGGCGACGGGCTCAAGGTCGGCGGACACCAGGCGTCATCGGCGTCGCTGGTGACGCTGATGACCGCCCTCTACTTCCATATTCTGCAGCCGGAGGACCGGGTGGCGGTCAAGCCACACGCGAGTCCGGTGTTCCACGCCATCCAGTACCTGCTCGGCAACCAGACGCTCGACAAGCTGAAGAACTTCCGCGGCTTCGGCGGGGCGCAATCGTATCCTTCGCGGACCAAGGATGCCGACGACGTTGATTTCTCCACCGGATCGGTGGGGCTGGGCGTGGCCGTGACCGGCTTCGCCAGCCTGGTGCAGGACTATGTGCACGCCAAGGACTGGAGCACGGCCAAGGACCAGATTTGGCCCAAGGGCCGCATGGTGGCGCTGGTGGGCGACGCCGAGCTCGACGAAGGCAACATCCACGAGGCGCTGCTGGAATACTGGAAGCACGGTCTCGACAACTGCTGGTGGGTGATCGACTACAACCGCCAGAGCCTCGATTCCACCGTCTCCGACCGGCTGTTCATGAAGCTGGTGGGTCTGTTCGAGAACCTCGGCTGGAAGGTGGTGCTCATCAAGTATGGCAAGCTCCTGGAGCAGGCGTTCGCCGAGCCCGGCGGTGCGCGCCTGCGTGCCTGGATCGACGACTGCCCGAACATGCTGTACTCGGCGCTTGTGTTCCAGGGCGGCGCCGCGTGGAGGCGGCAGCTGGAGGCGGATCTCTCTGACAATCCTGATGCGCTCGCCATTATCGAGCGCCGTAGCGACGCCGATCTTGCGCGGCTGATGACCAACCTCGGCGGTCACGACATGGAAACGATCGTCGAGACTTTCGAGCATGCGCCGACGGGCCAGCCGGTGTGCTTCATCGCCTACACCATCAAGGGCCTCGGCCTGCCGTTCCAGGGGCACAAGGACAATCACGCCGGGCTGATGACCAGGACGCAGTTGGGCGAGCTCAGGGCACGCGAGGGTATCAACCAGGGCGAGGAGTGGAACAAATACGCCGGCCTCGATTTGCCTGCCGGCGAGATCGAGGCGTTCCTGGATCAGGTGCCGTTCAACGCCAAGGGCCGGCGGCGGCTCAAGGCCACGCGGGTGCCGGTTGAGCCGTTTCCGGCGATCGAGGCGAGGGGGCAGATGTCGACCCAGGCGGGCTTCGGCCGCGTGCTGGACGAGATTGCCCGCGCCGGCGGTCCGCTCGCGGATCGCATCGTGACGACATCGCCGGATGTGACGGTGTCGACCAACCTCGGCGGCTGGGTCAATCGGCGCGGGCTGTTCTCGATGCAGAGCCACGATGACGTGTTCCGGCTGCGCGGGCTGATGTCTCCGCAGAAGTGGGAGATGAGCCCGAAGGGCCAGCACATCGAGCTCGGCATCGCCGAGATGAACCTGTTCCTGCTGCTCGCGGCGCCCGGGCTGTCGCATTCCCTGTTCGGCGAGCGGCTGTTGCCGGTGGGTACGGTGTACGATCCGTTCATCTGCCGCGGGCTCGATGCGCTGAACTACGCCTGCTACCAGGACGCGCGCTTCCTGATCGCCGGCACGCCGTCGGGGCTGGCGCTGGCGCCGGAAGGCGGTGCGCATCAGTCGATCTCAACGCCGCTGATCGGCATGGCCCAGGACGGCCTGGCGGCATTCGAGCCGGCTTACGTCGACGAGCTCGCAGTCATCATGGCGTGGGCGTTTGACTACATGCAACGCGAGGCACCGGAGGACGCGGAGAGGCGCTGGCACCGCGACGAGAAGGGCGGCTCGGTCTACCTGCGGTTGACGACGCGGTCGCTGGAGCAGCCTTCGCGCGCGATGACACCGGCCCTGCGCGACGCCATCATCCAGGGTGGCTACTGGCTGCGGCGGCCGGAGCCCGGCACGGATCTCGCCATCGTCTACGCCGGCGCCGTGGCACCGGAAGCGATCGAGGCGGCGGGGCTCTTGAGCGAGGACAAGCGCGGCGTCGGCGTGCTGGCGGTAACGTCGGCGGACCGGCTGTCGGCCGGCTGGCACGCGGCACAGCGGGCGAGGGAGCATGGCGCGCGCGACGAGCGCTCGCACGTCGAGATGCTGCTCGCGGAACTGCCGCGCGACGCGGCGCTGGTGACGGTGATCGACGCCCATCCCGAGGCGCTGTCGTGGATCGGCAGCGTGTGCGGGCACCGGGCGCGCGCGCTCGGCGTCGAGCACTTCGGCCAGTCCGGCTCAATCCCCGAGCTCTACGGCCACTACGGCCTCGACGTGAACGCCATCCTGACGGCGGCAGAGGGCATCACCCGCCGACCGGTGCGATACAGATTCGGGTAGCACCCCTCGGTAGTCGCGGGGTCAGACCTTTCGTCGAGATATCGGAGACTAAACTCTAGCGTTTCGGCGAGGGGTTTGACCCCGTTTCCGGCGTATAGATTTGGTAACGATCTGGCTGACTCGCCGCACTCGGAGTGAAGTTGGCTTGCTAATGTTGTAGCCGGGCAACGTTAAGGAGGCCGGCGACGGGCCGCGATCGCGGCATCCGTTCAGCCTTAAGAAGTTGGAGTAACAGACAGTTTGCTGTCTTGCCGCTGGCGAGGCGCACGGAGAATCGCTGCGGGCGGCCTGGCGTCAAGATCATCGCGCTGTGGCCGACCGATCTGATACAAGGTCCCGCCTCCCCTCGTAGGGACCAATGCTGACAGGAGCTCTCGCATGCACTTGCTACAGCTGGGGATCGACTTCGGAAGCCTGCCGTGGCAGGCGATTGCGCTCCTCTCGGCGCTCGCCTTCATCACATCGCTGATCGGGCATTCGCTGACGCGCAATGCCTTCGTCGGCGCCATCATCACCACGATCCTGTTCGCGGCGATCTACATCGCCTGGGACTTCTACCCGCACGGCTACCTTGAGGGTGTCCGCTTCCCGAATCAGTGGGTGCCGACCAGCCCTGCGCAATAAGTGGGAAAGGTGTAGGCTGGGCCAAGCGCAGCGCAGACCGACGCAGTGGCAAGCGATGTGCCGCTGACTTGCATTCGGTCTTCGCTGACGCTCGACCCAACCAACACACCGACCTACGCGGGCGCCAGCTCCACCCACACCGGCACGTGGTCGGACGGCTTCTCCCAGCTGCGGGTGAACTTGTCGATGCCGGCGGCCTCCAGGCGGTCGGCCGCCTGCGGCGACAGCAGAACATGATCGATGCGGATGCCATGGTCCTTCTGCCAGGCGCCGGCCTGGTAATCCCAGAAGGTGTAGACGCCCGCCTCCGGATGGCAGGCGCGGACGGCATCGGTAAGTCCGAGGTTCAACAGCGTACGGAACGCCGCGCGCGTCTCCGGTTGGAACAGCGCGTCGTTCGCCCACGCGTGCGGGTTCTTGGCGTCGACCGGATCGGGGATGACGTTGAAGTCTCCCAGCAGCGCCAGTGGCTCCTCCAGCGCCAATAGCCCCTGGACGCGATCGTGCAGGCGGCGCATCCAGGCGAGCTTGTAGGCGAATTTGTCGGTACCGATCGGATTGCCGTTGGGCAGATAGAGACAGGCCACCCTGACGATGCCGCCGCCGTTTCTTGCCACCGCCTCGATGTAGCGCGAGTGGGTGTCGGCCTCGTCGCCGGGCAGGCCGCGCACCGCCACCTCGTCGAGCGGCTGCTTGGACAGGATGGCGACGCCGTTGAAGCCCTTTTGGCCGTGCACGGCGACGTTGTAGCCCAGGCTCTCGAATGCCTCGCCCGGAAATGCCTCGTCGGTGCACTTGATCTCCTGGAAGCAGGCAATGTCCGGCGCGGTCTCCCTGAGCCAGGCCAATGCCCCCTCGATGCGAGCTTTGATGCCGTTGATATTCCAGGTTGCGATTCTCATCGCGTGGCTTTTGGCGCCGGCCAGCCCGCCACGCAAGCGCCAAATTGCTTCCTCCAATGGTCGTTTCCACCACGGCGCTCAGACTGCGGCGTGCCGGCGGCGGTTTTCGATTTCCGTCTGATTGATTTCAGAACCTGGGCCTAGATGGAACCATGAGATAATCATGCCAGCCTCCCTCACCGAGAAGGCCGTCGCCATCATCGACGCGGCGCCCGCGCATGGCCCGTTGCGTCCGCTGGCCTACGCAGAGGCGCTGCCGCCGGAGGCGGCCGACCTCGCTCACGTCCTGCGGCAGCCGGCGATCAGCGAGGTCGCAGCGCGCTATGCGGCAGCCGATGCCGCCGCCGTACATGCCCAGCGGCGGGCCAACGTTATGGCCTGGTGCGCCGCCGCGGCCGGCTTCCTGGCGGCGGCGCTCTCGGGGCTGCTGTTCTACCTCAATGCGCTCGGTGTACCCCACGATGTTGAGCTGGCGGTGTCGGCCTTGCAGGTCGCCGCCCTTGCCGTGTCACTGGCCGGCTCATCCTTGCTCACCTGGCGCAAGCCGTTCGGCGCCTGGAGGGCGGAGCGCGGCGCCGCCGAGGCGGCGCGCGTCGATCTGTTCTCGCGCCTGGTGGCCGCGCCGGCGCCAACCGAGACACCGGGGGCAGCCTGCTGCTGCCGCTGAAGCTCGAGTGCTTTCGGCGCCATCTCCTGGAGCATCAGGTCGGCTATTTCAATGAGCGCGGCGAGAGCCAGGCCGGGAGCGTGACGCGATGGGAGGGGGTGCGCTATCTGGCACTCATCCTGGTGATGACAGCCGCCGTGCCGGTGCTGGCGCACGTTCTCGCCATCGCCCTGCCGCAGCTTGCGGCACTGGCACCGGGGCTGGCCGAGGCTGTGACGCGCGCGCTCGCGGTCATTCCGCTCACCGGTGATGTCGCCAAAAAGAGCTATTGGCTGGCCGGTTTCGTCGGCGCTTACCTGCAGGGCTTCCTGACATCGACGGCGTCGATCTCAATGGCCGAGCGCAACGTGGAGAAGTTCAAGGCTATGCGGGAGCATCTGTGGACAACCTATTGCCGGCCGGAGGTGCTGGCCGACGTGCGCGAGGCGGCGGCGCGCGGCGATCACGACCGTGTCGCCACCTACGCGGATCTGGTCGCGGGCGACCTCACCACCGAGGCAAGCGATTGGGGTGCCTGGCATCGGGCGCGATCGGAGCTGGCGCTGAGGCTGTTGGGGCAGGCCAAGCCCGGGCCCGGGGGGTAGGGAGTGGCCGTTACGCCGAGGTCGCACTGTAGGGCGGATTAGCGAAGCGTAATCCGCCGTTTTTCTCTCATCGCGCAGTTTTGCGCCGTTGGTGGATTACGCGTTGTGCACCAATCCGCCCTACTTCGCGAACGGAACGAGAGGTCATGGCATGGGGTCAGACCCGCAGGTCGGACCCATCTAGACAGCAAAGCTCGTCCCGCAGCCGCAGGAGGCGGTGGCATTGGGATTGTGGACCTTGAAGGCGGCACCCATCAGATCCTCGACGTAGTCGATCTCGGCGCCGTTGAGCAGCCCGAGCGAGACCGGGTCCACCAGCACCCGGGCACCCGCCTTCTCGATCAGGAGATCGTCAGCCTCGCGCTCGGCGACGAGGTCGAACTTGTACTGGAAGCCGGAGCAGCCGCCGCCCTCGACGCTGACGCGAAACATCGGCGTGGACGGCTCGCCGGCGGCGATCTGGACGATGCGGCGCGCGGCGCGGTCGCTGACAGTGACGGCGGTGTCGCTCATGGCTGCTCTTTGTGGTTGCTTCAACCGTAATCTTAGGGCGGGAGTCTGGCCGAACGAACCCGGCCTCATTCCACCCTGTCGCTGTGAGGTTGCCGAATCGGGCTATGCCCGCCTCGCATCGGTAACCGACGATCACTAAATAGATAGGGTGATGGGCATCTCTGTCAAACCGACCGCGGGCGGGGCTCAGTTCCTGGATCAGGGCATGGCGGGCAGCCCGGCTGCGTATGCTCCCCTGCCGGCGCGGCAGAGCCCGGAGCAGAGCCGTGCCAATGGACGCGATGGCGGACCGGCGCGGCCGGTGGCGGCCTATGCCGCGCATGTGGCCGCATCCGCGGGGCGGCTCAATCCCGAGGCCGGCTGCCCGATGCGCACCGCCTACCAGCGCGACCGGGACCGCATCATCCATGCCACGGCGTTCCGCCGGCTGACCTACAAGACCCAGGTGTTCGTGTTTCATGAAGGCGACCACTACCGGACCCGCCTCACCCACAGCCTGGAGGTGGCGCAGATTGCCCGGGCCATCGCCCGCATGCTGGAGCTCGACGAGGATCTGGCGGAGGCCCTGGCGCTGGCGCACGATCTGGGGCATACGCCGTTCGGCCATGCGGGCGAGCGGGCGCTGGCCGAGGCGGCAGCCGCCTATGGCGGATTCGATCATAACGCGCAGAGCCTGAAGGTGGTGACGCGGCTGGAGCGCAAGTATGCCGCCTTCGACGGGCTGAACCTGACGTTCGAGACGCTGGAGGGGCTGGCCAAGCACAATGGACCCCTCGATGCCGCGATGGCGCCCAGGGATGACCAGGCGCTGCTGCGGCGGGTGATCCTGGAGGCGGGGCTTGGCGGCCGGCTGCACATGCAAGCTTATGCCCCGGCCGAGGCGCAGGCTGCAGCCATCGCTGATGATATTGCCTACGCCAGCCACGACCTCGATGACGGCCTGCGTGCCGGGCTGATCGGCTTCGAGGATCTCGCCGATGTGCCGCTCGTCGGGCCGTTCATGCGCGAGGCGCAGCGGGCGGGGGTGGAGCGCAGCCGCGTGATCTATGAGGTCAAGCGGCGGATCATTACGGCCATGATTGACGACGTCGTGCACGAATCGCGATGCCGGCTGGCGGCGCTGGCCGCGCCGAGCCTCGACTCGGTGCGCGCCGCCGGGCGGCCGCTCATCGACGCGTCGCCGCCGCGGCGCACAGAGATCGAGGGGCTCCAGCGCTACCTGTTCGCCAACGTCTACCGGCATCCTCGCCTCATGCGCATCGTTGCCGGGGCCGAGGCGATCGTCAGCGACCTGTTCGGACGCTATCTGGCCGATATTCAAGAGATGCCGCCATCGTGGCGCGAGGCGGCCGAGAGGAGCGACGGCCATGCCGGCGGGTCGGGGCGGGCGGGCGTGGTCGTCGACTTTGTCGCCGGCATGACCGACCGGTTCGCAATCCAGGAGCACCGGAGGCTGTTTGATGCCACGCCGGAGTTGCGTTAGCCGGGCGCCGGGTATGGTCTTGACGATGGTCGTCATGTGCGTGCTGGCATGAATATTTTGGCCCTCGTGCACGGCCGGGTTGTCACCGCTCTGCAAGCCCTGGCGCGCGACGGGGCCGTGCCGGAGCTGGACGCGGCAGGCATCGAGGTGGCACCGGCGCGCGATCCGGCGCACGGCGATCTGGTGTGCAATGCGGCCCTGGTGCTGGCCAGGGAGGCGGCAATGCCCCCGCGGACGCTCGCCGCCCTGCTGGCCGGCCAGCTGCGAAGCACCGGCGATACGCTGTCCGTTGAGGTGGCAGGTGCGGGTTTCCTTAACCTGCAATTTGCGCCGAGCTTCTGGCACGGCGTGGTGGCTGTGATCCTCAAGGCTGGACGGGATTACGGCCGCTCCGACGCCGGCCGGGGCCAGCGCATAGACCTGGCGTGCATCCGCGGCGGGACCTTGGCCGATCTCGATCTTGGCCGCGGCCGCGCGGCGCTCGTCACCGATGCGCGCGCGCGCCTGCTCGCCTTCACGGGCTACGATGTCCGGCGCGTGGCCGGGCCCAGGGGCGGGAGCACGGGCATCCGTGCCGATGCGGTCTCCCAGCAGGTTCGGCTGCTGCGAGCCGGCGTACCGGCCCGCCTGTCGGCGGGGGTTGCTGCACCGCTCCCCGTCACCTTGCGTGAAGTGGCGGGTGAGGTTGGCGCCGATGCGGTGCGCTTCGCCATGCTCTGTCAACAGCCAAGCCAGCCGATTGACCTCGACCTTGCCAGGCTCGTGGAGCCGTGCAGTGACAACCCAGTGTTTCATGTGCAGTATGCGCACGCACGCGCCAAGTCGCTCTTGCGCAATGCTGTCGGGATATTTCCTGAGCTGCGCGAAGGGAAGGCGGCGGTGACGGGCAGCGAGCTCGCGCTGCTCTCAGACCCCGGCGAGATCACGCTGATCAAGCAGCTGGCGGCTTTTCCGCCGCTGATCGCCGCTGCTGCGCGCGTGCGCGAGCCCCATCGCGTGGCTTTGTACCTCCATGATTTGGCTTCCTGTTTCCACTCTCAAGTTCGGCGCGGCAACGATTTGCCACATTTGCGCTTTATTCAGGCTGGCGACGGGACACTCACCGCCGCTCGCCTCGCCCTGGCTCAGGCCAACGCACACGTGCTGGCCGCAGGGCTGAAGCTTTTGGGTGTGCTTGCGCCCACGGAGATGCAATAGACTGCTGGCCGTTGCCGACTCGGGTGCAAGCGGCGAAAACGTAGGGGGAAGGGCATGGCTCGGTCGAACGGCTCGTTCGGACTACCGTGGCGGCAACGTCCTAGCGAAGACCCTTACGACGCCGATCCTTACGCCGCTCCAGGGCAGCCAGCGCCGTTCGGAGGCCACCAGCCCGCGGCGCCCTGGCCGCAGCACCAGCAGCAGGGCCACCCGCAACAGGGATACGGGCAGCAGCCGGCGCCACAAACCGTACCAGGCTACCACTTTCCGGCGCCGGAGCCGCAACCGGCCTACGGCTACTCCAACCCGCAACTGCTTTCACCGCAGCAGTGGCCGCAGCACGGCGAGCCGCAGGCTTACGAGGTGAATTATCAAGGCTATGCCGGCAGTGATCCGGCATTTCAGCATGGCGCGCAGCAGGGCTATGGCGACCCGGACGCCGAGTTCAGCGATGAGTACTACGAGGACGACGAGCCGCGCCAAGGCCGCCGCTGGCTGTTGATCGCTGTGGCGCTGGTGGCCGCCATCGGTGTCGGTGGCGCGCTCGCCTATACTTATCGCTCCCTGGTTGCGCCGAAGTCCCGACTGGCGGCGGTGCGCAGCGAGCCTGGCGTGAAGGTGAACCCAGGGCCGGGTGCAGAGCAGCGGCCGCCGGTCAGGATTGCCGAGCCGACGCCGTCGCTGCCGCCGCCACCGGCCGAGCCGCAGGCGCAGGAGACACCACCGAGCGGAGGGGCCGAGAATGCCGGTCCGCGCCCGGTCAAGACCATAACCATCGGCGCGCCCTCTGGCGCGCCGGCGGCTCCGGTTGCGGCGCCATCGATCCCCGGCATCTCGATCTACCGCCCGCCCGAGCTTCCAGGTCAGCCACCGGCGGCTCCCGCGGCGCCAGAAGCAACCCCGCCGGATGAGCCGCCGCCGGCCCCATCCGGGCGAGTGACGATCGGCACCCGGCCGTCACCCCCGTCTCCTCCGCCGCAGGAGGCCCAGCAAGAGGCTGAGGAGGACTATCAGCAACCTGCCGCCCCGCCCGCCAGACGGTCTGCGCCGACGCAGGTGGCGACAGCGCCGATCAAGCCGGCACCGGTGGCCAAGCCGAGGGAGGAGGCCTCGAGCGGGCTGGGCTACGTCGCCGTTCTCAAGTCTACGAAGTCGCAGATGGACGCGATGAAGGCGTTTGCCGACCTGCAGCAGAAATATCCCAACGTCTTGGGCGAGAAATCGTTCGACGTGCAGTCGGCTGACCTCAGCGCTCGGGGTCTCGGCACCATGTACCGAGTGTTGGTGGGGCCGCCCGGCTCGCACACCTTCGCAGCCAATGTCTGCTCGCAACTGAAGAGCGCCGGCTACGTGGGGTGCTGGGTGAAGCCGTATTGAGCCACGCGGCCGGTCCTGGCAGACGGCGCCGTTCACCGCGTCGCGTGCCGGGCGAGGTGGACGTTAATGACCACATGAGCCGGGAGCGCCAAAGCCATCCCGGGCTCTGCTTTGCACCGGCGAAGGCCGGTGTAGCCGACGACAGTCCCGTGCAGAGAAGCGTCCCGAGCCACACGAGCGACAGGCGGGTGGGGTCGTTAACGCGGGTGGCAGTCAACCCTCGTCAGCCGGGCCGCAATCGGCGTAAGCCTGCCTTACGCCCGGGGAGGCTGACACGTCGAGGGCTGTTGGGAGGGCTGCTGGTGTCGGCGGCCGCGACGAGCATTGCGAGGAGAGCCGAGGGCCTCATGCTGGCATCGTTCATCACCGGATTGGCAGGCCTGGAGCTGACGGCGCAGGAGGCTTCCGTGCTGCGCGCGGCGCGGCCGTGCGGCATCATCCTGTTCGCCCGCAATGTCGAGACCCCGGCGCAGGTACGGCGCCTGACCGATGCCGCGCGCGAGGCGATCGGCCACGACATCCTCGTGCTGGTCGACCAGGAGGGCGGGCGGGTGCGGCGGTTGCGGCCTCCGCATTGGCGTGAGCTGCCGTGCGCCGCCGCCTATGGCCAGATGTACAAAACCAATCCGGCCGAGGCCTGCCGCACGGCGCGCCAGGCGGCCCAGCTGACAGCTCACGAACTGCGCGCTTGCGGCATCAACACCAACTGCGTGCCGGTGCTGGACGTGCCCTGCCCAGGCAGCCACGACATCATCGGCGATCGCGCCTATGGCGCCAGTCCGGAGCAGGTGACGGCGCTCGGGCGCGCCGTCGCCGAGGGCCACATGGCCGGCGGTGTGCTGCCGGTCATCAAGCACGTGCCCGGTCACGGCCGCGCACTGGCCGACAGTCATCTCGAGCTGCCGGTGGTAACGGCCTCGCGGGAGGAGCTGGAGCGCGTCGATTTCGCTACCTTCCGTGCCTGCGCCGACCTGCCGGCCGCCATGACGGCGCATGTGGTCTATCCGGCCATCGACCCGGAGCAGCCGGCGAGCACCTCGGCACGGATGATCGAGGAGGTGATCCGCGGCGCCATCGGGTTTGACGGGCTCCTGATGAGCGACGATCTGGGCATGAAGGCCCTCACTGGCAGCATGGCCGAGAACACGCGCGCCGTCCTGGCCGCCGGCTGCGACCTGGCGCTCGTCTGCAGCGGCGACCTGGCCGACACTGAGGCGGCCGCATCCGAGGCGCGGCCGCTGGGCGGGTCAGCGCTCGACCGCTACCTGCGGGCGAGGGCCGTTCTGCGGCACCGCCAGGAGCTCGATGTGGCGGATGCAGAAAATTGCCTCGCCAAAGCATTGCGCGCCTAGGCCACCATCCGGGGCCGCCGCACGCGCGGGCCGGTCGGGCAAAGCGGGGAGGCCCCTGCA
>DASURA010000343.1:0-4604 GCA_036280295.1 Hyphomicrobiaceae bacterium
AAGCTGGGCTCCTCCGTGCGGGCCATCGAAGCCGCAGCCGCACGGGCAGC
This sequence comes from Hyphomicrobiaceae bacterium, assembly GCA_036280295.1. Taxonomy (GTDB): domain Bacteria; phylum Pseudomonadota; class Alphaproteobacteria; order Rhizobiales; family Hyphomicrobiaceae; genus AWTP1-13. The sequence goes on from DASURA010000343.1 coordinate 51, forward strand.
TTTTGGGGCCGCCGCCGCGTCATCGGCTGGCGGCCGTCCATCGGGGAGCAACCCCATGTCCTCCGGCCGCCGCACCAGGAACAGCCACGCCGGCACGAACCCGACCACCAGCACCGTGGTGCCTACCGCCACCCAGCCCGCCCGCCAGCCGTGCGCCGCGGTCGCCGCGTGCGCGATCAGCGGCAGCGCGGCGAGCCCCAGCATCTGTGCCACGTTGACGACGGCGTTGGCGAGCGGCCGACGGGCGATGAACCAGGTGTTGAGCGCCCCATAGATGCCGATCTCGAACGGGCCGGCGAAGTTCATGCGGGCGATACAGAAGAAGATATAGAAGGCGGCGAGCGAGTGCGTGAGCGACAGCGCCAGGGCGCAGACGCCTGTCACCAGCACGGCGGAGCACAGCATCACGCGAGCGCCCCGGCGGTCGAGCAGCGGCCCGATCAGCGGCGACAGGACGGCCGCCATCACCCCTCCGATCGAGACCGCCCCGGAGATGGCGGCGCGCGACCAGCCGAACTCGCCGGTCATCGGTGTGACGAACATCGACAGCGTTGCCACCGCCGGCCCCTGGCGTGCGAAGCCGGCGCAGCATACGCAGGCCAGGATGACCCAGCCGTAGAAGAAAGGCAGTCGGGCGAGCAGTGCGCGTGCGTGCATGAGGCCGGCTACCCTGTGCTCGACTCGTGTCGGGTGGCTGTCGAAGGATGCCGGGTCCTTCCCCGTCTCAAACCCCGGCCTGCCAAGCGCGCCAGAACACGGGGGCCTGCGCTCCTTCGGCTAGGTGTTGACGTACCGCCCGACGAAATCGAAGTCCACCAGGCGGCGACAGGCGTCAGCTATGCGCCGGGAGACCCGCATTGGGCGCGCGAGCGTCCCCTCGGCTGCCGCGCAGGGTGCGCGCGCCCGGTGCGGCAGGCTGGACGTGGCCGGCTGAAGGGGGCATCTAGGGCCACGTGAAAACGCTACGCTCCATTGCCGGTCTTAGCGCCGCAGGTCTCCTGTCAGGTCGACCCGAAACGGGACTCGACGAGCTCGAAGCCGTTGCCGCCCGCTACGCCGTGGCCATTACGCCTGATACGGCCGGGCTCATCGACCGCACCGATCCGGCCGATCCGATCGCGCGGCAATTCGTGCCGGATGCGCGCGAGCTGCAGCAGCTGCCCGAGGAGCGCGCCGATCCGCTGGGGGAGGCGCGCCTCTCGCCGGTGCCGGGAGTCGTGCACCGCTATCCCGATCGCGTGCTGCTGAAGCTCACCCATGCCTGCCCGGTCTATTGCCGCTTCTGCTTCCGGCGCGAGGTGGTCGGTCCGGGGGGGCCGCAGGCGCTGTCTCATGCCGCCCTCGCCACGGCGCTCGGCTACATAGCTGGCGACCCCAATATCTGGGAGGTGATCCTCACCGGCGGCGATCCGCTGATCCTGTCGCCGCGGCGCATCGCCGAGGTCACACAGCGCCTGTCGGTCATCGAGACGGTCAAGGTGATCCGCTGGCACACGCGTGTTCCTGTCGTGGATCCAGGCCGCGTCACGGACGATCTTGCAGCGGCGCTCCGGAGCCCAGGCAAGGCCGTCTATGTCGCCCTCCACGCCAACCACCCGCGTGAGCTGACGCCTGCGGCGCGGGCCGCTGTCGCGCGGCTGATCGATGCCGGCATCGTGATGGTGAGCCAGTCGGTGCTGCTGCGCGGCATCAACGATGATGCTGCAACTCTTGCCGCCCTGATGCGCGCCTTCGTCGAGTGCCGCATCAAGCCCTACTACCTGCATCATCCCGATCCGGCGCCCGGCACCGGCCATTTCCGCCTCACCATCGCCGAGGGCCAGGCGCTGATGCGCGCCCTGCGCGGCCGGCTCTCCGGTCTTGCCCAGCCGACCTACGTGCTCGATATCCCCGCCGGCTACGGCAAGGTGCCGGTGGGGCCGGGCTATCTGGATGCTGAGGCCGGGCGCGTCACCGATCCTCAGGGGACGCCGCACGACTACCCCGATCGGGGGTGAATATCGGCATTGGGCAGCTTCCACAGCCCGCTTGACATATAAAGATATCTTTATATGCTGCTCCTCATGGACAAGCTGGTCACAGAGGACGCAGTGCTGGGGGTGCACGCCGCTGTTGGCGTGCTGAAGGCCGTGGCCGAGCCGACTCGGCTGAGGCTGCTGGCGCTGCTGGCGCAGGGCGAGCTCAACGTCAAAGACCTCACTCGCATCTTGAACCAGAGCCAGCCGCGCATCAGCCGGCACCTCAAGCTGCTGGCGGAGGCTGGTCTGGTGGAGCGGGCGCCCGAAGGCAGCTGGGTCTTTTTCCGTCTGGCGGAAACCGGTCCCGGCCGCGAGGTGGCGGAGCGGGTGCTGAGGCTCCTTGATCTCTCCGATCCCGTGATCGTGCGGGACCGGATCCATTCGGAGCGCGTTCAGGAGGAGCGACAGGCGGCGGCGCAGTCCTATTTCCGCTCCCACGCCGGTGACTGGGACAAGATTCGCACCCTGCACGTGGCCGAGGCGGCGGTGGAGGCGGCAGTTTCCGAGTCGTTGGGACCTGGCCCATTTGACCTCCTTGTCGATCTCGGTACCGGCACCGGCCGCATGCTGGAGCTGTTCGGCCGACGGTACCGGCGCGGGCTGGGGCTCGACCTCAACCCCGCCATGCTGGCCTACGCCCGCTCCAAGCTTGAGCGCGCGGGGCTCACCCATGCCCAGGTCCGGCAGGGCAACCTGTACGACCTGCCGCTGGCAGACCGGAGCGCGGATGCGGTGGTCATGCACCAGGTGCTGCACTTCTTGAGCGACCCGCAGCGCGCCGTGCGCGAGGCGGCGCGGGTGCTGGCGCCCGGTGGGCGGCTGCTGGTCGTCGACTTCGCGCCGCACGAGCTGGAGTTCCTGCGCGAGGAGTTCGCACACGAGCGCCTGGGGTTTGCCGGGCCGCTGATGGCGCAGTGGTTCGCCGATTGCGGCATTGCGCTTGTCGCAACCCGCGATCTCGTCGCCGATGCCGCCAGCCAGCAGAGCAAGCTTACCGTGTCGCTGTGGCTGGGTAGCAGGCCGGTGGCGACGGACGCAATCACGGGGGACCAACGCAAGCTGGAGAAGACCGCGTGATGGAGAAGCTCCAAGGTTTTCAGGAGCGCCGCAGCCGGCTCGTCGGCGACGGCGACATTAACGTTTCATTCGAGTTCTTCCCGCCCGCCACCGGGCGGATGGAGCAGGTGCTGTGGGACGCGATCGGACGGTTGGAGCCGATGCGGCCGCGCTTCGTCTCCGTCACCTACGGTGCCGGCGGCAGCACCCGCGAGCGGACCCATGCCACCGTCGCGCGCCTGGCACGGGGGACCGACCTGGTGCCCGCCGCGCACCTCACCTGCGTCGGCGCTACGCGTGAGGAGGTGGATGAGGTCGCGCGCGGCTACAAGGCGGCCGGCGTGCGCCATGTCGTGGCGCTGCGCGGCGATCCGCCGGCAGGCGTAGGCACAAGGTATGCGCCGCATCCGGGCGGCTATGCCAATGCCGCCGAGCTGGTGGCAGGCTTGCGGCGCATCGGCAATTTCGAGATCTCGGTGGCAGGCTATCCCGAGAAGCACCCGGACAGCCCGAGTGTCGAGGCCGACCTCGACAACCTGAAAGCCAAGGTCGATGCCGGGGCGGCCCGCGTCATCACCCAGTTCTTTTTCGACAACGCCCACTACCTGCGCTTCCTGGAGGCGGCGCGCGCGGCTGGCATCTGGGTGCCGATCGTGCCGGGCATCGTGCCGATCCACGACTTCAAGCGCGTTGCCGGGTTTGCCGGGCGTTGCGGCGCCACCATGCCGGCCTGGCTGGCGCGCCGCTTCGACGGGCTGGAGAACGATGCCGAGACCACCCATCTCGTGGCGGCGGCCATCGCCGCCGAGTAGGTGATGGACCTGGTCGACCAGGGCATCCGCCAGTTCCACTTCTACACGCTCAACCGCGCCGACCTCGTCTATGCCATCTGCCACCTGCTGGGGCTGAGACCGGAAAGGGGGCACGAGCCGGTCGCGCACAAGGAAGCGGTCAACGCATGATCCGCACAGAACGCATTGCCGCCCTCAAGCAGGCGGCTACGAAACGCATCTTGATCATCGACGGCGCCATGGGCACCATGATCCAGCGCCTGAAGCTGGACGAGGCCGGCTATCGCGGCTCGCGCTTTGCCGCGCATCCCAGGTCGGTGAAAGGCAACAACGATCTCCTGGTGCTGACGCAGCCAGAGGCGATCCGCCAGATCCACGCGGATTACCTGGCGGCCGGCGCCGACATCGTCTGCACCAACACCTTCAACGCCCAGCGCATCTCGCTCGCTGACTACGGCATGGAGGAGCTGGCGTATGAGATCAACGTTGCGGCGGCTCGGCTGGCGCGCCAGGCCGCGGATGCTGCGACGGCGAGGACGCCCGATCGCCCGCGCTGGGTGGCCGGCGCCATGGGCCCGACCAACCGCACCGCTTCCATCTCCCCCGACGTGAACAATCCCGGCTTCCGCGGCGTCACCTTCGACGAGCTGGTGGAGGCCTACGGCGAGCAGGCGCGCGGGCTGATCGAT
>DASURA010000344.1:0-19034 GCA_036280295.1 Hyphomicrobiaceae bacterium
CGCTCAACATCCTGCTGGCGGGCCTCACGATCGTGTTCCTGCTCGCCTGCGCGACGCTGGTCCCGCTCGCGCAGTACAGCGGGGTCGCGCTCACGCTCACCGTGATGGTGGCGCTGCTGGTGTGCCTGATCCCGACCACGATCGGCGGCCTGCTCTCGGCGATCGGCATCGCCGGCATGGACCGCCTGCTGCAGAAGAACGTGCTCGCGATGAGCGGCAAGGCGATCGAGGCCTCCGGCGACGTGGACACGCTGCTGCTCGACAAGACCGGCACTATCACCTTCGGCGACCGCCAGGCGACTGAGATCATCCCGGCGCCCGGCGTGACCAGCGGCGAGGCCGCGGAAGCGGCCCTGCTCGCGAGCCTGTCGGATGAGACCGCCGAGGGCCGGTCGATCGTGGCGCTGGTGCAGGAGAAATACGGCGCGAAGGCCCCCGAGGGGGCGGCGCCGGAGGCAAGGTTCGTCCCATTCTCGGCCACCACACGGCTCTCGGGCATCGATCTCGGCAGCCGCAGGCTGCGCAAGGGTGCGGTCGATGCTGTCGCCCGATTCGCGAGCGAGGCCGGACGCGGCCCTGTGGAGCAGTCGGCAGCGTTCCGCGCCGCGGTGGAGCGCATCGCCCGCTCGGGCGGCACGCCGCTGGGGCTGGCGGACGGCGGGCGCCTGCTCGGCGTCGTCCATCTCAAGGACGTGGTGAAGCCGGAGATTAAGGAGCGCTTCGCCGAGCTGCGCCGCATGGGCATCAAGACCGTGATGATTACCGGTGACAACCCGGTGACCGCGGCTGCCATCGCCTCGGAGGCTGGTGTCGCCGACTTCATCGCCGAGGCCACGCCGGAGGACAAGCTGGCCTACATCCGCGCCGAGCAGGCTGAGGGCCGCCTCATCGCCATGTGCGGCGACGGCACCAACGACGCGCCGGCGCTCGCCCAGGCCGACGTCGGCGTCGCCATGCAGACCGGCACGCAAGCTGCGCGTGAAGCAGGAAATATGGTGGACCTCGATTCCGATCCCACCAAGCTGATCGAGGTGGTCGAGATCGGCAAGCAGCTGCTCATGACGCGCGGCGCGCTGACCACCTTCTCGATCGCCAACGACGTGGCCAAGTACTTCGCCATCATCCCGGCGCTGTTCGTCGCCACGCTGCCGGAACTCGGCGCGCTCAACATCATGGGGCTCGCCACGCCGCAGAGCGCGATCCTCTCGTCCATCATCTTCAACGCGCTTATCATCGTCGCGCTGATCCCGCTGGCGCTGCGCGGCGTGACCTACCGGCCGATCGGCGCCCCGGCGCTGCTGCGGCGCAACCTGCTCGTCTATGGGCTTGGCGGGTTCGTCGTGCCGTTCGTCGGCATCAAGCTCATCGACATTGTCGTTACCGCCCTGCACCTCGCCTGATGGAGGCAAGCATGACCATGATCCGACAGTTGCGCCCGGCGCTCGTTATGGTGCTGGCCTTTACGCTGCTCACCGGCATCGCCTATCCTCTGGTTGTGACCGGCATCGCGCAAGTGATGTTCCCTGCCGCGGCCAATGGCAGCCTGATCGTCAAGGACGGCAAAGTGGTTGGCTCTGCGCTCATCGGTCAGCACTTCAAAAGCAATCGCTTCTTCCACGCGCGGCCCTCGGCCACCACCGACGTTGATCCCGGCGATCCATCCAAGACCGTCGATGCGCCTTACAATGCTGCCTCCTCCGCAGGCTCCAACCTGGGACCCATCACGCAGAAGCTCCTCGATCGCGTGAAGGCTGACGTGGATATCCTGCGCAAGGCCGGCGCCAGCGGGCCGATCCCTGTCGATGCCGTGACGGCGTCGGCCAGCGGGCTCGACCCGCACGTCTCGCCCGCAACGGCGCTGCTGCAAGTGCCGCGGGTCGCCAAGGCCCGCGGCCTGGCTGAAGAGCGCGTGCGGGCGCTGGTGGCCGCCCACACCGAGGACAGCGCCTTCGGCCTTCTCGGCGAGCCGCGGGTTAACGTCCTCGAGCTCAATCTCGCGCTGGATGCCTTAACCGAGTAGACTTTACGGGCGAGAGGGACGGCATGCCCCCTGAGCCACCCAGAAGAGCCTCGCCCGAAGCGCTGCTGGCCCGCGCCAGGAGGGACCAGCGCGGGTGTCTGAAGATCTTCCTGGGCGCCGCACCGGGCGTGGGCAAGACCTACGCCATGCTGGTCGCCGCGCGTGCCGCAATGGCCGAAGGGCGCGATGTTGTCGCCGGCGTGGTCGAGACGCATGGGCGCGCCGAGACCGAGGCTCTGCTCGACGGCATCAAGGTGCTGCCGCGCAAGCCGATCGTCTATGTCAACCGCATCCTGAGCGAGTTCGACATCGATGCCGCGCTCGCCCGGCGACCGCAGCTGCTGCTGGTGGACGAGTACGCTCACACCAACATCCCCGGCAGCCGTCATCCCAAGCGCTGGCAGGATGTGGAGGAGCTGCTGGCCGCCGGCATCGACGTGTGGACCACGCTCAATGTCCAGCACTTGGAAAGCCTCAACGATGTGGTGCACCGAATAGGACGCATCCGCGTGCGCGAGACGGTGCCGGATGGCGTCTTCGACGAGGCTGACGAGATCGTGCTCGTGGACCTGCCGCCCGACGAACTCCTGAAGCGCTTGGCTGAGGGCAAGGTCTACTTCAGGGAGACGGCCGCCCGCGCGCGCGAGCAATTCTTCAAGCCGCAGAACCTGACGGCACTGCGCGAGCTGGCGCTGCGGCGGGCGGCCGAGCGCGTCGACTCAGACCTCATCGAGCGCATGCAGGCCCAGGCGATCGAGGGGCCGCTGCCAGCCGGCGAGCGCATCCTCGCCTGCATCGGCCTCGACCCCGGCGCGCCTGCCATCGTGCGCACGGCGAAGCGGCTGGCCGACCTCATGGACGCGCCCTGGATGGCCGTCACCGTCGAGCGGCCAGGCAGCCAAGTGGACGACAAGGCCCGGCGCAGGATCGACAAAGCCATGCGGCTCGCGGAAGCCCTGGGGGCCGAGACGAGTACGCTGGTTGGCAACGACATCTCCGGCGAGATCCTGCGCGTCGCCCGCTTCGAAAATGCCACGCAGATCGTCGTCGGCCGCTCGCGCGGCCGCCTTCTCGCGGAGCTCTTTCGCAGCTCGCTTCCTTACGAGCTGGTGCGGCGCGCCGAAGGCATCGCCATCCACTTTGTCACTGGTCCGAGCGATGCCAATCCGCAAAAGCGCAATCCCAGGTCCGTCGTGCCCGGCGCGGCTACCCCGACCGCCTTGCTCTGGTCGACCGTAGGCGTTGCCGCTGCCGTGGCTGTCGGGCGTGCGCTCGCCGCTCTGACGGCTGTCCCAAACCTGTCGATGCTGTTCCTGCTCGCTGTGCTGCTCCCGGCCGTTCTGTTCGGAGTCTGGCCGGCGATCTACGCGTCCGTATTGTCCCTCCTGGCCTACAACTTCTTCTTCATCGAGCCGCTCTACACGTTCACGGTCGCCGAGCCGCACGAGCTGCTCGCACTCTTCACCTTCCTGGTGGTCGCCATCACGGCTGCGACCCTGGCGGGCCGGGTTCGTGAGCAGGCGCGCCTGAGCGTGCAGCGCGTGCGCGCAACTCGGCGTCTCTACGAGTTCACACGCAAGCTCTCGGGCCTCGCAACCGTGGACAAGGTCGCCGAGGCGGCCGCCAGCGAGCTCCACGCCAGCCTTGCCCGCCAGGCCGTGGTGCTGCTCGACCGCGACGGCGAGCTCACGCTCCGCGCGGCATGGCCGCCCGTGGGGGATCTCGATACGGCCGCCATGACGGCGGCGCGCTGGGCCTTATCCCACGATGAGCCGGCAGGCGCTGATACCGCCACATTGCCAACCGTGCCGTGGTATTTCCTGCCCCTGCGCACGCCGCGCAGCAGGGTCGGGGTGGTCGGCGTTGCCGAGGAGGCCGGCGCAGCGCCGCTCGATACTGAGGCGCGCGCCTTGCTCGACACACTGGCCGAGCAAACCGCCGTGGCACTGGAGCGCGCCTCCCTCGTGCGCGAGATCGTCGCCACCCGCACCGCCGTCGAGACCGAGCGCGTGCGCAACACGCTGCTGGCGTCGATCTCACACGATTTCCGCACGCCGCTGTCGTCGATCCTGGGCTCGGCCACCAGCCTCCTGGAGTACGGGGATAAGATTGGAGCGGACGCGCGCAAGGACCTGCTGGGTCAGGTTAAGACCGAGGCCGAGGCCCTCGACGGCATGGTGCGCAACCTGCTGGCGATCACCCGCATCGACGCCGGGGCGCTGGAGCTGCGCAAGGACTGGGTGGACTTGCGCGATGTCGTCGAGCATGTCGTCAGCGCGATGAGGCGGCGGGGCACCACGCAGCAGCTCACCATAGACTTTCCCGGCGAGCTGCCGCTGGTGCGCGCCGACCCGACGTTGGCCGAGCAGGCGCTCGCCAACATCGTCGGCAACGCCGTCGCCCACACGCCGGATCGGACCATGGTGACGATCAGCGCCGGGACCACAGCGGCCGGCGTGGTGTTGCGTGTCACGGATGACGGCCCAGGCATCGCTGCCGACCTGCTGCCTCAGATCTTCGACAAGTTCGTGCGGGCGCAGGGGGCTGCGGCCGGAGATGGCGGCGCCGGCCTGGGTCTTGCCATCGCCAAGGGCATCATGGAGGCACACGGGGGTTTCATAGCCGCCCAAAGCCCGGCCGCCGACGGCCGCGGCACGCGCGTCGTACTCACGTTCCCGCGCCAGGAGACGCCGCCGTGAGCGCCAGCAAACCGCACATCCTAGTGGTCGACGACGAGCCGGCGATCCTGCGTTTCCTGCGCCCGGCCCTGGAGGCTAACGACTACGAGGTGTCAACCGCGGGCACTGTCGCCGAGGCGATGAAGCGCATCGCCGGCGAGCGGCCCGACGTGGTTGTGCTCGATCTTGGCCTGCCCGACGGCGACGGCAAGGACGTCATCCGCCGTGTGCGCGAATGGTCTGACGTGCCCATCGTGGTGCTGTCGGCACGCGAGCGCGAGGCGGAGAAGATTGCAGCGTTCGACCTCGGCGCCGACGACTACATCGATAAGCCATTCGGCGTCGGCGAACTCATGGCACGCCTGCGCGCCGCCCTGCGGCACCGCCTGCAGCGGCGCGATGAGACGCCCGTGCTTCGTCTCGGAGAGATCGAGATCGACAACGTGCGCCACCACGTGACCCGGGCGGGTGAGGAGATCAAGCTCACGCGCAAGGAGTTCGAACTGCTCTCGTTCCTCGCACGTCATGCCGGCAAGGTCGTAACCCACAAGCAGATCCTGGGTGCCGTCTGGGGTCCGGCCCACGGCGAGGACACGCAGTATTTGCGTGTCTACATTCGGCAGCTGCGCCAGAAGATCGAGGCAAACCCGGGCGATCCCAGGATCATCTCCACCGAGGTCGGCATCGGCTACAGGATCGCCGAGCCCGATTGAACGCCCGGCTTCTGCAGGCGCGTCCGGATCTGACCCGATGCGGAAGCGCGGGTGCGGGGTCAGCTGCGCCATTCTGCGGTCTGCTCCGGGCGCTTCCTCCTACTGAGCCGGTGCTTATCTCGGCCTCAGCCGCCAATAGACGCCCGTCTTGGACTCCAGGCGCTCGAACTCGCTGGTGCGTTTGTCGGGCGGGCGTTCGCCGAGGCGGATGATCCGCTGCATGTCGGCGATCAGGATCGGGCTCGAGGTGTAGAGGTCGTGGTTCAGGGCGAACAGGCTGGTCCCGGCGGCTGTGATGTCGATGGTGTCGACGCCCGGCGCGATCAGCGGCGTGCCCCTGAAGAAGCCGGCCCGGGCCCCGCCCCACAGCCATTCCGAAGCGCGCAGCGCCCAGTCGCTGCGCGACGCATAGAGCGTGAAGCGGCCGCCGGCGGTGCCTATCGACTTGGTGAGGCGTCCGAACAGGTCGCGGTCCACGTCCGGGGCCGCGCTGATGATCTCGCCGATGGCATAGGACGGCCTGATGGCGGCGATGCGGTCGAGCGCATCGAGCAGAACCATGTTGCCCATGCTGTGGGCGACGAAGTGGAGCTTGTTGACCTTGGTCTCCGCGACGACGCTCTCCAGGAACTCCTTGAGATGGACCTGGGCCAAATCCACCGTGTTGCGATCGCCAAGATAAGCTTGCCAACCGCCGCGTGCCGGCCAGCTGAACAGGAACACGCCGCCGTCGAACTCAATGTCGTAGGCGATCTGGGCGGCACGGCGCAGCGCGTCCTCGAATGACGTATTATAGCCGTGCACGAACACGAGGGCCTGCTTCGGGTAAGTCTTGGCCGCGCCGATGCGGCGCGTTGCGGTCTCAACCATCCGGGCGTCATTCACGACCTCGATGCAGCCCATGGCGAGTCGACGGACCTGGGTGATCTCGATAGCCGCCTTGCCTTCGACGTCCCTACTTGTAATCGCCCCCTTGCCCGTCGGCACGGTGACGATAACGAGCCCGAACGATAGGGCGTCGGCGCGCTCCCCGCCGAAGGCCACGATGGGCTGCCCGGCGTCGCGCTTGCGGTCGGTGCCGAACAGGACGGGCACCTCCCGGACGGTGGTGCCGCCGATGGCGCGGGCGCGCAGGAACAGAGGGTCCGCGCGCGCGCACTGGCCGTCGAGCCGGTAGAGGTCGCCGAGCTGGGTGAGGTCGGTGGCGACCCTCGCGTCGTCCGGGCCGTAAGCCTTCTCCTTCGTGGCCAGCGCGCTCTCCAGCAGCGGGCGTGCCTCGCCGCGCCGACCTTGCGACTTGTAAAGGCCGCCCAGGTTCGCTTGGATCACCGCGATCATCGGGTGGCCGGGGACGAAGGCCTTCTCGGCGACCCCCAGTGCGCGCCGCATGAGCGCCTCGGCATCCTTGGGCCGGTTGGCGTGCTGCAGCAGCCCCCCGAGATTGTTGAGGCTGATGGCGACGCTGGGGTGCTCGGGACCGTAGCTGCTCTCGTTGATGGCAAGGGCACGCCGCATCAGTGGCTCTGCGTCCTTGAGCCGATTGGTCGCCTGCAGCAGCTTGCCGAGGTTGTTGAGGCTCGCCGCTACGCTGGGATGGTCGGGACCATAGCTCCTCTCTTGGATCGCCAGCGCGCGGCGCATCAGCGGCTCGGCCTCGGCGTGCCGCCCGGTCTCGCTCAGCAATCCGGCGAGGTTGTCGAGATCCCTGGCGACGGCGGGATGGTCGGGACCGTAGCTCTTCTCGTCGATGGCGAGCGCTCGGCGGTAGAGCGGCTCGGCTTCCTTCAGACGGTTGGTCTCCTTCAGCAGCCCGGCCAGGTTGAAGACGCCAATGGCCACGTTGGGATGCTCCGGACCGTGCGCCTTCTCGTGGGCAGCAACCATGCGGCGATAGAGAGGCTCGGCCTCGGCGAGTCTGTTGGCGGCCGTAAGCAGGTTGGCCAGGTTGTGAAGGATGGCGGCCGTATCAGGATGCTCGGGACCGTGGGCCTGCTCCACGATTGCGAGCGCCCGGCGATAGAATGACTCCGCTTCGCCCAGCCGGTTGGTCCTCCGCAGCAGCCCGGCCATGTCGTTGAGCAGCGCCGCTATCTGGGGGGCGTTGGGTTTGAAGCGAGCCTCGAAGGTGAGCAGGGCGCGGCGATAGAGTGCCTCGGCTTCGGCCAGCCGGTTGGTCTCAGCAAGCAGCTTTGCCAGAGGGCGGCAGATCTCGGCACTCGCAAGGGACCTGCAAGATGGTGGCGGCTCGTAGAGGGCGAGCGCGCGACGATAGAGCGCCTCGGCCTCGGAGAATCGGGCGGTTGCCTGCAGCACCCTGGCCAGCCCCTCGAGAGCGAGCGACCGGCCAAGGTTGTCTGTCGTGGGATTGGCCTCGTATGCGGCGAGCTGGCGGCGCAGCAGCGGCTCGGCGTCGGCGTAGCGGGCCTGTGTCTCGTAGACCTCGATCAGCTCTTTGATGCCCCGCTCCATGTCCTCCTTGGCATGCCGCTTGGTGCTCGCGGACGCCCCATCATCCACCGACCCCTTCTCGGCAAGTGTGAGAGCACGCTTATAGAGGGGCTCGGCGTCGGCATAGCGGCCTTCGCCCTTATAGGCTGAGGCGAGGCCCCTGACCCAATCCCTGAGCTTGGGGTTGTCAGGACCGAGCTCGTGCTCCTTGATGGCGAGTGCGCGCTTGTAGAGCTGCGCGGCGTCCGCAAAGCGATCCTGCAGGCTGTACAGGGAGGCGAGCTTATCAAGCGCCTTGACCACGTTCGGGTGATCCGGCCGCAGAGCCTTGTCCTTGATCGCAAGGGAGCGCTCGTAGAGCCGGATAACCTCCGCACGCTCCTTGCGCTCCATGAACAGCTTCTCCTGCCGCTCGGCAATCCGGTCCAGCGTGCTCGCCACATCGATGTGGTCCGGCCCCAGGGCCTTCTCCCGGATCGCCAGTGCACGCCGATAGTGCGCGACGGCCTCTGCGGATTGGCCGTTCATGAAGTGCGCATTTGCGAGGTCGTCGATCGCCTTGGCGACATCTGCATGATCGTGCCCCTGCGCTTTCTCCCTCACGGCAACCGCGCGTTCGTAGAACGCGATGGCCTCGGCGTAACGCCTCTCGAACCGATGCAGATCAGCGATCCTTCCGAGCGCAGCCGCCACCTCGGGATGGTTCTGCCCCAGCGCCTTCTCTCGGATGGCGAGCGCCCGCTGGTAAAGCGACATGGCCTCGGCGGCGCGGCCCCACTTCAACGCCAGGGCGAGGTTGTCCAGGCTCGCCGCGACGGCCAGGTGGTCGGGGCCCAGCGCCTTCTCTCTGATGGCCAGTGCGCGTCGGTACAGCGGTGCGGCCTCCTCCACGAGGGCGCCCCCATAGTAGGTGTGGGCGAGCAACGTGAGTGTGTCGGCCACATCGAGATGGTCGGGCCCGAGCGCCTTCTCCCGGATGGCTATTGCACGCAGGTAGAGCGGAAGCGCCTCCTTGGCTCGCCTTTGCATCCGATAGACGTCGGCGAGCCCGGTGAGCGAGGTGGCCAAGTCCACATGGTCTGGGCCCAGCGCTTTCTCCCTGACGGCAAGCGCGCGCTGGAGGAGCGATACGGCCTCGTCGGGTCGCTTCAGACGCAGCTGCAGGCTCGCGAACCCATGGAGAAGTGCGCCGACTTGAGCTTCGGAGCCCTGCGCCTTCTCCAGGATGGATAGTGCGCGGCGATAGAACGGCTCGGCATCGGTGTTGCGGCCTTGCAGGTCGTGGAGCATGGCGAGATGGACCAGCAATTGGCCCATGTTCGCGTCGTCCGGATCGAACAACTGCTCGCCGAGCGCCAGCGCACGCTGCGCCATCGGCATAGCCTCGCTGTACTTTCTTGCCTCGATCAGCTTCCAGACCTGGTCATGGAGGGCATACACCTCGGGCTGGGCACCGAGCACCACTGCCACGGTTCTCTCCATCCCCGGGCGCGCGACCCCCAGCTTCACCACCGCGCCCGGCGGCTTGCTCTTCAAGGCCGCCAAGAGCGACCTCTGGTCCTTGACCTCGAGTCCATCGAGCGTCGCGATAATCTCGCCCGGCTTGAGGCCCGCTGCGGCAGCTGGTGAGCCTTTGCTGGGGCGGGTGATCCTGGCGCCGCGCGGCCGGTCCCAGCCCAGCTTTTCGGCCTCCTCCTGCGTGATGTCTTGGAGCGCAACCCCAAGCCACCCCTGCGTCTGCTCCTGCCCCCATGCTGCGCCGGCGATCAGCACGGCTGCCAGCACGAGCAACGCCCGTGCTTGGTGATACATGCTTCGCTCTCCCCCTCGAGTGCCGGGAAGCTAGCTCAGCAATCGGCTCACAATATGACGGCCAATGATCAGCACGCGCATTGCGCCTGCACGGCGGCCACCTGCCAGATTCGCCATTAGGACCGCTGGTACAGCCTCTCCCTCGGCTTCCGTTGTCTCACCGCCACCTTCGTTTCCCACTGTCTTCTCCTTCGCGGTCCCATAAATGTGAGGCCCATCGCCGAAGAGCCAGAGCTTGGTCCAGACCGCGGGCGCCTCTCGCAGCGCCGCGATCCCGCACGCGACGCTCTCTACGCGTGTTCACGGTGACGCTCCAGGACTCCTGTTGGAGAAAATGCATGGTTCCGAGGAGCTTGCGGACGTTTTCCACCTACGGCCTGGACCACGAAGGCCTTTGACCTGCCGTCGGGTCTTGGGCGCGGCCCAACCTTGGACGAGCAAATAGCTTGACCCAATGACCCCGATTCCGCTTCTGGCACGACTTGCACGGTGGGAGGAAGGCAGAGCACGGCAGCCCTGCCCAGGAAGTTCAGACGTCGATTTTCTCTGCGATCTCAAGCGCATCATCGATCTCGACGCCCAGGTAGCGCACCGTGCTCTCGATCTTCGTGTGGCCGAGAAGGAGCTGGACGGCACGCAGGTTGCCCGTGCGCCGGTAGATCAGCGTAGCTTTGGTACGCCGCATGGAATGGGTGGCGTACTTGAGCGGGTCGAGGCCGATGCCACTCACCCACTCCGAAACCAGGCGGGCATACTGCCGCGTCGTGAGGTGCTCGTCGGGCCCTCGCCGCCCCTTGAATAGGCACTCTCCCGGCTTTCGGCCGCTGTGCTGCAGATAGTCGTCCAGCGATTGGCGCATCACCTCGGTCAGCTCGAAGCGGACAGGGCGGCCAGTCTTGCTCTGGCGGACGGTGGCGCGGTCCACGGCGTAGCCGTTGGGGGCAACATCGTCCACGCGGAGCGCAACGAGATCGCATCCGCGCAGCTTGCTGTCGATTGCCCGATTGAACAACGCCAGGTCGCGGATGCGCCGCGCCAGATGCAACTTTGCCCTGATGGACCACACGTGGCCGGGCCGCAGCGGGGGCTTCGGTCCGGTGAGCTTGCCCTTCTTCCAACCTCCGTGAGTGGGAGCCGACACATGCAGATGATCGGTATCGGTCATGGCGGTTCTCCTTGTTGAGTGCACCACCATCGGCTTGCGCAGCGGCAAGCGCTTGATCCGACGTCAGGTTTCGGAGATGCCCTATCGTCAGATGGTTACCAGCGCGCACCACTGCGGGAATGTGACCCAAGTCTGCCCTCCCCACGGTGATGTGGAGGGGGGTGCTGGTCGTCGGTGAGCAGACCGCGGCTCCGGCAGGACGCGGCATCGAAGGCCGTCGCGGAGAGCACTGTTGAGCAGTCTCTCGACCGGCCGCCTTGCCTACTCGGCCGGCGACCACTGCGCAGCTTTGGTGTCCTTGCGCACCGGCCGAAAGACCAGGACGGCAAACACCACCATGTCCGCTAGGACGATCAGTGACCCAACGACGGCGACTGGCTCAGCGGATGTGTAGCCAAGGTGCACGGCGGCCACCCCGAGGGTCAGGATGACCGTGCCGGCGATCCAGGCCATGACTTGGCTAAGCGCCACGCGGTTTGCCTCCATCGATGGGTTCAATCTGTAGAAGATCCCGATGAGAAACAGCGAAACCCAGCCTATAAGGTTGAGGTGCGCATGGGCCGGCATGACCGAATGGTCATGGCTGGCAGCCATGGCGATCCCCATGACCATGCCGGCGACCGCAAACACGGTCGCCGCCCTGAAGCTCAATGAAGATGCCGTCATCGATCCCTCTCGCATCAATGCCGGCCGTCGGCCGTGAGCTGGGCCACGATGCTGCCTCCGTCGAGCCAGACGTTCTCGCGGCAAATGAGGCCGTCGCGAAACTCCCACACGTGCAGCAGTCGAAAAGATATGGGCTTGCCTTGCCCCGGCACACCCAGAAAGCTGCCGGGAACGGTGCCCGTCCACTGGTGCTCCTGGACACAGAAATCCACCCCGTAGTACCGCCGTGTCGGCACCATGGTCTCGGTGCTGATGTCGCTGATCAGCCGATCGTAGAAGCCGCGCGCCGCGTCGCGCCCATGCAGGGGGCCGTGCGGGGCGCCGACCACGTCATGCACGACGTCATCTGTGTAGACGGACACCGCGCCCGCACTATCCCCTGCCATCTCGGACCGGAGATGCCGGTCGATCAGGCGATCCATATCCTTTGGCTTCATGCTAGTCTCGCCCATGACGGACCTCCCTGTCTCAAATGCGCTGCTGGATTGCAGGCCAATGCCGCTCTCAGCTATGCGAGATCGGGAGGCGTCGGGAAGCCACATGATTGTGCTCGCGGGCCACAGAACTGAATAGCCAGATGTTTGACTGGAACGATCTTCGGTACTTCCTGGCTGTCGCGCGCTCCGGGAGCACACTCGCGGCGGCGAGGCTCTTGGATGTCAGCCAGCCGACCGTGCAGCGCCGGCTGGCTGTGCTCGAGCGGCAGACCGGCCGGTCACTGGTGGAGCGCCACCCGACGGGCTACCGCCTGACCGATGTTGGAAAGGATCTCTTGCCGTATGCCGAGCGCATCGAGCAGCATGTCCACGCTTTCGAGCGCCAGCTGGCCGCAAGCGACGACGAGCTGACCGGCACTATTCGGATCACCTGCCCCGAAGCGGATATCGACCACCTCCTGGCATCGGTCCTGAGTCGCTTTCAGGCGGAGAACCCTGGCCTGCGGCTTGAGTTCCTGGTCACCGACCGAGCTCTCGATCTCGCGAAGGGCGAGGCAGACGTAGCGTTGCGTGGCGGCCCGCAGCCAGACAGCGCGCTCATCGGCCGGAAGATCGCGGACTGCCCCTGGCTCGTGTACGCGAGCCGCTCATACGTGGAACGGTACGGCAAACCCCGGGAGGCGAGCGAGATCAATCAACACGCGGTAATCGCCTACACCGGCCGGATCACTGAGCTGCGTCCCGTGCGTTGGCTGCGATCGATTTCCCCCCACGCCAGCATCGCCGCCTACAGCAACACGGTTCTGGGAGCATTGTCGGCGGCAAAATCCGGGCTGGGACTGGTCATGCTGCCCGCCCACGTCGGCGATCGTGAGGACGACCTCATATGCGTCGTCGAGCCTCAGCCGGAGCTGATTGAGCCGTTCACCCTGCTGGTTCATCCAGACCTGCGCGACACGCCGCGCGTACGCGCGCTTCTCGACTTTCTGGCAAGCCAAGCCGGCACCCTCCGATCATTGTTTCGTGGCAAGGCCTGCGAGAGCTGAGGTCGGACGCCGAAGGGCAAAACGGGCGGCTCGACAATTTCCGGGTTGGCAGCTTTTCGACGAAATCGGCGGCGGCAGTGCGACATCTATCCGGGGTTTGTGAGGCGTGCGAACAGCGTCGACGCTATGCGCGCCGGCCTCATGACAGCGCGTCGGTTGCATCGTGCTGAAAAGCGCCTGAGCGAGATGAGCAGCCTCGACGCGATCGAGATCGAGATCCGGCTGATACCTACCCGGGCAGGCCATGTCGGCGTCCGCCTCTCATCGAACGGCGACGAGCCGTCATCACCGGCGACTTTGATGCATCACCCGATCCAGTGCGCCATGCCGCACCTGAGCATTGATTTCGACTGGAGCGTCGGGCAGGCGCGCCAAACCCGGGCGTAGTTCCGCCGCCGCTATGGCGACTGGCCGGTCTTCGTGCTGGGCGCGCATTTGGGTTCGTTCGCGCTGACCGTCCCTGACGTGCTTGCCCCTGCCCGCCACGGTACGCTTGGTGGCCGGCGCTCCTTGCGCGCTTACGACAGCACCTCGAGGCGCGGCGCCGAACGGGTCGCATCGATGTAAGGGAAGAACGGCAGCTTCTGGCACTCTTCCGACGTGCCACCGACACATTGAGACGTCGGGTTCGGCAGGACAACCTGCTCTGCGGTGCATAATTCCTACCTTGTTGGCCATTGCAGAAACGCCCGTGACAGCGCGTGTTCTGTTGGCTAGCAAGTCAGGTGCATATTGCGAGGGAGATTCATGCGAAAAATTGGCTATGCCCGCGTGTCGAGCCAGGGACAGAACCTTGACCGGCAGATCGCCGCCCTTCGCGCGGAGCGCTGTGACGTAATCTTCCGCGAGAAGGCCTCGGGGAAGGCCATCAAGAACCGCCCCGGGTTGGAGAAGGCGATCGATGAGCTCGGGACCGGCGACGTCCTCGTCGTCGCCGAGTGGGATCGTGCGACGCGCTCGATGATGGACGGGGTCGCCCTGATTGATCGCATCAGCAAGCGCGGTGCATTGCTGAAGGTGCTCGACAAGCCTCACCTCGATTTGACCACGCCGCTTGGCCGCGGCTTCATCGCCTTCCTGTCCGCCATGGCTGAGGACGAGCGGTTGCGGATCCACAAGCGGGCCAGCGAGGGCCGCACGGCGGCGCGCGCCAGAGGCGTTCACATGGGCCGCAAGCCCAAGCTCACCAATCACCAGCAGGCCGAGGCGCAGGAACGCATGGCGAAGGGCGAGGCCTGCCGGGCCATCGCACGAAGCATGGCCGTGCATCACACGACAATCAGCAGGCTGGCAGGGTGAGATGGGAAAATTTGAGCGGGTAACCTGGCGCGTCGCGTTCGAGGTCGGCTCCAACGGCTTCTTCTTTTGGATTCCGGTTGGCAGCATGCTGGGTGTTGCCTGAGTGGCTCTTAGTCGGCTGGCTCGGCTTCTTCGTGTTGACGATTGGCGCCGGAGTTGGCGCGCTGAGGAATTGACGGGGAAGCTCAACGGCAGGAGCAGGCTCAGAGTCAGTGGCCCGGTTGCCGGGTTCGAGCCCCGGCCCCCGTCACTATTCTTGAGAAGGGATTGCTGAAAGTGACTGTTGTTCTCGTCTGCGGCGGTAGAGACTAACTTGGCTACTGCGAAGCCTCGGAGCTGTCGTCTCGGCGCGCACGGATCTCAATTCTGCGACGCTCTTTGGCGTCGCCAGGTGATCCGGCCGACAGGACATCGCCTACCAGGATGAGTTGCCCGCCCGATAGCGGCAATATGCGCACATCAGCTAGACGCCCATCCTCGCGGCGTTCGTTCATGTGAGCTCGGAGCTCGTCTTCATCCTGAACTCGGCGCGGCTGCTGCCGGCGATGGGTGCCCCTCCTTTTTCCATTCTCGCCACGCAACACTACGAGCGGGGTTTTGGCCCACAAACTCCCTCAATAGCCGCTATCGCCAAGAGTTCATAGTCCTCGGCAGCGATATGCCCGAACGCCGACGACAACAGCACGAGCGTGAACGCCCGCGAACAAATAGCTCTCTACGGAGAGCTGAGAATGTGGCAGCGACGCCGAGGCCGGCTCCACAGTAGAGCAGGCCCGCGAGGATGGCCGGATCGGTCGTGCCCAACAGCAGCTTGGCAGCGGGCGTAGATACACCGAACAGAGCGGCTGAGAGCAGGGCAAGCAAGACGGCGCGCCGGTTCATGCAGTCACGATAGACCGACACCCAGGTCGGTGACAACGTCAGCTGTGTCCGGTCTTCTGCGCTCGATTGGCCGATTGCGGCTATCGCTCCTCGGGCGGCTTCACGTGACCGAAGGCCCAGAGCAGGGCGAGGTCGTAGGCGATCTTGAGCACCCCGCAGATCACCAGCGGCCAGGCTTCCAATCCTGCGGCGAACAGCGCGCCTGCAATGGCGGGGCTTAGCGCCGATGCCAGGCTGCGCGGTACCGACGTGACGCTGGCCGCTGCGGGCCGCTCGGGCGGCGTCACGACCGCCATCACGTAGGACGAGCGCGTCGGGACATCCATTTGCGACAACGCCGCGCGGACTAGCAGGAGTCCGAGCGCCAACTCCAGGCTAGGAGCTATGGCCGCCAGGATCAGGCATATGCTCGACGGGATGTGCGTGAACACCATGGTGTTCACAAGCCCGATGCGCCGCGACAGCCAGGCCGCCACCGGAAACGAGAAAGCCGCCACGACGCCGGACCAGAAAAAGAATAACCCGGCGGTAGAGAGGGACAGGCCAAACTTGCCGAATAGCCAGAGTGCCACAAGCGACTGGACGGCGAAGCCGCCTGCGAAGGCGTCGATGCTGAAGAGCGCCGCCATCGCATAGACGATACCGCGTGATGGGCCAAGCGCCGCCGCCGGCCGATCCTCGGGTGGCCCCGGATCGGCCGCCGGGATGCGGGCGTACGCCATACCGCCTGCCACGCCGAGAACGGCATAGGCGACGAACATCGCCTGGAGCGCGGTCAGTTGCGAGACGCCCAGCACGGCCAGCGCATCCGGGCTTGCAGCGGCAAGGGCACCGACTGCTGCCGCCAGCGCGCCGATCAGGCTGTATCGGGCAAACATGCGCGTGCGCTCGGTATCGGCCACCGCCCGCGACAGGACTGCATGCTCCAGCGGAACGAAGATGCTGACCGTTCCCGACGATGGATTGATCGTGCCCACCAGCGCGATCAGCAGAATGGCCGCGTAGGTGCTGGCACAGGCAAAGGCGAGCCCGGTGGCGACCATGAGTCCGGATGCCGCCATCAGCAGCTTGCGCTGATCGCTCCGGCTGCCGAAAGCGCCGATGCCCAAGGTCATGGAGGCTGACCCGAGCAAGGCGACAGTCGCGACGACGCCGACCTCCAGGGCCCCGAGACCGATCGCAGTCAGATAGACGGGCAGCAGAACGGCGACGAAGCCATCACCGAAATCGCGCAGCGCCCGCGCCAGATTGACCTGCCGGATCACACCCTCGTTGCCGTGGGCCCTATGCGCTTCAGTGTGATGGGGAATCGAGGTCCGTATCGGCAGCATGGCGTCCCTCCCAGGAGCGTGGGACGCGATGTTTGGGCCGCAGCCTCACGGGGTAATCGCGGATAACCCCATGTAAGCCATGTTGCCGCGCCCGCTGACGCGGCGCAAGCTGATGCTCTGGTACGGAAAACGCTGAACGGCTCGGGTTCGCCCTTGTTGGCTGCTTCACGTCTGCATCATGAGCTGGACTAGGAGCATGAGGCCCAGAATGCTGACGAGCGCACCTGGGATCCTGAGCAGCCAGGAGCCGGCATTGGACAGCGCCAAGACCTTGGATGGAAGGAACATAACGCCAAGAGTGATCACCAAGCAGACGACTGCAACGCCAATCATGTAGGCGGCGATCACCGACCCGTCCACTTCGAGCACTTCCTCACCGAAAGCGTAGCCATGGAGAAGGCCGGCGATGAGGGCCAGGGGCAGCCAGATCGGCTGCTTGGCTGCGAGTCCGAGCGCGACCAGCAGGCCGGCAGCCACGACGCTGAGGGCCACGAGCTGCTCGACATAGGGATAATCGAAGTTCACGGCGCGGGCGTAGGTGCCGATGGCAGCTGTTGCGACAAACGCGAGGATCGTGGCGATTCCTACGCGCATCAGCGATGCCGCGACCCCCAGCACCACGATGAAAGCCAAGTGATCGCGCTCGCCACCGCTCCCCACGGCAGCCCGGCCGCTCGACACGGGTTCCGCCCTCGGTGGCTGGCTGCCCGCATGATGTATGTCAGACCCAGCCCTCTCGCGTGCGCGCGCGTGCGCGTCAGGTGACTCTAAACAGGTCTCTACAGGGTGCCACCGTGGCACCCCTGCGTGTCGTCTCTGGCACCCCTGCGCGCTCTCTCTGGCACCCCTGCCACCGTGGCAGGGGGTGCCACCGTGGCACCCCTGCGCCTCGTGCGCGCCGGCCGCTCTGGCCGGGCCAGCTCGGCCAGCCGAGCCGCGCTCATGGCGTAGGTGGTGGCAGACGTCGGCGTCCCCGGTGCCACGACGACGAGTACGCGGAGCCGCACCAGTTCGCGCAGCTCGCGATGCACGGTGCGCACGCCCAGGGCGGTGTCGGCGGTCAGCCGACCGACACCGGGCCGGATGCTCCCGCCGTCGCGATCGGCATATGTGGCGAGGTTGAGTGCGAGGAGGGTGCGAGCAGGAGTCCCGAGGTCTGCCCCGCGTATGGCGCGCATCAGCGCGAGTGCGCCCTGCTCGGGCAGGACGAATGGCGAACGGCTGGTGGGGTATCGGTGGTGGGCGGTGAGGGGATCGAACCCCCGACATCCTCGGTGTAAACGAGGCGCTCTACCGCTGAGCTAACCGCCCTCGCTCGGCAATCGGCAGTCGGCAGTCGCAAATCGGTCAACCGAGCCAAGCCCGATTGCCGATTGCCTGCTCCCGATTGCCGAGAAAATCTAGTTCAGCAGCTCCTTGAGAGTCTTGGAAGCCTGGAACTTGGGCACGCGCGAGGCCTTGACGTCCATCTCGACCCCGGTCTGCGGATTGCGGGCCTTGCGGGCGGCTCGCTGAGCCACCTTGAAGGTGCCGAAGCCGGGAATGCGCACCTCCTCGCCCTTCTTCATGCTGCCCTCGATATGGGCGATGATGGCGTCCACCGCGACACCGGCCTTCTCGCGGGGGAGCTCCGTCGCCTCAGCGACCGCCTCGATCAAATCCTTCTTGCTCATCCTTTGTGTCCTTGTAGCTCGCCAAAGAGTTGGCCAAAGACTTGGGCCCAGACAGGCTGGGGCCGCGGGCAGAAGGGCGTCTGAAGCGCCGATTTACGCCGTAGAGTTGAAGGCGCCGCCGCAGCGACGCGGAAACAACGCCCAAAGGATACAGCCCGTCAAGCCAAAACTCCGCGCAAAACCGCGGTTTTCCTGGGTGTTTTCGGCAATGCTGAAGACATTGTGCAGCGCAACAAAGACGCACGGCCATCGAGACGTGCGCCTTGTTGGTGAACCTCGTTTTCAATGGTGTCAGTCCGACACCGTTACGCGATTGCTGTCGGCGGGATGATGCTAGGCCCTGAGGGCCTGGCACCCGACTCCGATTCAGTGCGTCACCCACTCCGACTCGCTTGCGGGAGGCACCCCCGGCGTTGGCGGCGGCACATCCTCGATGGCAATCGGCTTCGGCATCCGCTGCAGCGCCACCTTGAGTACGTCATCCATGCGCGAGGCCGGGATGATGGTGAGGCCGCCCTTGATGGAGTCGCTGATCTCGGCGAGGTCCTTCACGTTCTCCTCGGGGATCACCACCGTCGTAATCCCGGCGCGGAGCGCCGCCAGCATCTTCTCCTTCAGGCCGCCGATCGGCAGCACACGGCCGCGCAGGGTGATCTCACCCGTCATGGCCACGTCCTTGCGCACCGGAATGCCGGTCATGATCGAGATGATACCAGTCACCATCGCCACGCCGGCCGAGGGACCATCCTTGGGGGTAGCGCCCTCGGGAACGTGGACGTGGATGTCCTTCTTCTCGAACAGCGAGGCTGGGATGCCGAAGTCGTGGCTGCGCGAACGCACGTAGGCGTTCGCCGCCTGGATCGA
>DASURA010000345.1:0-17228 GCA_036280295.1 Hyphomicrobiaceae bacterium
CGCCCGTTGTCATCGGGCGCCACCGCCAAGATAGCTGGCAGCGACGCGTGCATCGCTGATGAGGGCAGAGGCGGTGCCAGCCAGCACGATCTCGCCATTCTCCAGCACATAGCCGTAGTCGGCGGTCTCGAGCGCGGCGCGCGCATTTTGCTCCACCAGCAGAATGGAGACGCCCAGTTCGCGCAGCGACGCAACGATGCGGAAGATCTCGCGCACGATCAGGGGGGCGAGGCCAAGGCTCGGCTCATCCAGCAGCAGCAGCCTGGGCTTGCCCATCAGCGCCCGCCCCAGGGCCAGCATTTGGCGCTCGCCGCCAGACAGTGTGCTCGCGAGCTGGTGTTGCCGCTCGGCCAGGCGCGGAAAGCGGTCGTAGACAGCGGTCAGGCGCTTCCGCATACCCTTGCGGTCCGTGTTGCGGATATAGGCGCCCAGCTCGAGATTGTCGGCGACGGTCATTGCGCCGAACAGCTCGCGGCGTTCCGGCACAAGGCTTATGCCGGCCTGCACGCGATCCTCCACCTCCAGAGCCGCCGTGTCCTGGCCATCGAAGATGATGTAGCCGCGGCAGGGCAGCAACCCCATGATGGCAGCGAGCAGCGTCGTCTTGCCGGCGCCGTTCGGGCCGATCACCGTGACGATCTGGCCTTCGGTCATGCTGAGGGCGACACCCCGCACCGCCTCGACCTTGCCGTACGCGACGTTGAGGCTGGCGACGTCGAGCGTCTTGCCACTCATGTCACGCCACCCAGATAGGCCTCCTGGACGATCGGGCTCGCCCGGACATCGGCCGGCAAGCCCTCCATGAGCTTGGCTCCGAAATCCATGACGATGATGCGGTCGACCAGCCCCATGACGAAGTCCATGTCATGCTCCACGATCAGGATCGTCACACCTTCGCTCTTCAGCTGCCGCAGCTGATGGGCGAGGGCCTCCTTCTCGCCATGCCGCAATCCTGCGGCAGGCTCGTCCAGCACCAGCAGGACGGGATCGGCAGCCAGTGCGCGGGCGACCTCCAGCATGCGTTGACTGCCGAGCGGCAGGCTGCCGGCCTGGTCGAGCGCCTTGTCGCCGAGACCGACGCGATCGAGCTGCCGCAGGGCTTCCACAGTCGCCTGTGCCTCCTCGGCGCGATCGAGCCGCATGGCGCCGCGCGCGAAGCCTGCCTGTGTGCGGGGGTAGGTACCGAGCAGCACGTTGTCGAGCAACGTCATGCCCGGGCGGAGCTTCACGTGCTGGAAGGTGCGCGCGATGCCCGCGGTGGCGATCTTGCGCTGGGGCCAGCTCGTCATGTCTTTGCCGAGGAACGTAAATTTCCCGGCACTCGGGCTCAACACCCCGGTGATGAGGTTGAACATGGTGCTCTTGCCGGCGCCATTCGGGCCGATCAACGCGACAATCTCGCCAGCCTTCACCTCGAAGCTGACGTTGTTGACCGCGATCAGCCCGCCGAAGCGCCGGACGGCGCCGTCGACCCGGAGCAGCGGCGTGCCGAGGGCTGGGAGCGGCCGGCGCGGCAGTCCCTTCTTGCTCGCCTGCGGGCATGCGGCGGACCAGCGAGACGACACCCATCGCCGCAGCGTTCCCATCACGCCCCCTCGTGCATGCTGCAGGATCAGGATCAACAGGATGCTGAACGCGACGATCTCAAGCTGCCCGGCGTTGCTCGACAGATGCGGGAGCAGCCCCTGGAAAAAATTCTTGAGCAGGGTGACAATCGCGGCACCGACCACAGCCCCGTAAATCGACGCTGGACCGCCGACCATTGCCATCAGCAGATAGTCGATGCTCGGGCGCACCTCGAACGGCGACGGGCTGATGTAGCGATTCATATGAGCGTAAAGCCAACCGGAAAGGCCGGCGAGAACGGCAGCCAGGACGAAGATGGCCAAGCGGATGCGGAACAGGTCGACGCCCAGGCTTGCAATCATGGCGGCGCCGCCTCGGAGGCTGCGGATTGCCCGCCCCTCGCGGGAGTCGAGCAGATTGGCGACCAGCCACATGGCAGCCGCGAGCGTGCCCCAGATCAGATAGTAGATCGCTGAATTCGAGGCCAGCGAGAGGCCGGCGAGCGTAAGCGGCGGGATCTGCTGGATGCCATCGTGGTAGCCGAGGCCGGGGATGTTGCCGAAGAGGAAGTAGATGGCGATCCCCCAGGCAATCGTGCTCAATGGCAGGAAATGTCCGCCAAGCCGGAGCGTTACGGCGCCGAGGAATGCGGCAACCAATGCGGTGAGGCCCAGTGCGAACAGCAGGCCGAGCCACGGACTGGCCCCCATTCTCGCTGTCAACCACGCGGTGGCATAGGCACCGATGCCCATCAATGCCGCCTGTCCGAACGAGGTGAGGCCCGCGAAGCCCGTCAGCAGCACCAGGCCCAGTGCCACGAGCGCGCCGATGCCCATGTAGTTGAGCAGCGTCACCGTGAACGGCGCGACCAGCAGAGGGGCAGTGAGGAGGCCGACTCCGGCGATGCCGAGCAGGGCCTTTTCGAGAGAGGGGGCACTCATTCGATGTCCTCCTCCTCGTCCTCGTGCACTGGACTTATCAGTGAGCGCCACAGCAGCACCGGGATCAGTGCGCCGAACACGATGCTCTCCTTGAGCGTGCTGTTCCAGAACGACGCGAAGCTTTCCAGCACGCCGACCGCGATGGCACCGGCGGCCGTTGCCGGATAGCTGGCCAGCCCCCCAACCATCGCCGCCACGAAAGCCTTGAGACCGATGAGGAAGCCGCTGTCGTAGTAGATGGTCGTCACAGGCCCGATGAGCAGGCCCGAGATGCCTCCGAGCAGGGATGCGAGCACGAATGCCACCGCCCCGGTGCGCCGTGGCCGGATGCCAACCAGCCTGGCGCCGGTGCGGTTGATGGCTGTCGCACGCAAGGCCTTGCCTGTCTGCGTGCCGCCGAAATAGAGGAACAGCAAGCCGCTCAGCACGACCGCGGCGCCGACCATCAGCAGCACCTGCGCCGAGATGGTGGTACCGGCGATGGCGAACACGGCGTCCGAAAGCGGCTCGTTGCGAAAGCCTTCGGGTCCGAAGAACAGCAGCGCAAGCCCCGAGAGCGCGAAGTGCAGCGCCACGGCGACGATGAGCAGCACCAGCACCGATGCGCTGGCCATCGGCTGAAACACGATCCGGTTGATGAGGGGCGCCACCGGAAGCATGAGCAGAAGTGCCAACAACATCTGCGCAATGACAGGAAGCTCCAGCCCGCTGAGCATCAGCGCAACCGCGATAGCCACCGGCAGCATGGGCAGCACAGCGTAGCAGGCGAGGGCCGCCGGAAGCCGGCGCAGCCGGCGCTGCCGCAGCACCAGCGCCACTTCCATCGCTGCCGCGATGCCGACCAGGACCGTCACGAGCCAGACCGTTCCCGGCAGGCGCCCGGCCTGCAGGGCAGCCACCGTCAGCGCCGTCAGTCCGGCGATGTCACCGAATGGCACAAAGATGACCCTGGTTATGGAGAAAATCAGCACAGTGCCGAGAGCGATGAGCACGTAGATGGCGCCATTGGCGATGCCGTCCGTGAGCAGGATCAGCGCAATCTGCGCATCCATCTCGTTCGCCCTCTCCCTTCACTGGGGCCGGTCTTGATTCCGCCGGCTGAAACGCTGCGTTGACCGCACTCATATTTCATAGATAAAAGAAATTGCGCTGGCAACCGCCGGATAGGCCGGCGAGAAGCAGTCGCGCCCGCAGCATTATTTCCCGCTTCGCACGTGAGCAGCGATCCGCATAAATCCCAAGCACGGCACTGCAATGCCGGCTCAACTCACCGCACATCGATGCAGTCGATCGCCACAAGTGAATGGCGCGCGTCGCATGGAATATTCAGTGATGAATGCGTTGGTGCAGGCACAAGGTTGCCAGGCAAGGCGGCCGGTTGCGGCCGTCTTGCCGCGTCATCCGCCTTTCCGGGCAGCCAAGCCGGAACCGGGCTCGCTTGTGCATTCCGCAATCGGGCGTCACGCCTTCTGTCAGTCGGCCTGCGCCTCGTCGCCCGCGGTGTCCGCCAGGTCGTCCAGGCGGCGTTTCAGCAGCGTCAAGTTCTGCAGCAATTCCACTCGGGCTTCGTGCGACAGATCGCCGAGCAGGGAGATGACCCACTCCTCGTGACGCCCGGCCATCCTGCGGAATTGGGAGCGGCCCTGCGCCGTCAGTTGCACGATAACCGTACGCTTGTCGGTGGAGTGCGGCTCGCGCAGCACCATGTTCTCAGCCACGAGCTTGTCGACGAGACCCGTGACAGCGCCGTTCGAGACCAGGAGCTGCCGTGAAAGCTCCGTCATGGTCAGGCCCTCCTCGAAGCGATGGAGCTGGGCCAAGACATCGAAACGGGCGAGCGACGTGCCGAACTCATTGCGCAGCCGCGACTTCAGCACGTTCTCGATGCGCGTCGTGCACGACAGCAGGCGCAGCCAGATCCTGATCTCGATATGATGCGAATCGTCGCTGTCACGCACCACGCGCGAGGTCGTTCTCTTGCGGAGACGGCGAGTGGAAGATTTGCGGGCTT
This sequence comes from Hyphomicrobiaceae bacterium, assembly GCA_036280295.1. Lineage (GTDB taxonomy): Bacteria > Pseudomonadota > Alphaproteobacteria > Rhizobiales > Hyphomicrobiaceae > AWTP1-13. Next base: position 4,519 of record DASURA010000345.1, read on the forward strand.
GGCTTGCAAGGCGGGCCGAGCCGGAAACGAGACCGCTCGCCGATTTTGCTGCCTTCGCTCGCGTTTGTGTCTTCTTCATTCCTTGCAACCGTTGGACCCATTTCAGATCGTAAGCGTCCCGACGCTCGAGCCGCCACAAACGAACAATGCCTGGCCGGTGATATAGCCGTTGCGGCGATCGGCAAAGAACATTACTGCGCGCGCCACGTCATCGGCACGCCCAAGCCGCCGCATCGGTATGGCGTTGGCCAGCGCCTCCTCGCGCGCGCTGCCTTTGGGGATCACCTGCTCGAACATCTCGGTATCGGCGATCGGACCGGGCGCGACCACGTTGGCTGTGATGCCGAGCGGTGCCAGCTCCAATGCCCAGGTCCGGGTCATGCCGATAATGCCTGCCTTGGTTGCGGAGTAGGCCGTGCGGGTGGTGGCGCCCAGCGCCGCGCGCGATGACATCATGATGATGCGGCCGAAGCCCCGGCTCTGCATGCCGGGCAGCAGCGCCTGCACGAGGTGCAACGCCGCGCCGATGTGCAGCTGCATCAGGTCGTGCAGGTCCTGCTCGGCCACATCGGGCAACAGGTTGGGGCGGATGACGCCGGCATTGTGGACCAGGTGCGTCACGGGCAGGCGCGCCGCCACGTCCTGGGCGGCAGACCGGGTGGCGCTGCCGTCGAGCAGATCGACCTCGATGTGAGAGAGGCGCTCATGCGTCCAGCCCGGCGGGCGACGCGCAAGCGACACCACCTCGTAGCCTGCTGCCAGCATGTGCCGGCAGATCTCGGCCCCAATGCCGGTCGATCCGCCCGTGACGATGGCAACATTGCATTCGCTCATCCGGCGTCTCCAGGGAGCAGGGCGAGCACACGCAGCGGGCTGCCGCTGCCCTGCTTGATCTTCAGCGGCGCAGCGACGATGACGGCGCCTTTCGGCGGCAGCTGGTCCAGATTGGCCAGACACTGCAGGCCGTAGCGTCCCTTCCCGTGCATGTAGAAGTGCGCCGGGAACGGTGGATTGAAGTGCTGCGCCTGACCCGCATCGGTGCCGATGGTCTCGGTACCGAAGCCGCGCACGTCGCGCTCCTCCACCAGCCACTTGACCACCTCAGGCGCCGGCCCCGGCGTGTGTGCACCGTCCTCCCGCAGGCCGGCATAATCGGCATAGGATTTCTTCGACCAATCGGTGCGAAAGAGCACCCAGGAGCCCGCCTCGATCCGGCCGTGCTCGTTCTCCCACGCCTCCACGCGGGCGATGGTCAGCAGGAAGTCGGGATCGCGCGCGGCCTCCGCGGAGCAGTCGATCACCATGGCCGGGGCGATGAAGTTGCGCACCGGGATGGTGTCGACGGCGTTGTCCGGCAGGTCCTTGCCCGAGATCCAGTGGATCGGCGCGTCGAAGTGCGTGCCGGTGTGCTCGCCGACGGTGAAGCTGTTCCAGTACCAGGCCGGACCGCGCGCGTCGTAGCGCGAGATCTCCTCAAGCCGGAACGGCGCGCAGTGGCCGAGTTCCGGGGGCAGCGTGATGATCGGGAACTCCGGGGTCAACGTGTGCGTCAGATCGACGACCCGGATGGCGCCCGATGCAACCGCCCGGGCGAGCTCCAGCAGGTTTGGCGCGGTCTTCGATGTCGACATGGGACGCCTCCTCAGCCTGCCAGCTCGCGCTCGAGCGCCTTGGGATCGACGGCGAGGCGGGCGCGAACGTCCTCGGCCACGTCTCCGACGAAGACATCCTCCAGCCCGTTGCGCAGCGCATCGACCACGGCTCGCGCCAGCGCCGCCGGAGCCACCTTGGGGGGCGGCACCGTCTGGAACCATTCCGTCTCCAGGGGGCCGAAGAACACATTGACGACGCGCACGCCGCCGGGGCGCAGCTCGGCGCGCAGGGTCTGGGTGGCCGACAGGCATGCGGCCTCGGCAGCGGCGTAGGCACCGTACGCGGGCCAACTCATCAGCGCGTAGACCGACAGCAGATTGACGATGGCCACTGCGGAGTTGACACCATCCGCACCGCGCGCCCGCATCACCGGGCCAAAGGCCTGAGCGAGGCGCAACAGGCCGAGATAGCGCAGGTCCATCCCCTCGCGCGCGGTGGTGATGCCGGTGCGATCGAGGATGCCGCCAGCGCGGACGTGCTCGGCCGTATTGACGATGATGTCGATGCGTCCGCCGTTCTGCTCGGCCTGCTCCATCACCGACTCGGTGTCCGTCAGATCGAGCGGTACGATCTCGACGCGCGCGATGCCGCGCAGCGTCTCCTGCCCAGGAAACGGCTTCCAGCCGTCGGCGATGCCGACGAACACGATCCCCGCGCCCGCCTCGGAAAACGCCCTGGCCATGGCCTGGCCGACGGCTGTTCGCCCATCGGTGATCAGGACACGCCGGTACTTGGGATCGCAGGTCAGCTCGCGCAGTTGCGGGTCGTCCTCCATATGCGGGGTGTCCTTCTGCGGCAAAGCGAGCAGGACCGCGGAGCCGCTCAGATCGAGCTTCAAGGCAAGCCGCACGCGCTCGCCCTCTCTTGCGTCGCCATGGAGATGCGCGACCAGCGCCAGCCCGGCATCGAGCTTCACCGTGCCGATGCGCCAAGGCACGCGCTCGCGGAAATAGGGATCGGTGGAGACACGCACGGTCGTTTCCGCCACCAGCACGCCACAGCCATCCATGTCCCGGTAGGGCAGCCGGGGCGACAGGCAGGCGGGGCAGGCGTCGCGCGGCGGATAAACGACCGTGGCGCAGTCGGCGCATGTCTGCAGCGCGAACCGTCCTTCCGCGGCGGCCTTGGTCAGGCCGTGCGCGGTGCGGCTGCGGGTGCCCTGCGGGCTCAGAGGAAGGCGGGTGCGCTTGAGCGGATCCTTGCGCTTCGGGCGTGCCAGCGGCTCAGTCATGCCGCCCTCCCGAGAATGGCAGCGCCGGACGCCAGGCCGCGATCGTAGTTGATCATTCCGAAGCCGGCGATTACGCCGATGCGGGCTTCGCGCACCTGGGTACCGATGGCTGCGCCGGTGAGCTGGCGGACCGCCTCCACCACCCCGAGATAGCCGCCGGCGGCCCCTGCCTGGCCGACGGACAGCTGCCCGCCGCAGGTGTTATGCGGGAAGGAGCCGTCGTTGGTCAGCGTGTGCGAGCGCACGAATTCCGGTCCCTCGCCCTTCCTGCAGAAGCCGAGGTCCTCGAGCTGCATCATCGAAATCACCGGATAGTCGTCGTAGGTCTCGACAAAGTCGGCGTCGTCCGGCTTGACACCGGCCATCGTCCACAGCTCGTTGGCATCCACCGCCCAGCCGCCGCGCACCTGGATGGTGTCGTCGGCGAAGGCGTTATGCCGCTCGATGGTCGAGAGCAGCCGCACGGGCTTCATCCCCAGCGCCTGCGCCGCCGCCTCACGGCAGACGAGAAAGGCCTCGGCACCGGCACAGGGCATGACGCAGTCGAACAGGTGGATCGGGTCAGAGATCGGCCGCGCCGCCATGTAGTCGTCGAGGGTGAGCGGCTTCTTCATCAGGGCGTGCGGGACGGCCATGGCATTGGCGCGCTGGGCCACGCAGATCTTGCCAAAGTCCTCACGCCGCGCCCCGTACAGGTTCATGTAGTTCCTGGCGATGAGCGCGAACGAGGCGTTGGCGCCGCCTGAACCGTACGGGTACACCGCATCCTGCGCGAAGCGCGAGAAGGACGAGAGGGTCCTGCGGAACGAGTCGACATGGTTGGTATCGCCGGCGACGCAGGCGATGAACTCCGCGTCACCCGCCTGTACGGCACGCGCGGCGCGGCGCAGCGCCACGATGCCGCTGGCACCGCCGAACGGCACGTGGTCCAACCAGCGCGGCGAGAGGCCGAAATGCTGGGTCAGGCCGATGGCAGTATCAGGCCCGATGGTGAAGCTCGACACCGACAGGCCGTCGAGATCGGTGGGCCGCAGGCCGGTCTGCGCGGTCAGCTCGCGCAGGGCGCGGCCGATCCACCAGTGCGCCGTATTGGTGGAATAGCGGCGATACGGAATGGTCACGGGCGCACAGATGGCGATTCCGTCGTAGGCTTGGCGTCGGCCATCGCCACGCGTCATGCACGCACCCGCTTCTTCAGGTGCCGGGTATCGACACAGGCCTCCGCCCCGAGGCTCTTCGCCACCAGGTCCTTCAGTTGCCCGCGCAGGATCTTCTGAGTCGCCGTCAGCGGCACGTCCGGGACGAAGGCGATGTAGCCGGGTGCCTTGTAGTAGGCGAGGCGCTGCAGGCACCACGCGACGATGTCGGCGGCCAGACGCTCGCGCGCGGCGCGGTCCACCGGCAACTCGCGCGCGACGATGCACGCGAACACCTCGTCGCCCCGCAGCGGATCCGGCACGGCTGCCACCGCAGCGTGTCTGACCGCAGCGTGCTGCATCAGGACGCCTTCAACCTCGACCGCCGAGATGTTCTCGCCCGACCGCCGGATCACGTTCTTCTTGCGGTCCACGAAGTGCAGCGCTCCGTCGTCGCCGCGGCGTACGATATCGCCCGTGTGAAACCAGCCGCCCTGCCAGGCTGCGGCCGTCGCATCCGCATCCTTGAGGTACTCGCGGAAGAACCCGTAGCGGGGATCGTCCCCGGCGTGGCGCACGAGCAGCTCGCCCGGCTCATCGATGCCCGCTTCCCGGCCGGCATCGTCGACGATGCGCACGTCAACCTCAGGGCCAGGCTTGCCGAAGCAGTTGGTGCCAATGTGCCGCGGCTCGGCGGCGGCGACCACCTGCGCGCCGGCACCCGTCTCCGTCATCGCCCAGGCTTCGATCAGCGGAAAGCCGAAGCGGGTCTCGAAACGCGCATGCAGGTCGCGATCGACACCGGCGCCGAAGCCGAAGCGGACGTGGTGCGCGCGGTCGTCGGCGCTCTCGGGCGCGCTCATCAGCATGGGCGGCATGACGCCAAGGTAGTGCACCACGGTCGCCCGCGCCTCCCTGACGCTGTGCCACCAGCTCCTGGGATGAAACCGGTCGAGCACGATCAGGCAGCCGCCGACCGTCAGCATCGCCATCGTCGAGCATGCCATGGCGTTCATGTGGAACACCGGCAGCGGTGTCAGCATGCGCTCGCTGCCGTGCTGCAGGGCGATCAATCCGCCGACCTGCGCATACCAGTGGCCGGCGTAGAGGAAGTATTCGTTGGCAAGGACGCAGCCCTTCGGCTTTCCGGTGGTGCCGGACGTATAGAGCAGCGCGCACTCCGTATTGCGGTCCGGCACCCCAGGCTTCGGAGCAGGCACTGGAGGGGGTGCCGGCGGATCGTCGGGGCCGACCACGGGCAGCTGCACGCCGATGGCCGTGGCCGCGCGCTCGATCCCAGTTTGACGGGCGCGGCTGGCCACCGCCGCGACGATCCCGGAATGGCCGATCTGGTATTCGAGCTCGGCGGAGCGAAGGTCCGGATTGATGGGCACCACCGACACGCCGAGAGCGTTGAGCGCGTACCAGTGGAGAAAGTATGCTGGCCGGTTCTCCAGCAGGAGGCCGACGCGATGGCCGTGGCCGTAGCCGGCGTCGCGATAGGAGTCGCTCAGCCGGCGCACGCGCGCCAGCGCCTCGCCATACGCGAGCTCGCCGGCGGCGATGTCGTAGGCGGCTGCCGTTTCCGGCAGCACCGCGAGGCAGGCACGCTCGCCGTGCCGGGCGGCGGCCCGGACGAACGTCTCGAACACAGTCGCCGGAGCCTCTGGCGGCAGCCGCATCCTCGTCAACACGGGTCACCTACATGAACAGCTGGATGTTGCCGAAAGCGGCGTCGCAGTTGACGATGTCGACACGCTTCAGCCTTATCCGCAGCTCGCCGTCGACCACGCTCAGCGTATGCGTGGCCCAGGCGGCGTAGAGGTCCTGCCGGTCGAGCCGGGTCTCGACGTAGTGCATCGGAGTCCACGTGACGTAGATATTGCCGGCCTCGTCGCGCTTGTCGACCTGCGGCGTCTGCAGCACGTGGTGGCATCGGCTCTTCGGCTTCTGGCTGAAGGTGCGGTTGCCCTTCAGCCGCTCAACCCGAATCTGCAGCAGCAACTTATCCTCGTACATCAGCGAGGTCGTCAGCCGCGGATCCGTCTGTCCCCATTCGAGCGGCATCCAGTAGTGGCCGTCCTCGGCGAACAGCTCGAGCCACTGCTCGAAGCGGTGCTCGTCGATCAGCCGGGTCTCGTGCACCACGAAATCGATCAGATCCTGGTTGGTGGGGATGGTCATTGCCTCACTGCCCCATTGTCAAAGTCATGAACTTCGCCCAGGCCCGGAATTGATTGCGCATCTGCCACTCGGTCGTGCCGTTGGCGACTGCGGTGACGTCGGCCGTCTCCGATGGATCGTACAGGCGCTGCACATTGACCCATTGGTTGGCGTCGACGTGCAGGCCCTCCTGGGCGCGCTCGTACATCTCCAGGTCATCGTGGCCGACCACCGAGGTCGGAGCGTTGATCAGGCGATTGTACATGAGCGTGCGCTCCAGCAGCATGTCGGGCGCGCCGACCAGGCGGAAGGTCCACGATTCCACAAGCGTGCGGTCCGGCGCGAGCGGCTTGAAGACGCGCAACAGCTGGATCGGCCCCTTGATCATGATGTTGGGAAAATACACCGTGTTGTGCCGGTTCTCGTCCAGGATCGCCTTGGCGCGCTGCTCGCCGTAGGCCGTGACCATCTGGTCGAAATAGCCGGGAATGGCCGAATAGTCGGAATGGATCGAGTGGTGTACGCCGGTGTGGCCATGGCCATTGGGCCACACGCGAATGCCCATGCCCTCGAAGAACTCGTAGGGCGCCATGAACGGCGCGTAGATCTCGACAGCCATCGGCTTCTTGGTGCCCGGCGGTGCCTTCTTCCATACCTCAACCGCGGTCCCCGCCGACGACTCGTGGGCGACCATCGGGTGGCAGGTGTCGGTCTGGTTCTCGACCAGCATCTTCCAATTGCAGTTGTGCATGTAGCGCAGCACGCCGCCGGCCACCTGCAGCTTGCCGACCGGCGAGCGATCGATCATGTTGTCGAGGCTCGACAGGCTGTCGCCGAAGAACTCCTCGAAGCCCAGACCGCGATCGCTCAGCTTGGCGAATACGAAGCCGCGGTAGTTGCGCACGTGCCTCACCGGTGTCAGGCCCCCGGCAGCATGGCTTTGCTCCAGCCCGGTGCTCTCGTAGCCCTTGCGCAGGGGGATCGCGAGCAGCGATCCGTCCGTCTTGAAGCTCCAGGCGTGGTAGGGACAGCGGAAGAACTTGCCGGTGTTGCCGCAAGTTTCCGTGGTGATGCGCGTGCCCTTGTGCGGACAGCGGTTATAGAGCACGTGCACGCTGTCGTCGGAATGGCGCACCATCACAACGGGCTGCAGGCCGATGTCGGTGCCGAAGTAGTCGCCGGGGTTCGGCACTTGGCTGTCATGACCGACGTACACCCAGGTGTTGGCGAAGAGATGCTCCATCTCGAGATCGAACACCTCCTTGTCGATGTAGACGTCCCGATGCACCTCGGTCTCGCGCACGAGGTTGCGCACTGCTTCCGCATTTCCTCGATATCGTGCCATTGCCGTTTCCTCCGGGGACCTACAGATCAATGACGAGGCGCGGGGACTTGGAGCGCGACACACAGATCTGCATCAGCCTGCCCGCTGTCTTCTCGGCGTCTGAGAGGATGTAATCGCGGTGGTCGGGCGTGCCTTCGATCACGCCCACCTGGCAGATGCCGCAATCCCCCCGCTTGCAGTCGTGCAGCGGATCCTCGCCGGCCTCGACGAGGACCTCCAGGATGGTCTTGTCCGGCGGCACGACATAGCTCCGGCCGGAGCTCTTGAGCACGACCTCGAACGGCTGGTCGCCGGCGGGGGGCACCGACTCGGAAAAGATCTCGAAGCGCAGTCGTCCCTGCTCCCAGCCGAGGCGTTTGGCGCAGGCGATCGCCGCGTCGAGCATGGGCCGCGGTCCGCACAGGTAGAGCGGCTCACCCCCAGCCATGGCCGCCATCAGGGGCTCGATATTGAGGATGCCGGCGGTATCATCGGTGTGCACGCTGAGACGCGTGCCCCCCAAGGCTTCGATCTCGGCGAGGAAGGCGAGGTCCCGCCGGGTGCGACCGGCGTAGATGAAGCGGAACGGGTGTCCTCCCGCCGCCAGTGCGCTCGCCATCGACACGATCGGCGTCACACCGATGCCGCCGGCCAGCAGCACGACCGGGGTCGCTGACGGCGTGAGCGGAAAGTTGTTGGCTGGCGACGATACCGACACGGTGGCGCCCACCTTGAGAGCGTGCATGAACCTCGATCCGCCCTTGCCGGCTTCCTCCAGCCGCACGCCGAGGCGATACGCCCGCGGCCGCAGCGTTGCCGATGTCTTGCCGGAGGTATCAATCAGCGAATAGGACCTCTCGTCGCCGTCCGGAAGGCGCACCTTGACGTGCGCGCCCGGCTCCCACGATGGCAGCGGCTCGCCGTGCGGTCGCACCAGCCGCAGCGAGCGGATGCGGGGCGTCTCGGTGCGGGCCTCGGTCACTTCAAGGTCGAGACGGTCCATGGTGCTCACTCGAGAAAAGAGCCGATCGTTGCCAGCGCACCCTTCAAGGCCGCGTCGCCCTCCTCCATCAGGGCCGCCTGGCGCAGTCGGCGCACCCATTGGGCGGCGTCAGGACGGCCGTTGAGGCGCAGGGCGGCGTCGACGACCTGATCGAACTTCGATTGTCCGCGCGCGTGCGTGTTCGAGTAACCCTTCAGCAGCCGCCGCGCCTCCAGGATCTCTGTTGCCAGCGCAGTGTCGGTCTCGGCAGCATTGCGCGCGGCGTCGAGCCAGGCGTCACGGTGCGCGACCTCGAAGCTGTGGCGAAGCGTGCCGCGCCGGTAGCGCCGGAGGCCCGCGATAATGTAGAGCGGCAGGAACCAGCGGATCGTACCCGTGCGCACGCGCCGGCCGCGATTGACGACGCGGTCGAGCCGTCGCCATAGCCGGGGCTTCGATTCGAGCCAGAGGCCCAGCCGGCGCGGAAGCGTGCCAGCCACCTCCTCCATGCGCGGATGCATGAACTCCGTAGTGTAGACTGGCTGCCCCGGCCGAACCCCGACCTCGGCACGCACACGCGCGAAGCGGCTGGCGCGAGTCTTCAGGTCAGCAACGCGAATGACGTCGTCGTAGGCCATGGCAACGGCGATGTATTTGGCCGCCGCCAGGGTAAGGGCAGGAGGGCCGCCCCGCTCGAAGGCAAGGAAGCTCGCCACCAGGTCGAGATACTCGCGCCCGTAGGCTGGGTCCTGAAAATCAACCACCTTGTGCAGACCGGCGGCAAGCATCGCATGCACAGGCTCGGGAAACGCCGTACGCGCGTGCGCCACCAACGCATCAAATGCCGGATTGCCGATGGGCTGCAGCCTCGGGTAGCGCTTTCCGGCGCCTGCCTGGCTCGGCATTCGGGCCGGTTGCCCGGATCGCGCCTCGTCGGCGGCGCGATCGTAGCCCGCCGCGAAGGCTCGCCGGCTGGGCTCGACGCCGACGCCCGTGGCGCTGATCGTCGCCTCGTAGGCGGCGCGGTCAAACGGCAACGCACCCGAGCCGGCGAGCGCGCCGAACAGGACAGCCGAAATGGCGCTGCCGTTTTCCTCTGCCAGCTCAGCCATGTCGAAGGCAATGAACCTCTTGGCGCTCGCCAGCGCGGCGTCGAGGACCTTATCTCCGTCGCCGATGCCGTCGCCAGGCGCCATCTTCTCCTGCACGGCGTAGGCGCGGTGCGAGGATGCGATCAAGGTCGTGCGGTCGGGAGAGACAAGGCCGCGCAGAATGGAGCGGCCGGCCTCCATCAGCTCGGCGCCCAATGCGATATCCACGCCTCCCGGAGCGGGCATCAGCGACAGCACGGGATAAGCTTTGTCGGCCCGCACCCCGATCATCTCGATGTAGTAGACCGTAGCGCCGGTGCGCTGTGCGACGCCCGGCACCGAGGTCGCCTGCGCGATCCAGCCCTGGCTCTCGGCCAGCGCAACGATCCAGTCGACGAGCACCCCGCCGCCCTGCCCGCCCATCGCCAGCACCGCGATGGAGATGGGGCTGGCCGGGTCGAGCTTGGAGGGGTGCATCGCGTTCATGTACGCCTGCTCCGTCAGGCCAAAGCAACGCGGCGCTTGTCCCGCCGGCGCTGCAGGAAGCCGATGACGGCCGCACGCAACCCGGCCAGAAGGCGATCGACAGCGGTGGGATTGTGAATGATGTCGGCGCGGTAGAACGAGGGGCAGAGCACCGCGGCCTCCGCCACCTCGCCACAGTTGCCGCAGCCGACACAGGTGTTGTCGATGGCGGCGACGGGATCGTCTTTCAAGGGATCGTCGGTGCGCTTGACCGACAGCGAAGGACAGCCCGAGAGGCGAATACAGGCGTGGTCGCCCGTGCAGACGTCCTCATCCACGCCGAAGCGCTCCCGCACCATGCGCCTGCCATCCTTGACAGCCTTTGCGAACAGCGGCCTCGTCCGGCGCTGCTTGTTCAGCATGCATTCCGACGAGGCGACAATGATCTTCGGGCCCGTCGCCTTCGTGGTGAGGGCCTCCTTGAGGGTATCGCGCATGCGGGCAACGTCGTAGGTGCGCTCGATCTGTCGCACCCAGGTGGCGCCGATCCCCTTCACGGCCTCGACGATTGGATGTTTGGTGGAGCGCGAGCGGTTGTCGGCGCGCGAGGACAGGATGTCCTGCCCGCCGGTGGCCGACGAATAATAGTTGTCAACAACCAGCACGACGCCGTCGTGCTGGTTGAAGACCGCATCGCCGATCCCGCTGGTGAGGCCGTTGTGCCAGAAGCCGCCGTCGCCCATCACCGCTATGGAACGCTTGGCGGCGGGCACGTTGAAGGCTGCGGCCGAGGCCGGTCCCAGGCCGTAGCCCATGGTCGTGGCGCCGATGTTGAACGGCGGCAGGATCGAGAACAGGTGGCAGCCGATGTCCGCAGAGACGTGGTGCGGTCCCAACTCCTTCTCGACCAGCTTCATGGCCGCAAAGATCGGCCGCTCCGGGCATCCGGTGCAGAACCCTGGCGGCCGTTGGGGCACCACCTCAGCCAGCGCCTTGATCCTGTCTTCCGGCACGGCCGGCGTATTGGGCGCGCGCGCCGGCGCGGACAAGGCTGAGGGCGCGGCAGCCAAGAGGAAGCTACGCAATCCGTCGGCCAATGCGGCGACGGTGTATTCGCCAGCCACCGGGAGCACGTCCTTGCCGTAGATCCGCGTGGCAACGTCCGCCCGCCGCAAGATCTTGTGCAGCGCCTGCTCGATGAAGTCCGGCTGCCCTTCCTCGACCATGAGAACGGCGCGCTTCGATTGGCAGAAATCGATCAACTCGTCGTCGATGAGCGGATACGTGACGTTCATCACGTAGAGCGAGATGCGGGTCTCCCCCCAGACGTCCGCCAGGCCGAGCGCCCGCAGGGCGTGGATGACGCTGTTATACATTCCGCCCTGCAGGAGGATGCCGACCTCGCCGACATCGCCCGCGAACACCTCGTTGAGCTTGTGCTGCTTGATGAACTCCACGGCGGCCGGCCAGCGCCGTTCGATCTTCTCCTTCTCGTGCACGAACGAGGCGGGCGGCAGCACGATGCGGCCGGTGTCGCGCCGCGGGTTCTCCAGCGCCTCAGCCAGCGTGAACGCCGCCCGCCTGTTGTCCTTGGCCGCGAAGCGGCCGTGCACATGGCAGGCGCGAATGCGCACCTCCAGCATCACTGGCGTGTTGCTCGCCTCGGACAACTCGAAGCCGCTCTCGACGGCATTGACGATGCTTTCCAGGTTGGGGCGCGGATCGAGCAGCCAGATCTGCGACTTCATGGCGAAGGCATGGCTGCGCTCCTGCATGATCGAGGAGCCTTCGCCATAGTCCTCCCCGACGATGATCAGCGCCCCGCCGGTGACGCCCCCGGACGCGAGGTTCGCCAGCGCGTCCGAGGCGACGTTGGTCCCGACTGTCGACTTGAACGCGACCGCGCCGCGAATGGGATACATGACCGATGCCGACAGCATGGCGGCAGCGGCTGCCTCGGAGGCCGAGGCGGTAAAGCGCACGCCCAGGTCGGAGAGGATGTCCTGGGCGTCCGAGAGGACGTCCATGAGGTGGGAGATTGGCGCGCCCTGGTAGCCCCCGACGTACCCGACGCCGGACTGCAGCAAGGCCTTGGTGATCGCGAGAATTCCCTCGCCGCGAAACTCGTCGCCGGCGCCGAGCCGCAGATGCTGCACCTCCTTGGCGAAGGAGCGCTCCGCCATCCCTGCCTCCCGATTTTTTCAAAATCCCGGCGCCGATCTTGAACGCCCGCGCACGTCGGCCCGATGCTTTCATCCTTTATATATGAAATAGCATGGGCGTCAATCGGACGCCTGCAGCAACGACCGGCTGCAGGCAGAGGATTGGCGCTCCCGGGATGCCAAGGCTGCTGCGCCGACTGCGCCATTCCCCCCGTCATTTCTCAGGCAATCAGACTGCACCTATGCTCTCTTTGCATTTTGAAGCCATCAACAGAACAGAGCTCGCCTCCCAGGCTCCCGCGAGCAGGATTGATATCTGCCTCGCAAGAACAATACTTTAGGCATGAAGTATATGCTCAGGCCCGCGGTACTCGACGGGCTCAGGCCGCCGCAATCGCATCAACCGACGAGCCGGTCCGGCAGCCAGGTGGCCACGTCCGGGAACAGGATCAGCAACGCCAGCAGCAGCAGGCTCATGACCACGTAGGGCACGATCGCCTTGA
>DASURA010000346.1:0-3155 GCA_036280295.1 Hyphomicrobiaceae bacterium
GGCTTCAACGTCTATCCGCGCGCCATCGAGGAGGCGATGTACGAGCATCCCGCCGTCGCCGAGGTGATCGTCATCGGCGTGCCGGACAGCTATCGCGGCGAGGCGGCCAAGGCGTTCGTCAAGCTGAAGCCGGATGCGGCCGCCTTCACGCTCGATGATCTGCGCGCGTTCCTGGCCGACAAAGTCGGCCGGCATGAGATGCCCGCACATCTGGAATTCCGCGATGCGTTGCCGAAGACTGCCGTCGGCAAGCTATCCAAGAAGGAGCTGGTGGCCGAGGAGCGGGCGAAAGCCAGCTCGCAAGCTGCTGCCGAGTAACGAGTACGGCTGTCATCCCGGTGCTTGTCACCGGGATCCAGCCAACAGCTTGCTCTGGAGCAAGCGGATAGATGGATCCCGGGCACAAGGCCCGGGATGACAGGACAGAGAAGGACCCCCCCCCATGGTCGATGCCGTGATCGTCTCCACCGCCCGCACGCCGATCGGCAAGGCCGTGCGTGGCGCGTTCAACCTGACACACGGTGCGGATATGGGCGGCCATGTCATCGCCCAGGCCGTGCAGCGCGCCGGCATCGATCCCGCCCTCGTAGAGGACGTGACCATGGGCTGCGCCAATCCTGAGGGCGCGACCGGTGGCAACATCGCCCGCCAGTGTGCCATCCGCGCCGGCTTGCCCGTTACGTCGGCGGCGCAGACCGTCAACCGGTTCTGCTCCTCGGGCCTGCAGGCGATTGCGCTGGCCGCGCGCAGCATCACTCAGGACGGCGTGCCGGTGGCGGTGGCCGGCGGTCTCGAATCCATCTCGCTCGTGCAGATGAACCTGAACACCAAGTTCTACCGCAACGACTGGATCGTCGAGCACAAGGGTGCGCTCTACATGCCGATGATCGAGACCGCCGACATCGTCGCGCGGCGCTACGGCATCTCGCGCGAGGCCCAGGACGAGTATTCGCTGGTGAGCCAGCAGCGCACGGCGGCGGCGCAGAAGGAAGGGCGGCTCGCCGCCGAGATCGTGCCGATGACGACCACCATGCAGGTCGAGAACAAGGAGACCAAGGAGATCTCCCAGCGGACCGTCACCCTGGAGCGCGACGAGGGCAACCGTCCGGACACGACGCTCGAGGGTCTCGCCAAGCTGAAGCCGGTGCGCGGCGACGATCAGTTCATCACGGCGGGGAATGCGAGCCAGCTGTCCGACGGCGCCAGCGCCTGCGTGCTGATGTCGGACGCGGAGGCGGCCAAGCGCGACATCAAGCCGATGGGCGTGTTCCGCGGCTTTGCCGTCGCCGGCTGCGAGCCGGACGAGATGGGCATTGGACCGGTGTTCGCGGTGCCGCGGCTTCTGCAGCGGACGGGGCTCAAGATGGAAGACATCGGCCTGTGGGAGCTCAACGAGGCGTTCGCCAGCCAGGTGCTCTACTGCCGCGACAAGCTCGGCATCCCGATGGAGAGGCTCAACGTCGACGGCGGCGCCATCTCCATCGGCCACCCGTACGGCATGAGCGGCGCACGCATGACCGGGCACGCGCTGATCGAGGGCAAGCGGCGCGGCGTGAAATACGCCGTCGTCACCATGTGCATCGGCGGTGGCCAGGGTGCCGCCGGCCTGTTCGAGATCGTCTGACCATGAAGCGTACCTACGCGGATCCCCCTCCCCCTTGTGGGGAGGGGCTAGGGGTCGGGGGAACCTCGAAGCTCGATGTTCTGGAATCCCCCCCACCCTGTCCCTCCCCCGCAAGGGGAGAGGGAACGCTGTATTGCGCCTTCCGCTCCATTTTCACTGATCGTGGGCATTAGGAGAGAGACATGGACCTTCGCTTCAGCCCCGAGGAGAACGCCTTCCGCCAGGAGCTGCGGTCGTTCTTCCGCTCCGCCGTGCCGGAGAGCATCCGCACCAAGGTGCAGGAGGACCGGCACATCTCGAAGGAGGAGTGGGTGACGGCGCACCAGGCCCTGCACGCCAAGGGCTTGGCCGTGCCGCACTGGCCGAAGGAATGGGGCGGGGCGGATTGGACCCCGGTGCAGCACTACATCTACACCGAGGAGCTGCAGTTCAACGGCATCCCGCAGCCGCTGCCGTTCAACGTCGCCATGTGCGGACCGGTGGTGATCAACTTCGGCACCGAGGCGCAGAAGCAGCGCTTCCTGCCGCGCATGGCCAGCCTGGAGGACTGGTGGTGCCAGGGCTTCTCCGAGCCCGGCGCCGGCTCCGATCTCGCCGGCCTCAAGACTTCGGCGGTCCGAAAGGGCGACCACTACATCGTCAACGGTCAGAAGACCTGGACCACGCTGGCCCAGCACGCCGATTGGATCTTCTGCCTGGTCCGCACCGATCCGGCCGCCAAGAAGCAGCTCGGCATCTCATTCCTGCTCATCGACATGAAGACGCCCGGCATCACCGTGCGGCCGATCCAGACCATCGACGGCGGACGCGAGGTGAACGAGACCTTCTTCGACGACGTGAAGGTGCCGGTCGAGAACTTGGTGGGCGCCGAGAACCGCGGCTGGGACTGCGCCAAGTTCCTCTTGGGCAACGAGCGCACCGGCATCGCCCGCGTCGGCTATTCCAAGCAGCGCATCCAGCGCATCAAGGCGCTGGCCGGCCGGGTGATGGCCGGCGACCGGCCGCTCATCGAGGACGAGCGCTTCCGCGAGAAGCTCGCTGCCATCGAGGTGGAGCTGAAGGCGCTGGAGGTGACGCAGATGCGCATCCTCGCCGAGGAGCGCCACAACACCGAGAAGAAGCCGAACCCGATGTCGTCGATCCTGAAGATCAAGGGCAGCGAGATCCAGCAGGCCACGACGGCGCTGGCGATGGAGGTCGCTGGGCCGCTGGCGCTGCCATACCAGCCCGATCACGACGATCCGGAGCATGGCGCCAATGAGCCGCCCATGGATCTGGAATGGGCCGCGCCAACAGCGCCCGCGTATTTCAATTACCGCAAGGTGTCGATCTACGGCGGCTCCAACGAGATCCAGCGCAACATCATCGCCAAGGCCGTGCTGGGGTTTTGACGCGCATCCCCTCTCCCCGCTAGCGGGGAGAGGGCCAGGGTGAGGGCAGCGGCATACTCCAGCGTTGCGCAAGAGGCTGCCCCTCACCCCGACCCTCTCCCCATTGTATGGGGAGAGGGAGACCGGGAGGACGGATGGAC
>DASURA010000347.1:0-14107 GCA_036280295.1 Hyphomicrobiaceae bacterium
CGTGAGATGGATGAAGATGGCATCGCCACGCGGCAGTTCGTTGCCGAGCTGGCGGATCGCCTCGAAGAACGGCAGGCCCTCGATGTCGCCCACCGTGCCGCCGATCTCCACCAGCACGAAGTCGATCCCCTCGTTGCCGGAAACGATGAACTCCTTGATGGCATCGGTGACGTGCGGGATCACCTGCACGGTGCCGCCCAGGTAGTCGCCGCGCCGCTCGCGGGCCAGGATGTCCTGGTAGATGCGCCCGGTGGTGACGTTGTCGGTGCGCTTGGCCGGCACGCCGGTGAAGCGCTCGTAGTGGCCGAGATCAAGATCGGTCTCGGCGCCGTCGTCGGTCACGAACACCTCACCGTGCTGGTAGGGGCTCATGGTGCCGGGGTCGACATTGAGATAGGGATCCAGCTTCCGCAGGCGGACCTTGTAGCCGCGCGCCTGCAGAAGCGCTCCAAGAGCGGCCGAAGCCAATCCCTTGCCGAGGGAGGAGACCACGCCGCCGGTAATGAAGATGTACCGCGCCATGGGCTTGCAGAGTACCTCGGTTGCTGGTGATTCGAAGAGCGGCGCTTCGTCTTTTCCCAAGGCTCTTTCGTCGCGGGGCGACGCGTCGCACCTCAATCGGACAGCGCGAGCTGCGCTATCCGTACCTCCGTCACGTCTGTCGCCGAGCCAGCGCCGGCCCGGCGGTGAGCGGCGACCGCAGCAGCCAACCTACTTGGACTGCGGCACCTTGGACGGCTCTGACGACGGCTTGGCGGGCATGTTGAAATCAATGGGCGGAAGCGGCGCCGGTGCCGTCTGCGAGCCGCCCTGCGGCCTGGCCGGCTGGGTGCCAGCCGGCACCTCCAGGATCGAGCGCGGCACCTGCGTGCGGGTGGCGATAATGGAAAGCAGCAGGCTGGTCGCGAAGAACGATGCCGCCAGGCCCGCCGTGAGGCGGGTCAGGAAGTTGGCCGCCCCCCGGCCGGTCATGAAGCCGCCCGATCCGCCGCCGCCGATTCCGAGCGCACCGCCTTCCGAACGCTGGAGCAGAACCACGCCGATCAGAACCAGCGCGATCATGGTGTGGACGACGAGCAGAACGGTTGACATAGCGGGAGGAGGTCCTTCGGGCGCCTTTGCGCTGGGCTTCTACACCAGCTGTGCAGCCGTTGCCAATGTTTCAAGTCCAGTCTTGCCAGGATGGGGCCAAGGCTGGCTTGCCAGAGACGGATTTTTCCAACATCACAGGCGTGGGCAAACGACGGAAACTTGCTGGCGGCGTGATCGCGAAACCCGTCTCAGCGTGCCGCAAGGTTGGAACGAATTTCGCGATCTGAAGGACATTAGCAAGCATTGTGATGGTTAGTGCGATTAAGCTCGAGAAGTCCGCTTCGCCAAACCGATGAAGCGGACTCCTCGATCATCGCACTAGTCGGCCGAACTCTTGGGCGGCGTCTTGGCAATTGAGCTGGTGCCGGCACCGTCCTCGATTTGGGCCGGCGGGCGGGCCGCGGCGGCTTTGGCGGCCGGCTTCCTTGCCGCTGGCGGCTTCTGCCTCGACCCGGCGGCCGCTTTCGGCGCAGTCTTGGAAACGACAGTCTCCTGGCGCTTGCTCCGTGTCGCCGCCTTGCTCTCCTTCTGATCCTTGCCCTTGTCGGCTTCACCGGCGGCAGGTGACGGCTTCTCGGAGGGATCCGGCGGGAGGGCTACCAGCGACTTCGACCGGCAACGAAAGAGGATCAGCTCCTCCAGCTCGATGAAGCGCCGCACCTGGGACAGCCGCTTCAGCCCCATGTTGGCCCTGGCCCAGTCGGGCCCCTTGGCCATGTCCTGCTCGATGCCGTCGTTCTCAAGCTGCTGGTGCTCGGTCTTGACCTTGCTGCAGGCCTCCGCATCAAGCGGCGCCGACTGGACCGCCGGCGCAAGCATCGCGGAAGCGCCCGCCAGAGCGGCAAGGGCGAGCAGGAAGCGGCTCGATGACAGGCTCGACGTCACTTGCGGTGGGCTCCGTTCGGCACCAAGCGAAAGACCGTCTCAGCGCGGCGCACTAAGCCGCCGTTTGCCGCCCTGGTCAAGCGTTGCACGCGGCGACGATTGCCAGAAGGTCGCCGGCTTTCAGGCTGGCGCCGCCGACGAGCGCGCCATTGACGTTGGCAACGGCCATCAGATCGCGGGCGTTGTCGGGCTTGACGGAGCCGCCATAAAGGATGCGCATGGCCTGTCCCTCCGCGCCGAGGCGCTCGCTCAGCGCCTGTCGCAGGTAGCCATGCACCTCGGCGACATCGGCCGTCGATGGCGTGACACCGGTGCCGATCGCCCACACCGGCTCGTAGGCAATTACCGTGTCGCCTGCCTTCACCGTGTCCGGCAGGGATTCGCGCAGTTGCCGCGCCACCACCTGAAGCGTCAGCCCGGCGCGGCGCTCCCCTGCGGTCTCGCCGATGCAGACGATGGCGATGAGCCCGGCGCGGTGCGCCGCCGCCACCTTCGCCCTCACGTCGGCTGAGCGCTCGCCGTGGTCGGCGCGGCGCTCCGAATGTCCGAGGATCACGGCCGCGGCGCCGGCATCCTTCAGCATCTCCGCGGCCACGTCTCCGGTGTGGGCGCCGCGCGCCTGCGCATGGCAGTCTTGCGCGCCGATCTTGAGGCGGGAGCCAGCCGACTGCTGCGCCATCGCTGCCACCAGGGTTGCCGGCGGGCAGATCATGACATCGACCTGCGGCGCGAATGCCGCATCGCCGAGGCGTTCCTGCACCTGTCGGGCCTCCGCGAGGGAGCTGGAGAGCCCATTCATCTTCCAGTTGCCCGCCACGAGGGGGCGGATGCCTGCCGCCGCTGCCGCCATGCCTTCGGTCTGCTCCCAAGCGTTGTTCATCGGTGGCCGCCTCTGCGGTGCCAGTCGCGCCGGTGCCGATCGCTGCACTGCGATCACTGCGCCAGGCAGCTGGCCGCCCACACTCACCTATTCTAAGCGACTCCCAACGGCCCGGGTGGGCAAAAGTCGCGTTCTGGGAAAATTCTGGACATTTGCGGTGCCCCCGGTATGACGGCACCGCCAGCGCGCCACTTCCGGGCCAGCCCGCCAGCGGCTTGCCCAAGACAACTGGATCATCCCATGCTTGATGAGCTGCGGCGGGGCGCCGCCAACCTGTTTGCCAAGATTCTGCTCGGGATCTTGATCTTCGCCTTCGTAGCGCTCTGGGGCATCGGCGGCGATCTGCCGTTCCGCGCCTTCGGCAACAATGCCGTGGCCACGGTTGGCAGCACCAAGATCACGTCCGAGGAGTTCAAGCAGGCCTACCAGGACGAGGTGCAATCGGTCGCCCGCCGCATCGGTCGTCCGCTGACGCCGGAGCAGGGGCAGATTCTCGGGATTCCGGCGCGGGCGCTGGCGCGGCTGATCGGCAGCGCCGCCATTGACCTTCATGCCAAGTCGCTCGGCGTGACCGTCTCGGATGCCATTGTGGCCAGCGTCATCCGCGCCCAGCACCCCGAGCTCGTCGGTCGTGACGGCCGGATAGACATGAGCAAGTACATCGACATCATTCGCCAGGCTGGCTATCGGAGCATCGGCGAGTATGAACGGGCGCGCAAGGATGACCTGCTGCGCGAGCAGATGACCGAGACGCTGGGTGCCGCCGCGCGGCCGACAAAGTTCCTGCTTGACGCGATGCACCGCTACAAGCGCGAGACCCGCGTCGTCGAGTTCGTCTCGCCGGACTTCTCCAAGCTTGTCACTATTGCAGACCCGCCCGAGGACAGGCTGAAGACGCTGTTTGAGCAGACCCAGAGCAAATACAAGGCGCCAGAGGAGCGCAAGGCGACCCTGCTGCTCGCCTCCCGCGATGCGGTGATGACGCGGGTGAAGGTCACCGATGATGAGGTCAAGGCGGCCTACGAGGCTGCAAAAGAGACCTACAACATTCCCGAGCGGCGCCGCATTCTGCAATTGACGTTCCCCGACAAAGCTGCCGCGGAGAAGGCCTACGGGGAGCTGTCGAAGGCCAAGGATTTCAACGCTACGGCCGCCAAGCTCGGCTTCTCGGCCAACGACATGCAACTCGGCACCGGGCTGTTGGCCAAGGCCGACATGATCGACGCCAAGATCGCCGATGCCGCGTTCGCGTTGAAGAAGGACGAGCTTTCGCGTCCCGTCGAGGGGCAGTATTCGGTGGTGCTGCTGCGCGTCCCGGAGATTGTTCCGGGCAAGACGCGGACGTTCGACGAGGTGAAGGGGGAGATCCACGACCAGCTCGCCAACGAGCGTGTCGGCCAGGAGATCCAGACGCTGCATGAGCAGGTTGAGGCCGGACGCGCCAAGGGAGCGCCGCTGAAGGAGATCGCGGCCGAGCTGAAGCTGCCGCTGCAGGAGGTCACGGGGCTGACGCGCTCAGGCAAATCCGGCGATGGCAAGACGGTGATCAATCACGCCGACGCCGCACGGATCGCCGAGGCGGTCTTCAATGCCACGCCCGGCGTCGAGACCGAGGTCATCGAGCTCTCCGACGGCGGCTATGGCTGGTTCGACCTCGTCGATGTGACGCCTGAGCGGCCGCGTACGTTCGAGGAGGTGGCCAGCCAGGTGAAGGCAAGCTTCATCGAGGACGAGCGGCGCAAGGAGATCGCCAGCCGCACCAGCAAGCTGATCAACGAGCGCAAGCCCGACGAGGGGTTGGAGAAGATCGCCAAGGCGCTGAACGCAAAGATCGAGCGCACCGGCCCGCTGAAGCGCACCGATACCCCGCCGGCGGGTGTCACCGCTGCAGTGCTGCAGCGGGTGTTCTCCATGCCGAAGGGCGCGGTCGATTCGGCGCCGACGCCCGATGGCCGGTCGCGCATCATCTTCCGCGTGGGCGACATCATCGAGGCGCCGGCCGCGACGGCGGCCGAGAAGGAGACAGACAGATCGCAGGCGACGCAGCAGCTGCGCGTCGATCTGCTTGACCAGTATGTCGGCGGACTGCGTGCGCGCTTCGGGATCACCGTCAACGAGAAGCTCCTGGCCCAGGCGCTTGGCACGTCATCGGAGTAGGTTGGGTCTTCGCGGACGCTGGGCCCAACACAAGCAGGGCAGGTCAGTGTGAAAGCGGCGGGACGGCGAAGCGCATGACCAAGCATTATGCCGGAAACCATGAGTTCGAGGCCGAGCCGGGGCGGAGCGCATTTTCGGCGCGTTATCGCGAGGGCCGCCCGCAGGTGGTCTGGACCCGCCTCGTCGCCGATCTGGAGACGCCCGTCTCCGCCTACCTGAAGCTCGCAAGCGGCCGCGCCGTCAGCTGCCTGCTTGAATCCATCGAGGGCGGCGCGGCGCGGGGGCGCTACTCGATCATCGGCCTGGCGCCGGATATCGTGTGGCGTACGTTCGGCGATCGGGCCGAGATCAACCGCCAGGCGCACATTCGCCCGGACGCCTTCCAGCCTGAGCCCGCACCCGCGCTGCAATCACTGCGTGCCCTTCTTGGCCAATCGCGCATCGATCTGCCGCCGGAGCTGCCGCCGATTGCTGCCGGTGTCATCGGCTACCTGGGCCACGACACCGTGCGCCTGATCGAGCGGCTGCCCAACGTCCCGCCCGACAGTCTCGATGTCCCGGATGGCGTGTTCCTGCGGCCGACGCTGATGGTCGTATTCGACAACGTCAAGGACGAGATGATCGTTGTCACCTCGGTACGGCCAGAGCCCGGGGTTGAAGCGCAGGCCGCGTACGCCGACGCGGTCGAGCGCCTGCGCGGCGTGGTGGAGGCGCTGGATGCACCGCTGCCGCATGCCACCGCCATGGCCGGGGTGCAGCTGGCGCTGCCGGAGCCGGTCTCCAATACGCCGCCTGCCGACTACAAGGCGATGGTCGAGCGCGGCAAGGAGTACATCGCTGCCGGCGATGTCTTCCAGGTGGTGCTGTCGCAGCGCTTCTCGGTACCGTTCACGCTGCCGCCTTTTGCGCTCTATCGCGCCCTGCGGCGCACCAATCCCTCGCCATTCCTGTTCCACCTCGACTTCGGCAGTTTCGCGCTGGTGGGTTCGTCGCCGGAGATCCTGGTGCGCGTGCGCGGCGGCGAGGTGACGATCCGCCCGCTGGCCGGCACCCGCCGGCGAGGCGCCACTCCCGAGGAGGACAAGGCGCTGGAGGCCGAGCTGCTGGCCGACCCGAAGGAGCGCGCCGAGCACCTCATGCTGCTCGACCTCGGGCGCAACGACGTGGGCCGCGTGGCCGAGATCGGCAGTGTGCGCGTGCGCGAGAGCTTCGCCATCGAGCGCTACAGTCACGTGATGCACATCGTCAGCGATGTGGCTGGCAGGCTCGACAAGAAATACGACGCCATCGACGCGCTGATGGCGGGCTTTCCCGCCGGCACGCTCTCGGGCGCGCCCAAGGTGCGGGCACTCCAGATCATCGACGAGCTGGAGAAGGAGAAGCGCGGGCCGTATGGCGGCTGCGTCGGCTACTTCTCGGCCGACGGCGAGATGGACAGCTGCATCGTGCTGCGCACCGCGCTGGTGAAGGACGGCGTCATGTATGTACAGGCAGGCGCCGGCGTGGTCGCCGACAGCGACCCCGCCGCCGAGCAGGCCGAGTGCGGGCACAAGTCGCGGGCGCTGTTCAAGGCCGCCGAGGAGGCGGTGCGCTTCGCCGAGAAGGCCAAGCTGGGGAACCGTTAGGGGTTGCCTCTCTCTTCCCGCGCTGCGCCGCCGCTCCCAATCCTGCATCAGCGCGGGGAAAGGCCGGATTGAGGGCAGGAGCAGGGGCACACTCCGACGTCGGTACGGGTGGCTGCCCCTAACCCTCTCCCCGCAAGCGGGGAGAGGGGTCCAGGTGTCCTACTTCGCGAGTGTCTTCGGGCAGCGCTTGTGCACGAACTCGTTGATCTCGCGGATCAGGTCGCCGTGCACGATTCCGAAGGTGTCCTCGAGCTGGGCTGCCGTCCAGATCGCGCCCTTGACCACGGTTGGGGCCTCGATGGTGCCGATGCCGAGCCACGCCTTGGTGGCCTTGCCGTCCTTGAACTGGAACTTTGGCGTCATCGAAACGGAGATCTTCATGACCTCCTTCTCGCGCTCCACATCGCACTTAACCGTCTGGGTGGGGAGCTTGTACTCGTACTCGGGCTTGGTCAGGGCATCGATCATGTCCTGGCGCTTGGCCACCAGGTCGAGGCTGCAGCGCACGTCGCCGAAGCCCCATTTCAGCTTCTTCTGCTCGACCCCCTCTTTGATCACCTTGCCCGCCCAGGTCTTCTGGAGCGCGCACTTGAGGTCGTCGCCGGCCTCCTTCTTCACCAGGATGCCGCAGAGATTGCGCTCGCAGGCTGCGAGCCTCTCCTTTTCACCCTTGTCCTCCTCCAATGCCCAGGCGCTGCTGCAACCCAGCGCCAGCGTCGCCGCCAGCCAAGCTGCGCCAAAAGATACACGCATAAATAGCCCCCGTTATGAGCCGTCGTGGTGTGTGTTCGTGGTCGGGCCGGCGTGCGCTGCCTGGCGCTGCCAGACTCCGCCCGATTCGGAGTTCCTACGCAGCAATCCGGGCAGGTCAATGTCAGGTTGCGCATGGAACGCCTTCCTCCATACGTGAGGGGTTTTCAGGCAACGGCCGGCCCCGCAGCTAGGATGCCGCCGTGGCATGCTGCAAGTCGTGCGTGTGGCGGACACGGCGGGCGGCCGTGCCGCAAGCACCCGCGCCGCGGCGGCGGCAGCGCGATCGCAACTGTTCCTTAACCGTTGTGATGAAAGAGTTATTCATCCGATTTGCCCCCAAGGACCTTCCGCGATGACCCGAGCGCTCAGTGGCGTTGCGTCCGCACGTCTGTCCACCAGCCTGCACGAGGCCAACAACGACACCGGTCGGGTGGCCTTCTGCGGCCCAATTGTGGTGAGCGCCATCACCGGCTTCTCGGTGAGCAAGGTGGAGGCAGAGGTGCAGGCCTTCCGCAAGGTGGATGCCGGCCACGATCGGGAAGGACGCAAGGGGATTGTCCGGGGCACCTACCCGGAGGAGGTGGCGGCCGCGCTTGCCCATTTCGGCTACAGCATGGAGCTGAAGGAAAGCTACATGCATCTGGCCCGCAAGGAGCGACCCTCCCTGTGGGGGAGCTGGATGCAGCGCCAGCGCAATCCCTGGGTCCACTACATCCTTGCCCTGCACGTCGGCAAGCAGGGCCACTGGGTGGTGATCAAGGGCGTCAAAGTCTGTGACACCTACTCGGATGGCATGTGGCAGTTCGTCTGCGACTGGCCGCACAAGTCCAAGCGGATCATGGAGGTGTACGAGGTGCGTCGGGCGCTGGAATGAGGTTTCAGGTGTCAGGGATCAGGTTCCAGGGACTGCAGGCGCCACGCCTCCCTGAAACCTGCCCCCTAGAACCTGAAACCTCCTATCACGCGTGAATGCATGCGACCGTGTGCTCCGGCGCCAGCTCGCGCGTCGCCGGGATGCCTTTCTTGCAGTCCTCCGTCGCCAGCGGGCAGCGCGGGTGGAAGACGCAGCCGGCGGGCGGATTGAGCGGGCTCGGCAGCTCGCCCTTGATGATGCTGCGCGGGCGGGCGCGCTCGATCGCGGGGTCGGGGATCGGCGCCGCGGCAAGCAACGCCTGCGTATACGGGTGCCTGGGATTGGAGAACAGCTCCTCCGCAGAGGCCTGCTCGACGATGCGGCCGAGATACATGACCGCCACGTTGCTGGAGATATGGCGCACCACGGCGAGGTCGTGGGCGATGAACAGGTAGGTGAGCCCGAGCTTCTGCTGCAGATCCTCCAGGAGGTTGATGACCTGGCCCTGGATCGACACGTCGAGGGCCGACACCGCCTCGTCGCACACGATCACCCTCGGGTTCACCGACAGCGCCCGGGCGATGCCGACGCGCTGGCGCTGGCCGCCCGACAGCTCGTGCGGATAGCGGTCCGCCATGTAGGTGAACAGGCCAACGGTCTGCAGCAGCTCCGCCACGCGCGCGGGAATCTCCGCCTTCGGCAGGATGCCATGCACGCGCATCGGCTCGGCGATGATCTGGCCGACGGTCATGCGCGGGTTGAGCGAGGAGTAGGGATCCTGGAAGATGACCTGCATGCGCTTGCGCACCGCCAGCATCTCGTCGCGCTTGAGCCGCGCCAGATCGACACCCTCGAAGTGGATCTCGCCGGCCGTTGGATCGTCGAGCCGGAGCACCAGGCGGCCCAGGGTGGACTTGCCGCAGCCGGATTCGCCCACCAGGCCCAGCGTCTCGCCGCGCCGGATATCGAGCGTCACGTCTGTGACAGCCCGGATCAGCGCCGGCTTGGTCAGGAATCCCGTGCGCACGGGGAACACCTTGCTCGTTCCCCTGAGCTCGAGGATATGCTCGGCGCCGCCGGCGGCAGCCTTGACAGTGCTGCGCGCCTCCTTGGGCAACGGCATCAGGGCGTCGACCTCGTCGACCCGATGGCAGGCGACCAGGTGATCGCGCCCGTCCGCCCCCGGCGCCGCTGCAAGGTGCGGCTCCTGCTCGCAGCGGTCGGTAGCGAGACGGCAGCGTGGGCGGAAGCGGCAGCCTGCGGGCGGGGCCAGCAGGTTCGGCGGCGCACCGTCGATGGTGGCGAGCTTGGCGCTGCGCCCGCGGTCGAGCCGTGGCACGGCCGAGAGAAGCCCGCGCGAATAGGGATGCATCGGCTGCGCGAACACGCGGCTTGCGCTGCCGCTCTCGGCAAGCCTTGCCGCGTACATCACATTCACGCGGTCGGCATAGCGCGCAACGATGCCGAGGTTGTGGGTGATGATGATGACAGCCACGCCCAGGCGGCGCGACAGGTCCTTCATCAGCTCCAGGATCTGCGCCTGGATCGTCACGTCGAGCGCAGTTGTGGGCTCGTCGGCGATCAGGAGCTTGGGATTGCAGGCCAGCCCGATGGCGATCATCACGCGCTGGCGCATGCCGCCCGAGAGCTGGTGCGGATACTGGTCGAGGCGCTTCTCCGGATCGGTGATCCCGACCAGCGTCAGCAGCTCGACGGCGCGGGCGCGCGCCGTCGCCTCGCCCATCTCCAGGTGGATCCGGAGCGGCTCCATGATCTGGAGCCCGATCCTCAGCACCGGGTTGAGCGAGGTCATCGGCTCCTGGAAGATCATTGCGATCTGGTGGCCGCGGATGCGCCGCATCTCCTCCTCCGAGAGGGCCAGGAGATCGCGGCCATCGAAACGCACGCGTCCCGAGATGCGCGACGTGCCCGCAGGCAGCAGGCGCATCAGGGCCAGTGCCGAGACCGATTTGCCGGAGCCGGACTCGCCGACGATGGCCACCATCTCGCCCGGACGGACGGCATAGCTCAAAGCCTCGACTGCGCGCACGGTGCCGTGGCTGGTCGCGAACTGCACGCTCAGGTTATCGATCTCTATGAGCGGTTCAGCGTATCCTGCGGCGGCACCGGCAGACGGCGCAGTACGTGTGCGATCGGGCACGATCGAGGCGTCGTCTCCCACCCTCCAGTCTCCCTGTCAGCGGCTGCCCTTTGCTCGGGCTTCTTGTGACGCCCGACGAGAGCGCACTTCGTTGGCAAAGTGCTAACCCATGTGGGCGGGCCGGAGCAAGGGTGACTGTGCAATGCGTGGTCGCGTCGCCTTTCCCGCCGGGCGATACGCGCGCTTCTTCCGCGCAACGACCACCGCGGGCGCGCCTCACTCCGTGCTGGTGCAGTGGGCGGTGGCGTAGGTGCCGTCCGCGCGCACGGAGTCGTTCACCCAGCGGCAGCGCTGGCCCTCGCCGCATGAAGACTCGGTCAACCGCTCACCGCAGGTCATCGGGACACCGCTGCCGACGCCGACGCCGGGCAGCGGCAGCGAAAGGCTGGTGCAGCCGACCGCAAGGACAGCAACTGCCAGCAGGGCCAGGATGTATCGCATGAGCGGCGACCTGTGAGATTTCCACGTCCGGAAGAAGTTAACCCTATTTCCGCCCTCTCCTTAGCCCCGATTCGAGCAATCGCGAAATCGTCAATTCGTGAAGGCGTGGCAGTCGGGCAATAGGCAGTCAGGCAATGGGATGCTGCTCACCTGCTGCCCTTCTGCCTTGCCCCCTGTTCACTCAGTCTTTCGCCCGCTCCACGTAGGAGCCGTCCGCCGTCATAACGACGACGCGCGTGCCGGAGGAGATGTGCGGCGGCACCATGACGCGCTGGCCATTCGACAGCGTTGCCGGCTTGTACGACGAGGACGCCGTCTGCCCCTTTACCACCGGGTCCGCCTCGACCACCTCCAGCGTCACACGCGCGGGAAGTTCGACCGACACCGGTACACCTTCGTGCAGGCTGACGCTGATCGGCATGTTCTCCTGCAGGTACACCGACTGCTCGCCGATGATATCCTTCGGGATCGAGATCTGATCGTAGGTGTCGGGCTCCATCACGACGAAGCCCATGTCGTCCTCGTAGAGGTAATTGTAGGTTTTCTCCTCCAGGTAGGCACGCTCAACCTGGTCGGTGGTGCGGTAGCGCTCGGTGATCTTCACGCCATCGGCGATCCGGCGCATGTCGAGATGGGTGACCGGAGTGCCCTTGCCAGGATGGATATTCTCAGCCTTCATCACCACGCAAAGCTTGCCCTCGACATCGAGCACATTGCCTTTGCGCACTGAGCTTGCAATAACCTTCACCACCGGCGATCTCTCCCGCTTTCTGTCTGGCCCATCTGGCACATGAGCCTTGGATTGACGCCGCAGGGCGGCAGGCTCGCCAAATCATGTTCGGCAGCTTTCTACAGGCGTTTTCATGTAGAGCCAAGCCACCCCGAGACACGAAACCGGCGCACGCAGACCCTTGGCCGACCTCACCAACCAGAGCCCCTGGTGGCACCCCGACCGGCATAGGGATCGGCGCCCGTTCCTGCTCGTCCGCGGCCGGATCCAGCGGGCGATCCGGCGTTGGTTCGAGGTCCAGGGCTTCATCGAGGTGGAGACCGGCATCCTGCAGGTCTCGCCGGGCAATGAGACGCACCTGCACGCCTTCGCCACCGAGCTGATCAGTCCGGGCGGGGAGCGCAGTCCGCGGTATCTGCATACCTCGCCGGAATTTGCCTGCAAGAAGCTGCTGGCAGCCGGAGAGGAGCGGATTTTCACGTTCGCTCCGGTGTTCCGCAATCGCGAGCGCGGCGCCTTGCACCATCCGGCATTCACCATGCTGGAATGGTATCGCGTGGGGCAGACCTATGAGACGCTGATGGAGGACTGCGCGGCGTTGCTGCGCATTGCGGCCGGCGAGGCTGGCGCGACCAGGTTTTTCTTCCGCGGGCGCGAGGTCGATCCATTGGCCGCGCCTGACCGGCTGACGGTCGCCGAGGCATGCCGGCGTCTCGCAGGCATCGATCTCGCCGCCGCCATTCGCGAGGCGGAAGATCAGATAACGTTAGATCCGGAGCCGCTGATCCGCGCCGCCGACGCCGCGGGCATCCGCACGGCGCCGGACGATACCTGGGGCGATGTCTTCAGCCGCATCCTGGTGGAGCGCATCGAGCCGAACATTGGCAACGGCCGGGCAACCTTGCTCACGGAGTATCCTGCGCATCAGGCGGCTCTTGCGCGGCCCAACCCCGGCGATGCTCGTTTCGCCGAGCGCTTCGAGCTGTTCGCGTGCGGCGTGGAGCTGGCCAACGCGTTCGGCGAGCTCATCGACCCGGTCCTGCAGCGCCGGCGCCTGGAGGCGGAAATGGTCGAGAAGCAGCGGCTCTATGGCGAGCGCTATCCCCTCGACGAGGATTTCCTCACGGCCCTTGCCCACATGCCTCCCGCGTGCGGAGCTGCCCTTGGTTTCGACCGGCTGGTCATGCTGGCGACGGGCGCGAACAGGCTCGAGCAGGTGATCTGGACGCCGATGCCGGATGTATCGTAGCGCGGATCATCCTCAGCGGCCTGGCCAGCGCTCCAGTGTGTGGGCGAGGCGTGCGAAGTCGTGCACCGTGAGCACCTCTCCTCTCAGCGTGGGTGCCACGCCCACGGCGGCGAGCAGCGCCTCCGGGTCCGCGACCAGCGGCTTCAGGCTCTGGCGCAGCATCTTGCGGCGCTGGCCGAAGGCGGCGGCGGTGAGCCTGGAGAGCGTGGCGGCCTTGCACTCAGGCTGCGGACGTTCCAGCGGCACCAGCTCCACCACCGCGGAGGCCACCGCCGGCGGCGGCGTGAACGCCTCCGGCTTCAGGGTGAACAGCATCCGCGTGCGCGTGCGCCACTGGGCCAGTACGGCGATCCGGCCGTATGCCTTGGTGCCGGGCTGGGCCACGACCCGCTCGGCCACCTCGCGCTGGAACATCAGCACCATGCGGCTGTACCAGGGCGGCCACGGCTCGCTTTCCAGCCACCCTGTCAGCAGCAGCGTACCCACATTGTAGGGAAGATTGGCGACGATCACTGTCTTGCCAGCCGCCTTGCCCGCGTCGTCCTTTTCTCGGCCGGCGATCAGTCTCCGCCAATCCACCGTCAGAGCGTCGCCAACGTGCACATCGAGACGGCCCGGATAGCGCGCCGAGATCGCCTCCAGCGCCGGCAGGCAGCGCTCGTCGCGTTCCACTGCCACCACCCGTTCGGCCCCCTCCAGCAGCAGCGCTCGCGTGAGCCCGCCGGGACCCGGTCCGACCTCGATGACCGTCCGGCCCTCCAGTGGGCCGCCAGCGCGGGCGATGCGTCGCGTGAGATTGAGGTCGAACAGGAAATGCTGGCCAAGGCTCTTGCGCGCCGCCAGCCCCAGGTCGCGGACGACGCTGCTGAGCGGAGGCAGCCCGTCGGGCGTCGTATCGGCGCTCATGTCGTTTGGTCTCAAGAAAGCCAATAGCGAATTTGCGAACGGCGAATGGGGAAAGCTGAACTTAAGCCCTCTATTCGCAATTCACACTTCGCAATTCGCTGTTTCGCCGCCGCACCCCCATCTCTGCCGCCAGCTTGAGCGCGGCGATGAAGCTGTCCGGCCGCGCCTTGCCGGTGCCGGCAATCGCATAGGCCGTGCCGTGGTCGGGAGAGGTGCGAACGAAGGGCAAGCCCAGGGTGACGTTGACGCCGGCGTCGAAGGCCAGCGTCTTGAGGGGAATCAATGCCTGATCATGATACATGGCGATCGCCGCGTCATAATCGCGGCGCGCCTCGGCATGGAACAGCGAATCCGCCGAGTACGGCCCGGTGACGG
>DASURA010000348.1:0-3508 GCA_036280295.1 Hyphomicrobiaceae bacterium
GTCGCGCTGGCGCAGGGGCGCGGGATGAGCCGCATCATCGGCGTCGACCGGCTCGACTACACCAAGGGCCTGCCGCAGAAATTCAAGGCGTTCGGCCAGTTCCTGGAAAGCAACCCGCAATACCGGCGCCAGATCGTGCTGACGCAGATCGCTCCGCCCACGCGCGAGGACGTGGAGGCCTACACCGATATCCGCCAGCAGCTCGAGAGCCTCGCCGGCTCCATCAACGGACGCTTCGGCGAGATCGACTGGGTGCCGATCCACTACATCCACCGCACCGCTCCGCGCCGACGTCTCACCGCCATATACCGGTCCGCACGGATCGCCCTGGTGACGCCGCTGCGCGACGGCATGAACCTCGTGGCCAAGGAGTATATTGCCGCGCAGGATGCAGAAAACCCGGGCGTGCTGATCCTGTCCCGCTTTGCCGGCGCCGCCGAAGAACTGGAGCACGCGCTGATCGTCAACCCCTACGACATCCATAACACCGCCGAGGCGATCCGCATCGCCATGGAGATGGACCTGGCCGAGCGGCGCGCGCGCTATCAGGCCATGATGGCGACAATCGAGAAGCACGACCTGGCCGCGTGGTGCGACGCCTTCCTGCGTGCCCTGGCGAGCGTTGGGGGAGATGACGACCCCACGACTTGGACGCAGCCGGAATCCATCCGCCATGCTCTGGAACGATTAAGCCAATCGGTGAAGAAAACCCCGGATCGCGGGCAGAAGGCGGCGCCGACAACCATCTACCCATGCTAGTGTCCTGATTTTCGCGATCTGAAGGACACTAGCCATCATTATTATTGCTAGTGCGGTTCAGATCAAGAAGTCGCTTCGCCAGCTAGCCAAGCCGAAGCGGACTTCTCGACCATCGCGCTAGACGCATGAGCGACGGAACTCCCCTCTCCTCGCGCATCGTCGGCCGCGCCTAAGGTTCCGAGCGGGGGGAGGGAGATACGCGCGGGGAGAGGGAGAGCGCCATGAAAGCCCTGACGGTCGGCGGTGCCATGCTCGATACCATCGCCATCATCGCCGACGATCGCATCGAGCGCATGACCATGCTCAATGCCGATACCTCGTTCCTGCTGCTGGAGGAGGGGCGGAAGACGGAGGCGGTCGAGATCTCCACGCACGTCGGCGGCGGCGCGGTCAACGCTGCGGTCGCCATGTCGCGCCTCGGCCTCGATGTCTCGACGCTGGTAAAGCTCGGCCGCGACCAGCGTGCGGAGACGATCCTGTCACACCTGATGCGCGAGGGCATCTCGACGCGCTGGGTGCTGCGCGACGGCCGTGCGCCGACGGGCGCCTCTGTCATGGTCTCCTCGCACGACCGCAACGCGGCGATCTTCACCTTCCGCGGCGCCAACACCCTCCTCCAGGAGGCCGACCTCAAGGACGACGCGTTCGGCGTTGAAGTGGTCTACATCTCCTCGCTCAGCAATGAGTCCGCCGATACCTTCCCCGCCATCGTCGCCCGCGCCAACGCGCAAGGCGCGTTGATCGCGGCCAACCCGCGCGTCCGCCAGCTCTCCTCGCGCGGCGCCGCTTTCCAGGAGACGCTGGCCAAGATCGATATCCTCGCCGTCAACAGCGCTGAGGCCGACGTGCTGGTCCCCGGTCTCGTGGGCCGCTACGGCGAGGGCGGCCACTCTCTGCCGCTGGCGCCAGGCGAGAAGCCGCCGCGCCTGGTGGCACGCGGCTTCGTGGCCGGAGGGCTCGAAATGAGCCTCGCCGCCTTCTTCGAGGCGCTGAGCAACATTGGCCCGCGCTATGTAGTCGTGACCGACGGCCGCAACGGCGCGTTCCTGGGAACACGCGATGCCATCCACTACTGCCCCGCCGTGCTGGAGACCAACGTCATGGGCACCGCCGGCGCCGGCGATGCCTTCAACGCCACCTTCACGGCCGCGATCGCGCTCGGTCGCAAGCCCGAGGAGGCGCTGCGTGCCGCGTCGGTTAACGCCGCCGCGGTGGTGCGTTACTCCGATACGCAAAGCGGCCTCTTGCCCTGCGAGGAGATTGATGTTGAGGTTGCCGCGCGCGAGGAGCAGCTTTCCGTGCGCACATGGTCGCACTAGCATGGATCGCACTAGGATGAAGCCCCGCTGAACCCATTTTCCAACATGTACGATATCGGCATGCACGATGTTCCGGCAGCGAGTGAAAGCCGCCTCGACCGCCTTATGGCGTGCGGGGACGACTGCGCGTTGTTCGTGGATATCGATGGCACCCTCCTCGACATGGCGCCGGCTCCCGACGCCGTGGTGGTCCCACAGGGCCTTGTGGAAACGCTTGCCCGTCTCAAGCACAGCCTGAAGGGCGCCGTGGCATTGATCACGGGTCGACGCATCGCCGATGCGGACCGCTTTTTCGCGCCCCTCAAGCTGATCGCCGTCGGCGTGCATGGCGCCGAGGCCCGCACGGTGCCGCGCGGGCCCACCTCGACGCTGGTGATGCCTGTGCCGGGCGGGTTGGCCAGGGCTGTGCGAGACATGGCGCGAGACCTTCCCGGCGTGCTGTTCGAGGACAAGGGCCCCGCGCTCGCCTTGCACTACCGCCATGCACCTGAGGCAAAAGACGCGCTCGCGCCGGAGCTTGAGCGTATCGTCCTGCGCTGGGACGACTTTGCGGTGCGACCAGGCCGCAAGGTGCTGGAGGTGGTTCCCAAGGCGCATTCGAAGGGCACAGGTCTTACCTGGCTCATGGGCCTGCCGATCTTCAAGGGCCGGCGCCCGGTGATGATCGGCGACGATCACGGCGACGAGCCGGCGCTGCGAGCGGCCGAGCGCCTCGGCGGCGTTGGCCTCCGCGTGGCGGGCGAGCACTTCCGCGATGGTGCCGAGTTCGACAGCCCCGCCAGCGTTCGCGCCTGGCTTGCCGGACTGAGCACCGGCCGCTGACACGTCCATAGCTGGTCGAGGCCGGAGCGTGCGAATACGGCGCCGTCTCAGTTCGCGTGTCACATCAGGTAACTTCTCCGACAGTTCAGGTCATAGTCACGCTTGCTTCACTGCGGCACGAGCGCCTATGCCGGTGAGCCGCTCGTGGCACCATATGCTGCATTGCATCGGGGCTCATTGCCCAATGCCATGTCATGGCGCAGCGACCTCGCCAAAGGGTTCCCATGCCACAAGTCGCTTACCGCGCGTGCAGCGCGGCGCTGCTGTTGTTGCTCGCCCTCACCTTGGCCGCTTGCGACCAGGGGGGGCAGAAGGCAGCCGCACCACCGCCTCGGCCGCCGCCCCAGGTCACGGTCGCCAAGCCGGTGGTCAAGACCGTTGTCGATCAGGACGAGTACGTGGGCCGCTTCGTAGCTGTCGACTCCGTCGAGATACGGGCGCGAGTCTCGGGCCACCTTGAGAAGGTGCACTTCACCGACGGGCAGCTGGTCAAGCAGGGAGATCTGCTCTTCACTCTCGACCGCCGGCCATTCCAGGCCGCCCTGCAGCAAGCGAAGGCCAACCTGGCCCAGGCCAAGGCCAATCTCGCCTTCGCCGCCACCGATCTC
>DASURA010000349.1:0-12297 GCA_036280295.1 Hyphomicrobiaceae bacterium
GAGGGGGCAACCTGTCGTCACCCATAAGCTTACCCCGCTTACTTGGCGCCGCGACCGAATATGCCCTCATCGGCCGCGACGCATCTTGAACGGCGGTGAACCTGCTCCTTGAATGCCGGCGCTGTCCAGCGGTTATTGCCCGGAAGCGACCTTGGCTGTGCATCAGAATGCACAGAATTGTCATGAGCGAATTATTTCGCTTTGAAATCAATGGCTTATTTTGGCCGACACATTTAGCAAATGTGTATCATTTCGGCACCATTGCAATCCTGGATGCTGCATCTGTTGATAACTCGGGGCAGTAACAGCCGGTATTGATTCGCTTCGGGTTCGCAGAATGCGACTAATATTATAGCTGGGGATAAACTGCAGAAACGCGCCGGAGCTGATTCGTAGTGTTGCAGCGAGGCTTACGGCTTCTCTCCCCCGGGCTATGCAAGGGTTATCCGCAAGTTGTGCAATGCCGGCGTCCGGCTATGATCAGCCCGGAATCGGGTCTGAATCGATTGATCCACGATCGGTCGCAGGCACATCGCAGTTGCGAATGCTGCGGTCGCACAGCAAGTCATACGCCGACAAATTGGTCGAAAAGGAGGCAACGCGTGCGCTATCTCCACACCATGGTTCGCATCACCGACATCGACAAAAGTCTCGACTTCTTTTGCAACAAGCTCGGCATGCGCGAGGTCCGGCGCATGGACAGCGAGGCCGGCCGCTTCACGCTGATCTTCCTGGCGGCGCCCGAGGATGAGGGCCGCGCCAGCACGGACAAGGCCCCGCTCCTGGAGCTGACGTATAACTGGGACCCGGAAACCTATGGCGAGGGCCGCAACTTCGGCCACCTGGCTTTCGAGGTGGACGACATCTACGCCACCTGCGACCGCCTGCAGAAGGCCGGGGTGACCATCAACCGCCCGCCGCGTGACGGCCGCATGGCGTTCATCCGTTCACCCGACAACATCTCCATCGAGCTGCTGCAGAAGGGCGAGCCCAAGCCCCAGGCCGAGCCCTGGGCCTCGATGGCGAATACAGGCAAGTGGTGATTTTCTCCCTCTCCCCGCGCGGCTCAACCTGGTCCCACTCTTGATCAGCGCGGGGAGAGGGGATTCCCGTGCCGGTTCACCGTGACGACGCGCCAGTAGCCGGAGCCGCCGGCTTCAGCCAGGTGGTCGATGCGGGTGAGCGAGCAGTTATCGGTGGCAAAGGCGAGGGCGGCTTGCGGCGCAATGCCGAGCGCCAGCCCCAGGGCCGCGCGGATCGTGCCACCGTGCGTCACGGCGACGATATCACGGCCGGCGTGGGCACGGTTGAGACGCGCGATGGCGGGGGCGACGCGCTCGACGAGGTCAACGAAGCTTTCCCCGCCCGGCGCGCGCTCGTGGGCCGGGGCGAACCAGGGACTCTGCGTCCCGACCTTGCGCTCGGCGTAGAAGGCCTGCCGCTCCAGCCCCTGCCAGGCGCCCAGATGCTGCTCCGCCAGCTCGGGAACGGCCTCAAGCGCGACCCCGGCAAACTTGTGCGGGTCGGCGGCATGGATGGCCTCGGCCGTCTGCGTGGTGCGCTGCAGATTGCTCGTCACCCACACCGCGGGTGCCGGCAGCTCGGCCGCAAGCGCGGCAAAGGCGGCCATATCGCTGCAATCGCAGGGCAGATCGCGCTGCCCGTAGATGCGGCCGTCGCTGGGCACCGGCGCATGCCGGATCCACCACCATCGCGTGATCGCCGACATGCTGCTCCCCCATCGACCCGATCCATCACTCCATCGTCACGACGATCTTGCCCATCGCCGCGCGCGCCGAAAGACGCGCAATCGCCGCGCCGGCCTGCGATAGTGGATAGCGCTCGGAAACCGCCGGCTTTATCTGCCCCGTGGCGTAAAGTTGCATCAGCTCTGCAATGTTGGCGGCATTGCCCTGCGGATCGTGGCGCGTAAATGCCCCCCAGAACACGCCGACGATCTGGCAGCCCTTGAGCAGCGCCAGATTGAGCGGCAGCCGGGGAATCCCTGCCGGGAAGCCGACCACCAGATGGCGGCCCTCCCAGGCAATCGCACGCAGCGCCGCCTCGGTATAGTCGCCGCCCACTGGATCGTAGATGACATCGGCGCCGCCCTCGCCGCAGGCGCCCTTGAACAGGTCCGCCAGCGCCCTGGTGCCCTCCTTGTCGAAGGGGCCGCGCGGATACACCACGCCGGCATCGGCGCCGTGCTGGCGGGCCAGGTCGACCTTCTCTGGCGATGATGCCGCGGCGATGACGCGGGCGCCCATCGCCTTGCCGAGCTCCACCGCCGCGATGCCGACGCCGCCGGCGGCCCCAAGCACCAGCAGCGTCTCGCCCCGCTGCAGCCTGGCGCGGTCCTTGAGCGCGTGGATCGTGGTGCCGTAGGTCAGCACCAGGGCGCTCGCCTCGTCGAACGGCATGTTGGCGGGCATGGCGATACAGCGCCCGGCCTCGACGCTGATCTTCTCGGCCATGCCGCCCCAGATCGAAGAACCGATCACGCGATCGCCGGGCTTGAAGGCGGTAACGTTCGCGCCGACCGCCGCAACCACGCCGGCCACCTCGCCGCCGGGTGCGAACGGGCGCGGTGGCTTGAACTGGTAGCGGTCCTCGATGATCAGGGTGTCGGGAAAATTGACGCCGCACGCCTTGACGGCGATCACCACCTCGCCGTCGGCGGGCACCGGATCGGGCAGCTCCTCCAGCTCCAGGGTCTCGGGGCCACCGGGCCGCTTGCTCAGCATCGCCTTCATCGTTCCTGCCTCCACTGCCATCCGTTCGGAGCGCTGCAGCCTCTGAGCTAGCAGAGGCGCGGCGCAACGTCGATCACGGCGGTGCCAGCCCCGGCCTGCAACCCGCGCGCGGTTGCGCCGATCGGCTGGGTTGCCCATACTGCTGCCGGCACGACCAATCTGGGGCACCCATGCGTATTGCATTGATCGCGTTGCTCGCTGCCGCCGGGATTGCTGCCGGCACCGCCTTCGCCCAATCCCCGGCGGGCCCGCCTGTGCGGCCCAAGGCCCCGGCAGCGCAAGCCGCGAAAACGCTTACCCCTGCAGCGCATGCTGCCGCTGCGCCCACCGCGGCCCGGGCCGGAAGCGTGAAGATGAAGGCTGTCAACGGCAAGAGAGGCAGGGGGCGCCGGCGCATGCATACCGCGCAGGCCAATAACGGGAAGGCGCCCGGCAAGGCTCAGCCGGCCCAGGATGCGCTGGCCAGCTGCATCGCCATGTGGGATCGCAGAACGCATATGACGCGCCGGCAATGGGCGCGGGCCTGCCGGCGTGTCGCCGAGCGCCTGAAGGGTATGAGAGTGAAATAGTATTCCGTTGCCGTCGCTTCAATCGGGTGTCATGGCTGCGGTGTCACGGCGGGGCTTGCCTGCACCGGGCGCAGGCAAGTGCCGGGGTGATATTCAATCAAGCGTTGGAACCCACGCGCCCACCGCCGCCGGGAACCGCAACGTGATCGGCTCCTTCCGGCGACATTTGATTGGGCTCAATAGGTCGCCCGGCCGCCGGAGATGTCGAAGATCGCCGCGGTGGAGAAGGCATTCTCCTCCGACGCCAGCCAAGCCACCAGCGCCGCCACCTCGTCCACCGTCACGAAGCGGTTGCGGGGGATCTTGGAGAGCATGAAGTCGATGTGCTGCTGCGTCAGCTGGTCGAAGATGGCGGTCTTGGCGGCTGCGGGCGTGACAGCGTTCACGGCGATGTCGTAGCCGGCCAGCTCCTTGCCCAGCGACTTGGTGAGCGCGATCACGCCGGCCTTGGATGCGGAATAGTGGGCTGCGTTGGGGTTGCCTTCCTTGCCGGCGATCGAGGCGATGTTGACGATGCGCCCGTACCCCTGGGCGATCATGCCCGGCACCAGCGCGCGCGCGCAGATGAACGGCCCGTCGAGGTTGATCGCCATCACCTTGCGCCACTCCCCGACGTCGGTCTCCCACGTCCTGGCGTTGACGCCGGCAATGCCGGCATTGTTGACCAGGATATCGATGCGACTGAATTGAGCCAGCGTGGCGTCGCGGGCCGTGTCCACAGCGGCCGGGTCGATCACGTCGCAGGCGATGGCGGTCACCTGGTCGCCGATCTCTGTCGCCGTGCGCTCAGCCAGCACCAGGTCGCGGTCCCAGATCGCCACCCTCGCCCCCGAGGCCACAAACCGCTCGGTAATGGCCCTGCCGAAGCCCTGGGCGCCGCCGGTGACGACGGCCGTCCGCCCTTTGAGGTCAATCTGGTTGCCCATGCGCTCTCCCCTGCTCCCTATGCTCTGCCCACCGTGCAGGCCACAGCACATTACCCGCAGGCGCCAGCCCCCGCCCGGAGAATTCTGCATCCCAGCACGGATGGCGCTGCAAGGACGGGACTCCGGAACGGGAGGTCTGCAGGGATGCTTCCCAACTCAGAGGAGATGGGCAATACGATGGCGGAATCCGTCCATTGCTGTTCGCAATGTGTTGTAGTCCAAAGGGTGTTGCTAATCCTCCTTACCCAGCGATAATTAACGCGGGTTGTGCAGGGCGACGGTTGTTTCTTGTAGCCGGGGTCATCGGGAATATCCGCCAGCGTCGGGTCGCGACAGGTCAACTGTGCGCGAAATGATGCAGAGCGTCCCGGCCCCTGAGGAGCTGGACCCGTGCTCGCACCCACGACAAATCCTCCTGCCAATACCCGTCGGCTGTGGTTATCCAGTAGCCATACACAATATTCTTCGAGACACGTCCAACGAAGATCTCGAATAAATCGAACCGCCGGATTATTCTTAACAAAGATTCTTGAACATAACAGATACTTATCCCGAAACTATACCATCAAATACAAGCATAGTGACAAATTACAGCGGGAATAATTTGTCACGTGTCTGATATCTAGCAAATGGGAGAGAGGCCACATGCTGAGTAGCAACAGGATGATCGGTACGGGTCGATTTTCAACCCGTCCACTCTATCTGCAGGTGCGAGACGCACTTGCCTCGCGCATTGCAATGGGG
Source organism: Hyphomicrobiaceae bacterium (assembly GCA_036280295.1). GTDB lineage: Bacteria > Pseudomonadota > Alphaproteobacteria > Rhizobiales > Hyphomicrobiaceae > AWTP1-13. Next base: position 4,993 of record DASURA010000349.1, read on the forward strand.
GAGTGGAAGCCCAACGCCGCCATCCCTAACGAGGGCGATCTGGCGCGCGAGTTTGGCGTCAGCTCCGGCACCATGCGTAAGGCACTGGACCTGATGGAGGGTGAGCGGCTGCTGACACGGCGGCAGGGTCGCGGCACCTTTGTCAACGACCAGTCGTCAGACGAGCTTGCCGTGCGCTACAGCAATATCCGCACAGCCGATGGCGAGCATATCACGGGTGAAATCAAGGTGTTGAGCATCACCCAGGCGTCGGCCAATGCCGGCGAATGCGCTCGCCTGCGGCTGCGCTCGGAGGACCGGGTGTGGCGTATCCAGCGGCTGCGCCTGGACAAGGGCGAGCCGTTCATGGTCGAGGAGGTGGCAATGCCGGCGGCGTTGTTCCCCGATCTCGACGAGCAGAAGGATCTGCCGGCCCGCATCGTCGTGCTGGCCCAGCAGTACGGCATCCTGCTCGGCAAGGGCGAGGAGCGCGTATCGATTGGTGCCGCTTCGGCGTCGGTTGGCGAGACGCTCGGCATAAAGGCCGGGGCGCCCATCCTGACGCTCGACCGTCTCGTGTACGACCTTGGGGGCAAGGCCGTGGAGTGGCGGCTCGGCATGGGCAATTTCAGCGGCAAGTACTACCTGGCTGAGATCAGCTAGGCTCAGCTCCTGAGCAAGCGGCGCCTGGCCGTCCCTCTCCGGCCGGGCGCGCGCCTCAGGACTGCCACTGTCTCCACGTGCGCTGACCGCACGAACTGATCGATCGGCGTCACGCCGGCGATGACATAGCCGCCGTCCACAAGGGTCTCTGCATCGCGGGCGAACGTCCCTGCATCACAGGAGACCGCAACGATCGTCGCCACCGACGAGCGCGCCAGCTCATGCGCCTGCCTGGCGGCACCGGCGCGCGGCGGATCGAGCACGACGGCCTCAAACGGCTCCAGCTCCTTCGCCGACAGCGGCTCACGCGCAAGATCCCGCACTTTCGCCTCAATTGGCTTCAGTCCCTGCGCATGGCGTGCGGCGGCAACCAGGGCCGCGAGGGCGGCGCCGTCACTGTCGACAGCGAGCACACGAGCGCGCCGCGCCAGCTCGAACGTGAACGTCCCGACACCGCAGAACAGATCAGCCACCCGTTTCGGATTCGGACTGCTGTCCGCGAGCGCCGTCACGATCAGGGCGCGCATGATCTCCTCCGACTGCCGGGTGGCCTGCACGAAGGCGCCGGGCGGCACGGCGACATCCGCCGCGCCCATCCTCACGACCGGACGCACTCCCTCGATCACGGTATCGCCATCTACCGTCACGCGGGCCAGTCCATGCCGGCAGGCCAGCTGCCCGAGGGCGACGACGGAGTCGCGGCCGGTACGGCGGCCGCCGGTCTCTGCCGCAACATCGAGACCCACGGCGGTGGCGAGCACGGTCAGGCGCACCTCCGGCCCTGGCAGCGCTGCAGCGATGGCGCGCAGCGCCGGCAGGCCGGCGGCGATCGCATCAAGCAGCACCGGGCACTCCTCGATATCGACGAGGTCGGAGCTCTTGCGTCGATGGTAGCCCAGCTCGACGCGATCGCCCCCACGCCGCGCCGTCAGCACGGCCCGGCGCCGGGTACCAGCAGCGACGCGCTGCAGCGGCGCGACCGGTGGCCGCAGCCCGCGCCGGCGCAGCGCCTCGACAACGATCTCGCGCTTCCATTCGGCGTAAAGCCTGTCGCTCATATGCTGGGCGACGCAACCGCCGCACACCCCGAAATGCCGGCAGATCGGCGGCACCCGGTCCGGACTGGGCGCCGACACCAGGCGCGGCAGGGCTTCGCCAGCCTCGGCCACAACCCTCTCGCCCGGCAATGCGAACGCGACATAGCGCGGGCCGCGGTCTGTCTCGGCCACGCCGTCGCCTTGCGCGCCTAAGACGGTAATGTGGAGCTCGCTGGAGTGGCTTGGTGACATCGGGCAACCGGGAAGTGGAGAGTGACCGTGCCGCTCGTCAAGATCGCGGAGGCCATGCGGCCGACAGACTGACTTTCATCCGCCGGCAGCGGTCACTTCTGTACCGCCGCTGGCACCCACCTCATAGGGAAACCGTGGCCAGCCTCCCGGGCGTTGCGCGTCGACCGCTGACGCTGACGGTTGCCGGGCCGCCTTCGAATTTCGGTCCAACGAAAGCATCGCTTGGTCGATCGTCGTCGGCCGTTGTAGTGTCCCGGCCAACAAGAAGAATCATCTGCCTCATCAGGGAGAGCGCCTTTGGCCAGTGTCACGTGCCGCGAGGTACGCAAGTCGTTCGGCACGACGCAGATTCTGCACGGGGTGTCGGTCGACATCAACGATCGTGAGTTCGTCGTCCTCGTCGGCCCGTCGGGCTGCGGCAAGTCCACGCTTCTGCGCATGATCGCAGGCCTGGAGAACATCTCCGGCGGAGAGATCCGGATCGGCGAGCGGGTCGTCAACCTGCTGCCGCCGAAGGCGCGCGACGTGGCGATGGTATTCCAGAACTATGCGCTCTATCCGCACATGACGGTCGGCGCCAACATGGGCTTCTCGCTCAAGCTGCGCGGCGCGCCGAAGGCGGAGATCGACACGCGGGTGAAGCGCGCCGCCGAGATCCTGGGCCTCCTGCCGCTGCTTGACCGCTTCCCGCGCCAGCTCTCCGGCGGCCAGCGCCAGCGCGTCGCCATGGGCCGTGCCATCGTGCGTGACCCGCAGGTGTTCCTGTTCGACGAGCCGCTCTCCAACCTCGATGCCAAGCTGCGCGTGCAGATGCGCACCGAGATCAAGGAGTTGCACCAGCGCATCGAGACCACCACCATCTACGTCACGCACGACCAGATCGAGGCCATGACGATGGCCGACAAGATTGTGGTGATGCACGACGGCCTGGTGGAGCAGATCGGCGCGCCGCTGGAGCTGTACGACCGCCCGGACAACCAGTTCGTGGCCGGCTTCATCGGTTCCCCGGCCATGAACTTCCTGCCCGGCACGGTGCGGGCCAATGGCAGCCTCTACTTCGACGGCCCTGGCGGGGCCCGCCTGCCTCTGGCCACGGCCCCCACCGGCGCCAACGGCCGCCCCGCGGTCTACGGCATCCGGCCGGAGCATTTTACCCTCGCCGACGACGGTGCCGAGGCCACCATCCAGGTGGTGGAGCCGACCGGCTCGGAGATCCACGTCACCGCCAGGATCGGCGGTACCGATGTGGTCGCCGTGTTCCGCGAGCGCCACGCCTTCAAGCCAGGCGATACCGTCCGTTTGAAGCCGGATCCCCGTGTGGCGCATCTTTTCGATGCCAGCACGGGCAAGAGACTGTCCGCGTAAGCGGCAGCACAACGTACCCAGGAGGAGGAAGCCTAATGTCCAACTTTACCCGCCGGACCTTCTTGCAAGGCACAACGGCTGCGGCCGCACTGGCCGGCTCCGGCCTCGTCGACTGGGCCAAGGCCTGGGCGCAGACCGCGCCGTGGAAGCCCGAGGCCGGCGCCAGCCTGTCGATGCTGCGCTGGAAGTACTTCGTGCAGGCCGAGGATGACGCCTTCGTAAAGTTGATCGACGCCTTCACCAAGGCCACCGGCGTCAAGGTAACGATCTCGCGTGAGTCCTACGAGGACGTGCAGCCCAAGGCCTCGGTGGCCGCCAACACCGGCGCCGGCCCGGACCTGTTCTGGGGGCTCTACTCGCTGCCGCACCTGTTCCCGCAGAAGTGCATCGATGTCACCGACGTGGCCGACTACCTCGGGAAGAAATACGGCGGCTGGGTCGAGAGCGCCGTCAAGTACGCCAAGAGCGGCCAGAAGTGGATCGCCATCCCCATCTGCTACAGCGGCAACCTCATGAACTACCGCGTCTCGGCGCTCAACAAGGCGGGCTTCAAGGAGTTCCCCAAGACCACCGACGCCTTTCTCGAGTACGCCAAGGCCACCAAGAAGAACGGCACGCCGGGCGGCATGGCGCTGGGCCACGCCTCCGGCGACGGCAACGGCTGGGTCTACTGGTGCCTGTGGGCGCACGGCGGCCAGATGGTCGATGCCAACGACAAGGTGGCCATCGACTCGCCCGAGACCGTGAAGGCGCTGGAGTACTGCAAGGCGCTCTACGACAACATGATCCCCGGTGTGGCCTCCTGGAACGACGCCTTCAACAACAAGGCGTTCCTCGCCGAGGAGATCTCCTGGACCAACAACGGCATCTCGATCTACGCGGCGGCCAACGCTGACCCGGCCAAGAAGGCCATCGCCGCCGACATGAACCACGCCTACATGCCGGTGGGCCCGGTCGGCAAGCCGACCGAGCTGCACCTCATGTACCCGATCCTGGCCATGACCCACACCAAGTACCCGCAGGCCTGCAAGGCGCTGATTGCCTTCATGCTGGAGGCGGACAACTTCAATCCGTGGATCGAGTCGGCCAAGGGCTACCTCACGCACTGCCTCAACGCCTACGACTCCAACCCGGTGTGGACGGCCGATCCCAAGCGCACGGTCTACCGCGACGTGGCCAAGCGCTCGCTCACGGCCGGCGGCCTCGGCTCGGTCGGCGAGAAGGCGGCCTCGGCGATCGCCGACTTCGTGCTGCTGGACATGTTCGCCGCCTACGCCACCGGCCGCGAGAACGCCAAGGGCGCCATCAAGATCGCCGAGCGGCAGCTGCAGCGGATCTACAGGTAAGGGATCTCCCTCTCCCCGCGCTTACGGGGTGAGGGGAAGGCAGTCTCCTCCCTCTCCCCGCGCAACGGCGCCCTCGCTTTCGCGCTCTACGACGCGGGGAGAGGGATGGGGTGAGGGGCAGCGGCAAACGCCGACGTCGGGATCTATAGTCTGCCCCTCACCCTGACCCTCTCCCCATGCCCGAATAGGGCATGGGGAGAGGGGATAAAAAGAGGACACGTATGGCCGACATCGCATTGAAATCCACGGCCAGCCGCGAGCTGAGCGAGGTCACGGCATGGGACCGGCTCAAGGTCAACCGCAACTGGCTCGGCCTCTGGTTCATGCTGCCGGCGGCGGCCTTCCTGATCCTGTTCCTGGCTTATCCGCTGGGCCTCGGTGTCTGGCTGTCGTTCACCGACGCCCGCATCGGCCGCACCGGCGCGTTCGTCGGGTGGGAGAACTATGAGTGGCTGTGGGGCGACTCGGTGTTCTGGATATCGGTGTTCAACACCGTTCTCTACACAGTGGTTGCCAGCATCATCAAGTTCGCGGTCGGCCTCTATCTGGCAATCCTGCTCAACCAGCACATGCCGTTCAAGGCGATCATCCGCGCCATCGTGCTGGTGCCGTTCATCGTGCCGACCGTGCTCTCGGCCATCGCCTTCTGGTGGCTCTACGACAGCCAGTTCTCGATCATCTCCTGGTCGCTCAGGCAGACGGGCCTGATCGAGACCAACATCGACTTCCTCGGCAGCGTGTGGAACGCGCGCTGGAGCGTGATCTTCGCCAACATCTGGCGCGGTGTGCCATTCGTCGCCATCACGCTGCTGGCAGGGCTGCAGACCGTCTCGCCCTCGCTCTACGAGGCTGCCATCATCGACGGCGCCTCGGCCTGGCAGCGCTTCCGCTACATCACCTATCCGCTGCTCACCCCCATCATCGCCGTGGTGATGACGTTCTCGGTGCTGTTCACCTTCACCGACTTCCAGCTCATCTGGGTGCTCACCCGCGGCGGCCCGGTCAATGCCACCCACCTCATGGCCACCCTCAGCTACCAGCGCGCCATCCTGGGCGGCCATCTCGGCGAGGGTGCCGCCATCGCCACCGCCATGATCCCGTTCCTGCTGGCGGCGATCCTGGTGTCCTGGTTCGGCCTGCAGCGCCGCAAGTGGCAGCATGGAGAGGCCAATGACTGACGTTGCAGACCCCTCACGCACACCGATCACCGGAGCGTCTGCGTCCGATGCGAGGGGTCTGGCCCCATCGCACGACCACAGCGAGGGCATGGCCTACCTGGAGACGCTGCCGCGTCGGCTGGTTACGCTCTACCTGCCGCTCGGGTTGATCCTCCTGGTGCTGCTGTTTCCGTTCTACTGGATGGCGCTGACCGCCATCAAACCGGACGACCAGCTGCTCGACCTCGACAGGTTCAACCCGTTCTGGACCTGGACGCCGACGCTCAAGCACGTCTACAAGCTGCTGTTCGAGACCAGCTATCCGCTGTGGCTGTGGAACACCATGTTCGTGGCCATGGCCGCCACCGTCATCTCCATCATCGCCAGCGTGCTCGCGGCCTATGCCATCGTGCGCCTGCGCTACAGGGGTGCGCAGTGGGTCGGCGGAGCCATCTTCCTTGCCTACCTGGTGCCGCCGTCGATCCTGTTCATCCCGCTCTCCACGGTGGTGTTCCAGTACGGCCTGTTCGACACCCCGTTCGCGCTGATCCTCACCTACCCGACGATCCTGATCCCGTTCTCCACCTGGCTGCTGATGGGCTACTTCAAGACCATCCCGTTTGAGCTGGAGGAATGCGCGCTGGTTGATGGCGCCAGCCGCTGGCAGATCCTGACTCGGATCGTCCTGCCGCTGGCCGTGCCGGGCCTGATCTCGGCCTTCATCTTCTGCTTCACACTGTGCTGGAACGAGTTCATCTACGCGCTGACCTTCATCTCCTCGACCACGCAGAAGACGGTGCCCGTGGCCATCGTCAACGAGTTCGTCGACGGCGATATCTACCGCTGGGGCTCGCTGATGGCCGGCGCGCTGGTCGGCTCGCTGCCGCTGGTGGTGCTCTACGCCTTCTTCGTCGAGCACTACGTGTCGGCGATGACGGGCGCAGTGAAGGAGTGAGGCGGCTCCCCTCTCCCGCTTTTCGCGGGAGAGGGTCAGATGAGGGGCAGCCAATCGTAGGGCGCAATAAGGCGTAGCCGCATTGCGCCGATCTACCCTTGTTATTCGGAGATTAGCTCGCAAAGTGCAATGCACCTCCGGCTTTCTCCCTGGCAGCTTCTCAAGTGGTGGCGTGCGAACTCGCGAGAGCTGTGACGGCAGAAGAGGAGAGCCGTCGGCGCTCGACCAGGCGCGCCCGGCAGCGATTTATCGGCATCTCCACAAAGAGAACCAGCACTGCGGAAAGCGGCAGCAAGTATAGACCACCACTGTGGTCAGCGCGAAAGCAGGCCAGAGGCGTAGGAAGCGGTTTTGATAGAATGTGCCAATGCCACCCCACGTCTTGGTATCGTATTTCTCCGTGAGCACCCAGCTCATGTAGAAGCCAGAGATGATGAAGAAGAGCTCGACGGCCAGATTGCCGGGGAGCAACAGAAAGCCTTCCTCGCCGCCGGCATGGCCAACAAGGACGGAGACGGCAAGCAGCAGTCGAACAATCCCCACGCGTAAAC
>DASURA010000350.1:0-11877 GCA_036280295.1 Hyphomicrobiaceae bacterium
GACTGACTTCGGCAGCGGGGTAGAAGTCCGAGCAGCCCCGGCACCGGCCTGCCAAGTCATGGGCCAAAGAGGGCGTTGGCCATCCGACCTGGCGATTGATCGACCTCAACGCGGCATCTAAAGAGGAGGCCACTCCCAGCCGCAGGCCGATCATCACCTCACGGCATCAGGAGATGCGGCGGACCTGAATAGTCCGTGAGGATCTGGATTTCATGGATCAAGCGGCACCCCAATGCACCGCTCCCGCGGACCGCGGCCGTCCCTCCTCCCACGCAGTCCTTCCGCTGAGCAAAGCAGATTGACGCAAGCTTTGCAATACTCTGTTAGAATTCCAAGGACTTACAGGTCATTTCTGTTGCATCCCTCCGTGCGTGCCTTTTTCCTGCCGCTTGGGCGGAAGAAAGCAGCCGATTCGGCCGCGCATCACCCCAACCGGGGGAGCGCCCGGCAGATGCGCCCAAGTGTTTGAAAACGTAGGAAGAAGAGCATCGGTCCCGCTCACGCTTCACCCAGATGCCGGCGCACGGCGTCGAGGAAAGTCGCGATCGAGATGGGCTTGGAGATATAGGCCTCGCAGCCGCCCCGCCGGATGCGCTCCTCGTCTCCTTTCATGGCGAAGGCCGTCACCGCGATCACGGGGATATCGCACAGCGCCTCGTCGTCCTTGAGCCATTTGGTGACCTCGAGTCCGGACACCTCGGGCAGCTGGATGTCCATCAGGATGAGGTCGGGCCGCTCCTGCCGGGCCAGTCGCAGCGCCTCCATGCCGGTGCGCGTCTGCAGCGTGCGGTAGCCGTGGGCATCGAGCAGGTCGTGGAAGAGCTTCATGTTGAGCTCGTTGTCCTCCACGATCATCACCGTCTTGGCGGGCCGGCGCCCGTTCAGGCGGCGGTCCGCGTAGGTGCTGCTGCTCTGGTAGTAGGTCATGCGTCCGGCAAAGCCCGATCCACGCGCCCGCCCGAACCCTGCATCGATTCTGCGGGAGCCACTGGGCGCACTGTGCTTCAGAATGTCTAACCAACTGTTTAAGATGCCGTCGCGGTCTGGTGGAGAGGAAGGCTCATGGCGAGGCTCGGCATCGATCTCGGCGGCACCAAGATCGCCGGCATCGCCCTGGCGCCGGATGGCACGACACTGGCCGAGCACCGCGTGCCGGCGCCGCGCCACGACTACGTCGCCACCATCGAGGCCATAGGCGCCATGGTGGCGCGGTTGCAGGCGGCATCCAAGACACGCGGGAGCGTCGGCATCGGCATGCCAGGCTCGCTGGCGCGGGGCACCGGGTTCGTGCAGAACGCCAACTCGACCTGGCTGAACGGCCGTCCCTTCGGGCAGGATCTGGAGGCGTACCTGAAGCGCCCGGTACGGCTCGCCAATGATGCCAACTGCTTCGCCTTGTCGGAGGCCGTCGATGGAGCCGGTGCGGGGGCTGTCTCAGTCTTCGGCGTGATACTCGGCACCGGCTGCGGCGGCGGTTTGGTGCTGGGCGGCCATCTCGTCGATGGACCTCTGGGCATTGCCGGCGAATGGGGGCACAACCCGCTTCCCTGGCCGACCGCGGACGAGCAGCCCGGCCCGCTGTGCTGGTGCGGCCGCCGCGGATGCCTGGAAACCTGGGTGTCGGGCTCCGGCCTGGAAGCCGATCACGCCCGTATCACGGGAGAGAGCCGCACCGGCGCCGACATCGCCGCGCGTGCCGCGACGGGCAACATAGCTGCGCAGGCGACACTCGACCGGCATGCCGATCGCCTCGCGCGCGGACTCGCCCATGTCATCAACATCGTCGATCCCCATGTTGTCGTACTAGGGGGCGGCCTGTCGCGCCTCGCGCACCTCTATGATGCGCTGCCGCAGCGGGTTGCCCCGCACCTGTTCACGGACCATCCGCGCGTCACGATCGTTGCTCCGCGCTGGGGCGACGCCAGCGGCGTGCGCGGCGCGGCGCGGCTATGGGGCACGTAAGGTGAAAGTCCGTAGGGCGCGACAAGGCGACAGCCGCACTACATCCTCAATCGCGAATGGCCAGCGGAGCGGTCGCATCGGCGACGCCGGCCATCGCTGCTACGGCTTCTGTTTCTCGCACTTCGACGGCTCGTGGAACTCGATGTCCGTCAGATCGCCCTCAAGGGCGAAATCGCCGTAGTCGATGCTGAGCTTCCGGCTGACGCCGTTCTCGAACATCCAAAACGTGATCTCATATACCGGCAGCGCATCCAGCCCGTCCGTGCGCGGCTCGAAATAAGCGATCGAGACCGGCCAGGCGCGCACCCCGTTGAGCCGATCGGCGTGGGCCACCTTGCGCAGCTTGCGGTTGCTGCCGGGCGACATCGCGCGCCCCAGCGCCGTCACCGTATCGTACACCTTCTCGCCCTTGTCCGAGCCGTCATACAGGTCGGCGCGGAACGAGGACTTCCCGGCCCTGGCCGCCTCTATCAGGGCGATCGTATGCTGGATGGGAAAATAGGCTCCCGAGGGAAGGAAGACGCTGCGCTTGGCGGGCTTGGTCAGCTCAACCTTGATCTCCTGCGAAAGATCCTGGCGGGCCGCGTCACCGGCTGTCGTCTCGGTCGCCTTGTCGTCGCGGAAATTGCTGGAATCGAAGCGGAAGTGCTTGCCGGCCGCATCCTCCCAGGTCGTCGAGCGCAGGTCCGTGACGCTGCCGCCGCCACTCTGATACGCGAGGCGCGTCACCAGGCGCATGTTCTGCGTGTAGCCCTCGCAGGCCGAGCCGACGAGGTCATACGCCATGCGGCCGGCCACCGACGTGACGCCGGTGCCACCGCGCGTTGTGGTCAGCGTCAGGTCATAGATCGCGCGGTGAGGAGCCAGCGCCACCGTCTCCTCCGCCGCCGCAACGCCGCCGCCCGCCGAGCCCAGGCAGAGGAGCGCTGCAGCGATGCCGAAGCACAGGCTGGGGCGAACGGCGTAGGTCATGTGTCCCTTCCATGGCAGCGCGGCCGGGCGGCAAGCCGCGGGGGCGAACTCTATCATCTTGCCAGCCCTCTGCAGTAGCGATCTTGCGATACGGCGACCGGAATGGTGGCCCACCGAATATTGAGACGAGGTCAGCCCCTCGCCGCCCTGCTTGCGCTTCAAATCAAATCCCGGTCGCGACGCGTCCGCCCCGTTGCCACAGCACGATTACCACAAGCCGGTTTCGCATTTGAAATGCCGGGACGGGCGGCGCCATGGCCGCCCCGCACGCTTACAGGACGAGTTGTGCCGCCATCAGCAGCACCGCCGCGCCGCCGACGCCGGCCGCTACATTCCGCCGCAACAGAAAGTAAAGCGCAATGCCGCCGAGGAAGGCGCCAAGCCGCACCGGAACCGGCACCTCTGCCAGGGCACCGGTCGGAAACAGCAGCATGCGCGCCACCAATCCCGATACCAGCGCGGTTGCCACCGCCCGCACCCACTGGAACGGCGCACCGGAGACGTCGAGCCGGCTCCCGACCGCCAGGCCGAGCCAGCGCCAGGTTTCATTGGCCAGAATGCCGGCCAGCAGCAGTGTCAGATAGCCATTGAAGCCGTCGCCAAGGAAGCTCATGCCGGTTGCTCGGGCGCCCTATGCCGGCCGTCGCCGAAGCAGGAACGCCAGCGTGCCGCCGATCAGCCCGGTCGCGAGCAGATCGAAGCCCGGAGCCGCGACGTAGAGCACCGGCGCAAGCGTGCAGCCGATGGCGATGGCAAGAAGGTCCATGCGTGAGCGCGATGTGGCGAGCAGGGAGAGCAGAAAGTAGATCGGCGTGAGGAACAGCAGTGTGGCCGCGATCATCACCGGCACCGACACTGCCAGTGCATATCCCGCGAGCGTTCCCGCCAGCATGGCACTCCAGAAGGCGACGCCGATCCCCAGCTGGGTGGCGAGCCGCAATTCAGGCGGCAGCGACGGCAGGCGGCGTTGCGCTTCGACCCAGGGGCTGACGGCTACGAAGTGCACCGCCAGCGTTTCCAGCATACGCCGTACCAGGCTGCCGGGGCGGCCGCCCTTGAGCAGCGGCGCGACGGTCACTGTCATCGGCAGCAGGCGGAGCGCCGCCAGGCTCACCGCGAACGCCGCGGCAAGCAGCGTCTCGTTGCGCACCAGCTGGTCCACCAGCAGCACCTGGTTCGGCAGGGCGAACATGCCGGCGGTCAGGAAGGCGGTGTGGCCGATCGTCAAGCCACCGTCGCGCGCCAGCGCACCGAAGCCGAGCCCGGCGGCGATCAGCAGCGCCGCCGGCACCGAGAGCACAACCCGCAGCCCACGTGCGAAGGCTGCAAGGTGGCACATGGCGGGAGGCTCGAGCGCTGCCGCCGACGGCGTCGCCGCGTCCGGCCTGGTGTTGCCGCTGCTCATTGCGTTCGCTTTCCCCGGACGTCCCCGCTGCCACGACCCATCATGTCTGCCGCTAACGGGGTAGACGGCAGCGCTGCAAGCAATTTCCTCCGCCTCAATGCAGCATTGCGATTTCTTCATCGCCCGCCGGGCGCTGTCCGCATCGGGCGCCATGTCCTCCACGGTGGCACTTGCGAGCACTGCCAACTGGTGATGGCGACTGCAGCAAAGCCGCTAACAGGCTTGTCCGGTTGGCAAAAAGCCGAAGCCGGCCATTAACCGCATAGTGAGCTTTTGTGACTAACGCTTGTCGCAGTCTTTCCTGGGCAAGACGTGGCACCACCATGGGCAACGTGCGCAATCTCGACCTCATCTCCGCCGCCTCTGCGGCGCTGAACGGCGCGATCTCGCGTGCCAGGAGCCTGGCCTATTGGCTGCGGGCCGTGACCCAGGTCAGGCTCAGCCTCGCCGGCACGGCTGCACGCGACGCCGGCGTGGGCACCCCGGTGATCCCTACCGTGCGCTACCGTGATGTACCGGCAGCCGTCGATTGGCTGTGCCGCGCATTCGGCATGCAGGTGCATCGGGTCATCACCGACTCCAAGGGCCAGCCGCGCTATGCCGAGCTGACCGTGGGCAGCGGCATGCTGATGGTGGCACCGATAGAGGACACTGCGTTCGGCAAGCTGATGGTGCAGCCGGATGAGATCGGCGGGGTCGAGACCCAGGTGTGCTATCTGTGCGTCGGCAATACACGCGCGCACCATGCGCGGGCCAAGGCCGCCGGCGCCGTTGTCATCATAGAGCCGGAGGATGAAGCCAACCGCGGCCGGGGCTATTCCTGCCGCGACCCGGAGGGCCACGTCTGGAACTTCGGCACCTACGATCCGTGGGGCAAGCAGCCAACGCCGCCCGCCACGGTCGGCTGGGGCCTTGGCCGCACGCAACAGGCCATGGCGGCCCTGGTGATGATCGCCGTGGTTGCGACGGTGGTCATGGAGTTGCTCCCGCAGCCCACTGCCAGGGCCGGCACCGCGGTCACCGCGCCGGAGCCCGCTGCCAGAATGGTCTCGGTGCAGCTCGCCGTCACGCCGATGGCAGCGCCTGCCGTGGGGGAGGCTGCCGCCGGCGAGCCAGCCGAGACGAAGCCTGCAGCGGGGGGCCTGCGCCCGGCGGAGGCCACGGCAATGCCTGCTCGTCAGGAGGCTGCGGACGAGGCGTCCGAGGCCGGCAACACCGGCACGCTCGAAATCGAACCGGCCGCACAGGTGCCCCGAGTGGCCCTGGTGGCTGCGGAGCGTATCGCTGCGACGGCGCGCAGCGAGCTTGCCGAAACCCGCAGCGCGCTCACCAAGGCCCAGCATGAGGCCAACGAGGCGCGCGTGCAGCTGGAGGAGATGCAGCGCGCCAAGCTCTCCGCCGAGCGCAGCGCCGCCGAAGCGCAGGCCCGGCTCACCGCGGTGCAGGAGACCGCCGAGCGCGCTCGTGAGGCAGCGTTGGAAGCAGAGCGCGACAGGCGTTCCCGCGCAAACCGTGCCGTCGTCACCCGGAAGCGAGCGCACCGCCGGCACATCCGGCGCCGCGTCTTGCGCACCTGGTGCTACAGGGCCAGTGAGCCGCAAATGGTATCCACCCGCGGCGCCCGGCTTTCCGGCTTCTGCAGGGGCTGATGGTGGCCCGAACGCAGGAGCTTTGGCTCTGCGGGTTGCACGGTCGCGGGCGCACCGGTATCTGCATGGTCCATGACACCGACGCGACCGCGGCCCGAGATTGAGGACCTTTCTGACCTGCCAAGGCTGGTCCAGCGCATGCGCACCGGGGAGCGGCGGGCGATCGCCCGCGCGGTGACGGAGCTTGAGCGCTTCTCCGCCGTCGCGCCGGGCCTGCTGGCGGCGATGCAGCCCTATCTCGGGCGCGCCGTCGTCGTTGGCTTCACCGGGCCGCCCGGCGCGGGCAAGTCGACGCTGCTCAACGCCATCACGCGGCATCTGCGGCAGGAGGGCAGGACGGTCGGCATCATCGCGGTCGATCCGTCCAGCCCGATCTCGGGCGGCGCCATCCTCGGCGACCGCATCCGCATGACCGCCGCACTCGACGATGACGGCGTGTTCATGCGCTCGCTGGCAAGCCGCGGCTACCTTGGCGGGCTGACCCCGGCCGCGGTGCGCGTCATCGATGCGCTGGATGCTTCCGGCCGCGACGTCATCCTGATCGAGACTGTCGGCACAGGCCAGACCGATATTGACGTGGCGGAGGTGGCAGACGTGCGCGTCGTCGTCACCGCACCGGGCCTCGGCGACGACATCCAGGCCATGAAGTCCGGCTTCCTGGAGATCGCCGACGTCCTGGTGGTGAACAAGGGCGACCGCGAAGGCGCCCGGCATACCGTCCAGCACCTGCAGGGTGCGCTCTCCTTGAAGGCCGATGCCCGCGCCAAGGTGCCGGTGCTGAAGGTGACCGCCCTTACCGGCGAGGGCATTGCGGAGTTGGCCGCCGCCATCGCCGACGTCGCCACGCGCGGAGCCGACCCGGTGCTGCGGCGCAGGCGCCGTGCCCGCTACCTCATTGCCCGCGCCGCCGCCGACTTGGTGGCCGAGCGCGTGCGCAAGGGCAGCGCGGCCGGCATCGATACGCTGGCGGACGAGGTGCTGGCCGGCACCGTGCTGCCGGCCGACGCGGCGCGACGCCTTATCGATGGATAGCGCCCGATCACACTTCGCTCACACCACCGTGTGGACCCGACCGGAGCGCGTTGCGCTAACGTTCAAGCTGGCATGGGATGTTTACCCATCAATGCCAATACAGGGAGCCCGCAAATGACCACGCACAGGATCTTCGCTTCTGCCTTGCTCGCCGCCTCCGGAATGCTGCTGCTCGCCCAGGGTGCCGAGGCCCGCATCGTCTGCGACGGCAACTTTCAGATCGTCAATGGCCTGGCTGTCTCCACGCCCTACTGCCGGGATCTGACCCTGGCACGAGTGGCCCGCAGCCGGGGCTTCCACGTGACCGATCGGGCGATCCGCTACAACGAGGGCACCAGGGCCCAGGTGTGCCGTGCCATCGGCTTCGACAATCGCGTTCAGGAGGTCTGCGCCCCCTACCGCAGCGACAACGGCGCCAACGGCCGGCAATGGTTCTGACCGTCCGGCGGGGTGACCGATGGCGAACGCAGCCAGCGGTCACCCTGCGGCGCATGCCGATCGCCGGGTCTATCGCTTCGGCAGCAGACGGAACCTCTTGCGGCCGCCGATGCGGTAGACCTCGAAATTGCGATCGACGGTGATGATGGTCGTCAGCACTTCGCGCTCCGCCAACCGCACCAGCGTGGCGTCGGCGAAGTCCATAGACGAGCGGACGAGCATCGGCCGTCTCCTGGAGCGCATTGCGCGGGACTGGCTCAGTCGCCAGCGCTACGACGACGAAGACGAGGAGC
Organism: Hyphomicrobiaceae bacterium; assembly: GCA_036280295.1. Classification (GTDB taxonomy): domain Bacteria; phylum Pseudomonadota; class Alphaproteobacteria; order Rhizobiales; family Hyphomicrobiaceae; genus AWTP1-13. The sequence continues at coordinate 7,752 of DASURA010000350.1, forward strand.
AGCAACGGCTGCAAGGGCTGGCCGAGGACGTGATCGGCACGCTGTCTTTGGGGGAAGGGCCATATACGCGCCAGCGTATACGGGAGCGTGTCAGACAGAACGCTGTTGAAAAGCGCAAGCGCCGGTAAGAAGACCATGCGCCCGCGGTCTCTGATCGATACCGGTGCGGTTCTGGCGCTTCTGGATCGCACAGATCCTTGGCATGAAAGCTGTGCTGCGGTTCTGCGCGAGGTGCAGTTGCCGGTATTGACCACGGCAGCCGTGCTTACGGAGACCTTTCACTTCCTGGAAGGTGGTCACCGGTTGTCAGAGGGTTGGAGATTCTACCGTTCCCCCCTGGTCACGCCTATACCAGGCATAGAGGAGGACCTTCCGGACCTTCAGCGCCTCATGCTGAAATACGCCGACCGGCATTGCTCATGCACTACACCGTAGTGCACAGATGATCAGCCGTCAACGCAAGTGCCGCTCTGCTTCAGACCGCCCCGGCCGCCCCGGACCGCATCAGCTTGTAAGTGATCGAGTCGATCAGCGCCTCGAAGCTGGCGTCGATAATGTTGGAGGAGACGCCAACGGTAAACCATCGCTCACCCGAGGCGTGATCGCGGCTCTCCACGAGCACACGGGTGACAGCCTCGGTACCGCCGGTCAGGATACGCACCTTGTAGTCCACCAGCTCCACGTCCGCGATGAAGCCCTGGTAGCGGCCGAGGTCCTTGCGCAGCGCCTGGTCGAGGGCATGCACCGGGCCGTTGCCTTCCGCCACCGACCATAATGGGTCGGCGTCGCCGTCGATGAATACCTTGACGGTGGCTTCCGACACGGTAACGAGCTTGCCGAGCGCATTGTGGCGCTTCTCGACCATGACGCGGAAGCTGTCGACGCTGAAGTAGCGCGGCACCTCGCCCAGCAGCCGGCGCGCCAGCAGCTCGAAGGAGGCATCCGCCCCCTCGTAGGCGTAGCCTGCTGCCTCTCGCGTCTTCACCTCGTCGAGCAGCGCGGCAACGCGCGGGTCATCGCGGTCGACCGGCACACCCACGCGCTCCAGCTCGTGGAGCAGGTTGGACTTGCCGGCCTGGTCCGACACCAGCACCCGTCGACGGTTGCCCACGCTCTCGGGCGGAACGTGCTCGTAGGTGGCCGGCTCCTTGAGGATGGCGGAGGCGTGGATGCCGGCCTTGGTGGCGAACGCCGCCTCGCCGACATAGGGCGCCTGCCGGTTGGGAGCCCGGTTCAAGACCTCGTCGAGCAGCCGGCTGGCGTGCGTGAGCCGGCGCAGCCGCTCCGGTGTGACGCTGATCTCGAACCGGTCAGCAAGCTCGCTTTTCAACAGCAGCGTGGGGATGATGGAGGCGAGGTTGGCGTTGCCGCAGCGCTCGCCGAGCCCGTTCAGCGCCCCCTGGATCTGGCGCGCCCCCGCCCGCACCGCCGCCAGCGAGTTGGCGACGGCGTTCTCGGTGTCGTTGTGGGTGTGGATGCCGACATGCGAGCCCGGCACGTGGCGGCACACATCGGCGACGATGGCGGCAATCTCGTCGGGCAGGGTGCCGCCGTTGGTATCGCACAGCACCACCCAGCGGGCACCGGCCTGGTGGGCCGTGCGCGCCACGCTGAGGGCATACTCGCGGTTGGCCTTGTAGCCGTCGAAGAAGTGCTCGCAGTCGAGCATGGCCTCGCGCCCGCTCCCCGCCACGGCCGCGATCGATTCCGCCACGCCCGCCAGGTTCTCCTCGTTGGAGATGCCGAGCGCCACCCGCACGTGATAGTCCCACGCCTTGGCGACCAGACAGATCGCGCGCGCCTCGGCCTGCAGCGTGGCCTGCAGACCGGGATCGTTGGAGACCGAGCGGCCCGCCCGCTTGGTCATGCCGAAGGCCGTGAATATGGCGTGTCCAAAGCCCGGGTCGGTGCTGAAGAATTCGCTATCGGTGGGGTTGGCGCCGGGATAGCCGCCCTCGATGTAGTCGACGCCGATATCGTCCAGCGTGCGCGCGATCAGGCGCTTGTCCGCAAGCGAGAAGTCCACCCCCGTCGTCTGCGCCCCATCGCGCAGGGTGGTATCGAACAGGTAGAGGCGCTCGCGGGTCATCATCCTTCCCCTTGCACCGGACTGGCCCTGGGCCTTCCACCAGCCCCAGCCGGCGGATGCAGAGTCCGCCGCCAGATAAACGGGCGGCCTGCCGGTGCACGCTCCATAGCACACCAAGTTGTGGTTTGCTCAAGCCCCGCCGACACCCTACTGCACGATTGCACGGCTAGGCCTTTGCCGACGCCGCATCCAACCTGGAGCGACGCCATGACTGACCATCCGCCGCAGATTCCCCCAAAGACGATCCCCCTGATTACGCAGGAGATGATCGACCTTTACGACGAGTACACCCATATCACGCTCGACCGGCGCGCCTATCTGGCGCGGCTCACGGCGCTGGTCGGGACAACCGCGGCGGCGACCGCGGTGACGTCGCTGATCGAGGCCGATCAGGCCACGGCTCAGATCGTTGCCGCCGATGACGCGCGCCTGAAAACCGAACGCGTCACTTTCCCCGGCGAGGGCGGCGAGATGGCGGGCTACCTGGCCCGGCCGGCCAACGCGACGGGGAAGCTGCCCGCCGTGATCATCATCCACGAGAACCGCGGACTGGTGCCGCATATCCAGGACGTGACGCGGCGCATGGCGCTCGAAGGATTCCTGGCGCTGGGGCCCGACTTTCTGCATCAGTCCGGCGGCACGCCGGCCGATGAGGACAAGGGCCGCGACATGATCGGCAAGCTCGACCGCGCCCGCACGGTCGCCAACGCCGTGGCAAGCCTGCGCTACCTCAAGGCGCACCCGCTGAGCAACGGCAAGGTCGGCGCCACCGGCTTCTGCTGGGGCGGCGGCATCACCAACGCATTGGCCGTCGCCGCGGGTCCGGACCTGTCGGCCGCCGCGCCCTATTACGGCGCCCAGCCGGCAGCGGCTGACGTACCCAGGATCAAGGCCCGCCTGGTGCTGCACTATGCGCAAAATGACGATCGCATCAACGCCGGCATTCCGGCCTATCGCGCCGCGCTCGACAAGGCCGGGGTGAAGTACGAGCTGTTCACCTACGACGGCACCCAGCACGCCTTCAACAACGACACCTCGGCAGCGCGCTACAACAAGGCCGCCGCTGACTTGGCCTGGGGCCGCACGGTCGCTCTGTTCAAGGACGCATTGCGGTGAATTGAATCCGGCGGGCGCGGCGCGACCTATACGGTTCGTGCCTCGCCACCTCTCTCAGAAGCCCGCGGACGGCATCCAAATCAGGTTGCCGACGGCACGCGATGTTCACAACATCGTGAGCGGCAACAGCCGACGGCCTTGGAAGCGCCACCCCAGGTCGTTTAACCTCCTCCGACGATTCTCGGGGAGAGGACCTATGGCTGAAACAACGCAACTGGTCATGGCCGGGAAGAAGATGGCCATGCCTCGCTTCCTCAAGCGGCTCGTGCAGGCGGGCCTCGGCGTCGCCCTGACGTCGGCGGTCTTCTTTGCCATGATCGTGGGGAACGGTCTTCTCATTGGCCGCGCCACGACACTGCAAAGCGCCTATAACGCGTGGCTCGCCTTCATTCGCCGCCCGGATATTCTGACCACGATGGTGCTGACCGCGGTGGTGACAGTGCTGCTGCTCTACTGGCAGCGCGACCAGGAGCGCAGGCCCGGCGGTCGACCCTGAGCAGCCGTGCGGCGGGCTGAACGGCACTGGAACGCGGATTTTACCAGCCCGTCACACTGCAGCGGTGGAGCGGCAAGAGGCGCTCTATACCTGACGGCAGCGGAGCCATGAGCTCCGGCCGGCAGGAAGGAGCCAAGAGCCATGCAACGGTTGCTGATGCCTCTCCTCGTCTTGGTGTTGGGCAGCGCCGCGGCGCTGGCAGATCAGCCGGTGTCGCCCGAGGACGGCGAGAAGATCCAGGCCGCCATCAAGGACTGGGGCTGCGCGGGCGGCGAGATGGAGCAGGAGACCGAAGCCACCGGAGTCTTCGAGGTTGACGATGCCGACTGCCAGGACGGGCAATACGACATCAAGCTCGACAAGGACTTCAAGGTCATCTCGATCACGCGGGACTAGACGGTGTCAGACCCGAAGGGTCTGACACC
>DASURA010000351.1:0-8845 GCA_036280295.1 Hyphomicrobiaceae bacterium
CCAGGCGAGCACCGTGTCGCCCTCGCCGACCTGCATGGCCTCGCGCATGGCGGCCGGGATCAGCACGCGCCCACCGGCATCCAGCTTGAGGCTGACGCGGTGGCGTATGCCGTCCGGGGCCGCCGCGACCATCGCTGGTGCATCGCCGAAGTGCGCCTGCTCCTCGGCCAAGCCCGAGGCACCTGGGGTCTCCGGCTCGGTCGCCCCACAGGGGGATGGTTGGCCGGACTGCACCAGCACGTTGCGAACGTGCTGGTAGCGGATGCCGAGGAACCTGGCGATATCAGCCCGGCTGCAGCCAGCCTCGCTCAGAGCCCGGATCTTGGCCGACTTGGTGGGCAGGCCGTTGGTCAGCTCCTTCATGCGCGCATTGTCGAGCATGGCGTTGCCTCCTGAAACCGCACAGTTCAGACGACGACGTAACGCCCATTGGATCTGGATGTCAATATGATATGTTACTTGCCAATATCTGCATTGTTACGCCATGCTAAGTGCTCTCATGCCGTCTCCGCAAACAACTCGCGGCCGATCAGCCAGCGGCGGATCTCGCTGGTGCCGGCGCCGATCTCATAGAGCTTGGCGTCGCGCAGCAGTCGGCCGGTCGGGTAGTCATTGATATAGCCGTTGCCGCCCAGCAGCTGGATCGCATCAAGGGCGATCTGCGTCGCCTTCTCGGCGGCGTAGAGGATGGCGCCGGCGGCATCCTTGCGTGCGGTCTCGCCGCGGTCGCAGGCCTTGGCGACGGCATACACGTAGGCCTTGCAGGCGTTCATGGTGGTGTACATGTCGGCGAGCTTGCCCTGCACCAGCTGGAACTCGCCGATCGGCTGGCCGAACTGCCGCCTGGCGTGCACATACGGTACCGCCACGTCCATCGCCGCCTGCATGATGCCCAGCGGCCCGGCCGCCAGCACCGCGCGCTCGTAGTCAAGCCCGCTCATCAGGACATTTACGCCCTTGCCGATGCTGCCCAGCACGTTCTCCTCGGGCACCTCGCAGTCGGTGAAGATCAACTCGCCGGTATCGGAGCCGCGCATGCCGAGCTTGTCGAGCTTCTGCGCGGTTGAGAAGCCCGGAAAGCCCTTCTCGATCAGGAACGCGGTGATGCCGCGTGGGCCAGCCGCCGGGTCGGTCTTGGCGTAGACGACGAGAACGTCAGCGCACGGCCCGTTGGTGATCCAGAACTTGGTGCCGTTGAGGACGTAGCGGTCGCCCTTTCTCTCCGCCCGGAGCTTCATGGAGACCACGTCGGAGCCGGCGCCCGGCTCCGACATGGCGAGCGCGCCGACGTGCTCGCCGGAGATCAGCCTGGGCAGATACTTGCGCTTCTGGGCCTCGCTGCCGTTGCGGCGAACCTGGTTGATGCACAGATTGGAATGCGCGCCGTAGGAAAGGCCGACGGAGGCCGAGCCGCGGCTCACCTCCTCCATGGCAATGCAGTGCTCCAGATAGCCGAGGCCGGAGCCGCCGTACTCCTCCTCCACCGTGATGCCGTGCAGGCCCAGCGCCCCGAGCTTGGGCCAGAGCTGGCGCGGGAACTCGTTGCTCCTGTCGATCTCGGCGGCGATCGGCGTTATCTCGTCGGCGGTGAAGGCGCGCACGCTGGCGCGGAGCTGATCGGCCGTCTCGCCGAGGTCGAAGTTGAGGGCCGGAAAGTCGTTGGGGATCATGCGCGCGTTCCCTCATGGAGGTCTCGGGAGTTCTCGCCGGGCAGTGTATCATGCTTGGCAGCTGCAGAGCGGGTTGTGCATGCCTGCCAGGCCAATCCAGCGTTGTCATGAGCATGAACTCACCAACACCATCCTCGAGCCCATCCGCCATCCCGTGGCCGCCGCTGCTGCTGGTCGCCGCACTGGGGCTCGGCCTGCTCGGCGGCCGGGCCTATCCGCTGCCGTGGCCGGGGCTGGATGACCTGCCGGCGCGCGTGGTCGGCTACGCGTTGGGCCTCGCCGGCATTGGCCTGGTGGCCTGGGCGCTCATCACGCTGTCGCGAGCCGGCACGACGGTGCACCCAAACCGCAGTGCAGACCGCCTTGTCACCGGCGGCCCGTTCCGCTGGCGGCGGAATCCCGTCTATCTGGGCGACGTGCTGATCCTGCTCGGCCTTGCGCAGCTGACCTACAACATCTGGTTCGCGATACTTGCGCCGGTGTTCGCCATCGCGGTCTACTGGCTGGCGATTCGGCCGGAGGAGCAGCACCTCGAGGCGCGTTTCGGGCAGGCGTACCTCGACTACAAGGCGCGCACGCGCCGGTGGTTTTGAGGCCGGCTGTTGGCAATTGGGGGACAATGGCCATGGACGAGCGGGAGGAGGAGCGCGACTTCCTGGAGGGCCTCAAGGCCCGCACCGGGCGCGATCTCGCGGCGTGGATGGCGGCCATAGCCGCGCAGGGAATCAACGACAAGAACGAGATCATCGATTGGCTGCGTGGCCAGGGCTTGCCGTTTGCACGCGCCTCGTGGCTTGAGCGCATCCACCGCAACGGCGGCAAGCCGATCCATGCGGCCGGCCCGGCAGGGCCAGCGGCGGCAGCTCCGGCGGGGGCAGACCCTGCGGGTCTGACCCCAGCGCACCCCCGGCCGATCGCGCCATCGGCGACACCTGTGACTCCGCCCAAGTTGGTGCCGCTGTCACCCACATCTCCGCCACGACCGCCGGCTGCGGCGCCGGTGCTTTTGCCGACGCCCGTGGCGCCGCCAATCCAGACCGCATCGACGCATGCGCCGAAAGCGGGAGGACCACCCAAGGGGTCAGCCATAGGGTCAGACCCGCAGGGTGTGACCCCGGCCCAGCCGACGCCGAAGCCCGGCAAGAAGGTTCATGCTGCCCCGCCGCTGGTCGAGCCGGCAACGGATACGGCCGCGCTGCAGAAGCTTGTAGCGACGGCCAAGGGCTACCGGCCGCTGTACAATTTTCTGGAAGTCCAGATCCGCAAGACCATCCCGGGCGTCGTCATCGCCGCGCGCGACCGCTACATCGCCATCGGCGCCCCGCGCGAGTTCGCCGCCGTCACCCTGCATCCGACCGAGGTCCGCCTCGGCCTCAATCTCGGCGACCGGCCCTTCGATGCCCTGCTGCAGCAGGCGAAGCTGCGGGGGCCCGGGCCGGCGATCTCGCACATGGTGGTGCTGACGGACGCCCGGCAGGTGGGCAGCGAGCTGCTGGGGCTCGCCAAGACCGCCTGCGAGCGTGTCAATGCCAAGCCCTAGCTAGCTGGTTTCGCCGAGGCTCAACCTTTCCGGCTTTACAGCGTGTGACCCGATTTGGCACAACTTGTCCCTGCCTAACCGCCCCTGCCTGATTGGAGGTGCAGGCGATGCTCTTCGGGTTGCGCGCTGTCCTGGGCATCTTCGGGCTGGCGGGCATTGCGCTGCTTGTGCTCATCGGCGTCGATGTGCCGCCTCGCGGGCCCTCCGGCACCGATACGGCTGAGGCGCTGACAGCGGCCACGCCTCCCGCGCAGCTGCCCACGGCGCAGGCGGCTGACGCGGAGGCCAATGCTGCAGAGCAGGGCCGCCGCCTCATGAAGGCGGTCGAGGCCATACTGCAGGATGCCGCGCGAAACCGCACCGAAGCGCGCAAGCTCCCCACCGATTCCCAGTTCATGCTGAAGCCGATCTGGGCCGAGAGCAAGGAGGACCGCGAGCGCAAGGTGGGCGACCTGCTCGACGCCGTGCTTGCGATTGTCATCGACACACCACTGGTCAACCTGCAGCGCAAGATCGAGACCCGGCGGCGGGCGATCCGTGAGCTGGAAAGTCAGATCGTTGCCTTGCGCGAGAAGCAGCTGCTTGCGCCCAAGGGTGGTGGTGCGCTGACGCGTGCGTTATCCGAGACCACGGAAAGCCTCGGACGCGAGATCGATGAGGCCAACCGGCGCATAGAGGCCAATCGCCAGGAGATCGCCAGGACCAAGGGAGCGGTGCGGGATGCGCTGAGGAAGAACGGTGTGGAGCTGGCGGACGACCAGGCTGACCTGCTACTTGATGGTGTGCTCTCGGGCGATCTGGTGCGTCTCGTCGCGGTGTTCCGCGCCGCGCGCCTGATCGACGCGCAGCTCGGCAGGTTGATGGCGGCGTCGGGCGAGAGCATCACCGCGGCACGCAAGTATTTCGCCATGCATGCGGCGTTGTTCGCGCTGCTGGTGCACGCCCAGGACACGGCGATCGACAAGATCGACAAGCAATATCTCCCCAAGCTCTCGACCATCGAGGCCGATATCGCCGCCGCGCGTGCCCGAACGCGGGATCTGCTTCGGTTCCAGAACCGCGACGACCAGAGGCGCACGCTGGAGGGCAACGCCGCCAGCCAGCACCTCGCCGATGCGGCCGCCAAGGGCTATCGCCGCTACCTGATGCAGCAGCGCGACCAGATGGAGAGGGCACGCGAGCGTACGGCGCACGATCTCAAGATCGCCGACAACACCTTCGAGACCGTCGAGGTGAGCTTCCAGCTGCGCAACCTGATGCGCGACGCTGCCGCCTCGTTCGAGGCCATCCAGAAGCTCGAGGCGCCCACCTTCGATCAGATCTTCAAGAACGAGGAGCTTCGGCGCGAGTTCGAGAGCCTGACGCGCCGGCTCGATGCGCCGACGAGCTGATCGACAACACGCCGTTGCCGACTGGATGGCCGGCCCTGTGCCCGTATCACGGTTCCACCACAAACACGCGTGACATTGGTTAATGGAGCACAGAAGGACCGAGTCACGCGTTGATGTCCGCAGCGAGATACGTTGCCATCCTGCCCAGGCACGCTGGCAGACTCTCAAGCAGGCTCTCGATCGCGGCTGTCCTCGGCCTTGTGATCCTGGCTGTCCTGACGTGGCTCGTCGTCGATCGTGCCGCACTGGGGTCGCCGGCAGCCCCGCCTGTGAGCATCGTGCGCACCGTGGTCGCTCCCGTGCGGAGCCCGGAGGATGCGGTCACGACCTCCAGCGCGTCGGTCAGGACACCGCCGCACAGCATCCTGCAGATCGTGGCTCAGCGTGCCCGTGCCCGGCGGCAGGCTGCCCAGCGTAGTGGCCAGAGCGGTGCGCTCGGCAAGGGCCCGGCTGACACGGGACAAGGCAAAGCCGCCGGCGCGCCGGCTGCCGTTGATCCCAAAACCACCGCAGCACCCTCTACCAGCGCTGCCCCCGCGGCCGCCCCCCCGGCGCCCGATGTCTGGACCGACACCGAGATCATTGCGGCATTGCGCGATTGCCTGCGCCAGCTCGCCCCGCTGGGAGCCGAGGTCGAGATCGCCGAGCCGGTCAAGCAGGATCGCTGCGGCACGCCTGCTCCCGTCGTGCTCAAGCGGCTGACGACGGCAGCAGGCAGGATCGAGCTGCAGCCAGCCCCGACGCTCAATTGCGCCATGGTGGCGAGGCTTCACGCCTGGGCGGAGAAGACCCTGCAGCCGGCGGCGCAAGAGATGCTCGGCAGCCCCGTGGTCCGCATCCGCAGCCTTTCGGGCTATGTCTGCCGCAACCGGGTGGGGACGCGCTCCCACGCCGACCGCCTGAGCGAGCACGCCTTGGCCAACGCCGTCGATATCGCCGGCTTCGTGACCGCCGACGGTCGCAGTGTCGATGTGCTGAGCCAATGGGGTCCGACATTGCGCGACCTGCGCGAGCAGCAGGAACGCGCCCGCGAGGCGGCCGAGGCAGCAAAGACGGCGGCCAAGCAGGCCGAAAGCGACGCCGCCGAAGCCGCCCGCGCTGCCCTCAAGGCAGAGCGCGGCGCCAAGCGCGCGCAGGCCACCGCCGAGGCGGCGCGCAAGAAGGACGAGGCCGTCCGCAAGCGCCAGGAGGCGAGCGGGAAGGAGGTGGAATGGCGCCGGACCCTTGCTCTCACCGCTGGGAGGCAGAAGTCAGACCGTGGCCAGAAACGTGGCCCAAATCGAGGCAATGATGCCAAGCCGATCCCTGCTCTTCACTCAGGCAACGGCAAGGATGATGCCCGCAAGGCCACCGAGGCGGCCTTCCTGCGCCGCTTGCACAAGGGCGCCTGCGGCACCTTCGGCACGGTGCTGGGCCCCGAGGCCAACGAGGCGCACCGCAACCACTTCCACCTCGACCTGATCGCCCGCAAACGCAGCGCATTTTGCGAGTAGCGGGCTCTGGATCCCTTCTCCCCGCTTGCGGGGAGAGGGGAAGAGGATGCCCTCAGAACACCACCACGCTGCGGACGCCCTTGCCGGCGTGCATGAGATCGAAGCCTTTGTTGATGTCGCTGAGCGGCATCGTCGCGGTGATCATCGGGTCGATCTCGATCTTCTTGTCCATATACCAGTCGACGATCTTCGGCACGTCGGTACGGCCGCGGGCGCCGCCGAATGCCGTGCCCTTCCACACCCGCCCCGTCACCAGCTGGAACGGCCGCGTAGCGATCTCCGCCCCCGCCGGCGCGACGCCGATGATGGTGCTCACGCCCCACCCGCGATGGCTGCATTCCAGCGCCTGGCGCATGACGTTGACGTTGCCTGTGCAGTCGAAGGTGTAGTCGGCACCGCCGATCTGATCCGCACCCTGCTTGGTCATGTTGACGATGTATGGCACCAGGTCGCCACCGATCTCCTTCGGATTGACGAAGTGGGTCATGCCGAAGCGCTCGCCCCAGGCCTTCTTGTCGTTGTTGAGATCGACGCCGATGATCATGTCGGCGCTCGCAAGCTTCAGGCCCTGGATCACGTTGAGGCCGATGCCGCCGAGGCCGAACACCACCGCCTTTGCGCCTGGCTCAACCTTGGCGGTATTGAGCACCGCGCCGATGCCTGTGGTGACGCCGCAGCCGATGTAGCAGACCTTGTCGAAGGGGGCGTCCTCGCGGATCTTGGCCACCGCGATCTCCGGCAGCACCGTGAAGTTCGAGAACGTCGAGGTGCCCATGTAGTGGAACAGCTTCTGACCGCCGACGGAGAAGCGCGTGGTGCCATCCGGCATCACGCCCTGGCCCTGGGTGGCGCGGATGGCGGTGCAGAGATTGGTCTTGCGCGACAGGCACGACGGGCATTGCCGGCATTCCGGCGTGTAGAGCGGGATCACATGATCGCCCTTTTTCACGCTGGTGACGCCGGGTCCCACGTCGACCACGATGCCGGCGCCCTCGTGGCCCAGGATTGACGGGAACAGGCCTTCGGGATCTGCCCCAGACAAGGTGAATTCATCTGTATGGCAGATGCCCGTGGCCTTGATCTCGACCAGAACCTCGCCGGCCTTGGGGCCTTCGAGTTCGACATCCATGATCTCGAGCGGCTTGCCCTTCTCCAATGCAACGGCTGCGCGGGTCTTCATATCGGCATTCTCCTCGGCGGCGGGATTGTCGTTGTGTCCGGATAATGGCGCTGCGCTCGGGGCACCGCCAGCGGCGTTTCTTCAGTGTTACACTGTAACATCATGTTCTTGTGCCTGATCAATGACTTCCCTTTCGGGAGAAAAGGTCTAGTATCGACCCAAAAGCATTATACAGAAAAAAGCTGCTCGCATTGAAATCTTCCATAGCTGGCGCGGTGCGCCGGAAGGGCAGAGAGTGTGTGCCCTTCGGAGCGCGCCGCGTCAGGACCATGTGAACACAACCATGTGAACGAGCATGGCGCACGCCTAATGCCTAACCCAGAGGAGGAAAATGCCATGGCACAGTTCTCGATCCACCCGTCGGTGGACAACGGCGTGGTGCCGGGATCGGCGAGTTTTACTGGCGGCACGCTGCAATGCAAATGCCAAGTGAGCCCGGTTGAGGTGAGCGTGGAGAGCCAGAGCGCTCACAACCACGTTTGCGGCTGCACCAAATGCTGGAAGCCCGCTGGCGCCCTGTTCTCGATGGTTGCCGTGGTCCCGCGCGACAAGGTGACGGTCACCAAGAACGGCGACAAGCTCAAGGTCGTCGACCCGAACGCCACCATCCAGCGCCACGCATGCGCCGCATGCGGGACGCACATGTACGGCCGCATAGAGAACAGCAAGCATCCGTTCTATGGCCTCGACTTCATCCACACCGAGCTGTCCAATGACCAGGGCTGGTCGGCGCCGGAGTTTGCCGCGTTCGTCTCCTCGATCATCGAGGCTGGCACCGATCCCGGCATCATGGGCGAGGTCCGCGGCCGCCTGCGCGAGCTGAAGCTGGAGCCTTATGACTGCCTGTCGCCGCCGCTGATGGACGCCATCGCCACCCACGTAGCGAAGGCGTCGGGCGCGCTTAAGTCCTAAAGCGCCTGATTCCCGCAGGAATGCCAAGCCTTGCGATCGTCGATGCGATCGCAAGGCTTCTTTTTTCACCGTCAGCAATACAAAATTAGCCATACGCTGTGGTCTGCTTCGATTTGCATGCGAGAGCTGACAATTCGTCGACGCTCAATCTGCCAGTCCACGAAAATTTAAGCCAAATACTGTCTAAATCTACGCATCTCAGTTTCTTCGAAGGAAGTCACCCATGATGCGTATTCCGATAGCCATGGGGGCGGCTGCCGTGTGGCTCCTCGCCCTCGCGGCCGGTCAGCAGCCGGCCGTTCGCTCGTCCAACGCCACCTCTGCCGAAGCCACATCTCCCGGCGCTCGTGCCGAAACGGCTGCGCAGTTTGCCCGCGAGCGAAACGCCGAGATCAACGCCTCGATCGGGCGCGTCGAAGCCCGGCGCGCGGCGGAGCGGCTGCGCCAGCGCGAGGCCGGGCTCAAGGCAGCTCTTGACCGGGTGCAGACCGAGCAGGCGGCGCTGGCCTTCGAGCGCCAGCGCAATGCCGAGGCGGAAGCCTCCATGGTTCGCGTCGCAGCTCTGCGCATTGCCGAGTTCGAGCGTGCGCGCAACGCCGAGATCAGTCTTTCGCTCGACCGCGTCGCCGCCCATCGGGCCGCGATCGACGAGGCGCGGC
>DASURA010000352.1:0-15656 GCA_036280295.1 Hyphomicrobiaceae bacterium
TCCGGAACGGTATCCGACGCTGTGGGTCTGACACCTTCAGTTCGCTCCCTCCAGCAGCCGCCGCGCGATCACCTGAGCCTGGATCTCGGCGGCGCCTTCGAAGATGTTGAGGATGCGGGCGTCGCAGAGGACGCGGCTCACCGGATATTCCAGCGCAAAGCCGTTGCCGCCGTGGATCTGGACGGCGTTGTCGGCGTTGGCCCAGGCGATGCGGGCGGCCAAGAGCTTGGCCATGCCGGCCTCCAGGTCGCAGCGGCGGCCTTGGTCCTTCTCGCGCGCGGCGTAATAGGTGAGCTGGCGGGCGATCATGGTTTCCACCGCCATCATGACGATCTTGTTGGCGACGCGCGGGAAGGCATAGATCGGCTTGCCGAACTGGTTGCGCTCCAGCGCGTATTTCAGCGCCAGATCCATGGCCGATTGCGCCACGCCGATGGCGCGGGCGGCGGTCTGGATGCGCGCCGCCTCGAAGGTGGTCATCAGCTGCTTGAAACCCTGGCCCTCGACGCCGCCGAGGAGCTGGGAGGCCGGCACCTCGAAGCCGTCGAAGGAGATGTCGAACTCCTTCATGCCGCGGTAGCCCAGCACCTCGATCTCGCTGCCCGACATGCCATCGGCGGGGAAGGGATCGTCGTCGGTGCCGCGTGGCTTTTCCGCAAGCAGCATGGAGAGGCCCTTGTAGCCCTTCTCGTCCGGGCTGGTGCGCACCAGAAGCGTCATCAGGTCGGCGCGCACCGGATGGGTGATCCAGGTCTTCTGGCCGGTGACCTTGTAGACATCGCCTTCGTGCACCGCGCGGGTGGTGAGCGAGGCGAGGTCTGAGCCGGTGTTGGGCTCGGTGAAGACCGCTGTCGGCAGCAGCTCGCCTGAGGCGATGCGGCGGAGATATCGCTCCTTCTGTTCCTCGGTGCCGGAGCCCAGGATCAGCTCGGCGGCGATCTCGGAGCGGGTGCCGAGCGAGCCGACGCCGATATATCCGCGCGACAGCTCCTCGGAGACCACGCACATCGCCTCCTTGCCGAGGCCGAGGCCGCCGTAGGACTCCGGCAGCGTGAGGGCGAACACGCCGAGCTCGCCGAGCTTTTCCAGAATCTCGCCCGGGATGTAGCTGTTCGCGAGGTGCCATTCGTGCGCATGCGGCACCACCTCGGCCAGCGCGAAGCGGCGCATCTCGTGGCGCATGGCATCGAGGGTGTCGTCGAGGCCGGTATCACCGAAGGTGATGGTGGCGTCCGGCTGGGCGGCGATCAGCCCGGCCAGCGCCGACTTGGTGGCGGGTGCGGTGCCCGACGCGACCAAGTCCTCCACGGCGTCCTCGAAGCGGCGAACCTCGGCGCGCGGTACGCCCAGCGCCGCCGGGCGCACCGTCTCGCCCTGGCTCATGGGGATGCCGCCGGCGATTTGGGCCAGGTACTCGCCGAAGGCACAGGCGGTGAGCAGCCGCTCGGCCTCCCCGAAACGTCCGCCCGCCTGCAGCCGGCTCGCCCAGCCATGCATCTGCCGCAGCGCCTCCACGGTGGTGGCGAGCCAGGCGAGGCCGTGCCCGGCGGCCTGCTCGGCGTCGAGCCCACCGGCCGCATCGATGCGGGTGCGGACCACCGCGCGGGCGTGATGCAGCAGGCGCTCGGCCGCGGCCACCGCCTCGGCGCAGCGGCCAATCAGGCTCGCGGCATCGGTGACGGGCTGCGCGGTGACCCTGGTGGAGGATGAAGAGATCTCGGACATCGGGTGCTGCGCTCCTCGTGCCGCCGCGGCGTGGGCTGGCGATTCTGCCGGCCGCAACTTAACGTGGGGAGTGCCGGCGGCAAATGCGGCGTCAGCGGCAACGCGGGACGATGGTAACCTCGGCCTCGCCACCGGTGTCCTGGACGGGGTTGGTGACGGGGTCTGCCCCCTCGGCTCCGACCGGGCGGTCAATATCCGCCCGTTGTGGCGAAGGGTCAGATCGCGTTGGTGGCTCGCGGACGACAAACGAGATCGTCGCTTCCTCCGTCTCGTTCGCTGCCGGGGGCCAGCCGTCATTCGCCTGATCGGCGGCTTCGGCAGCCGGCGGCTGCTCGTCAGCGGGCGGCTCGGGATCATGGATAACCAGCGCTGTCGCCGGATCTTCGTCAAACGCCTCGGCGTCGTCGGTGCGGATGCTGGCCAGCACGTCGCGCAGCGAGAGCCTGCGCCCTCTGCCGTGCCCTGCATCAGAAGTGGTGAGAGCCGACGCCGCGCCGGCCGCGCTGAGTGCGCTCTCGGTGCGCATCGCCTCGATGACGCCGCCCAGGAGCTCCCAGGCGCGGTACACCGGATTTTCGGCCAGCGCCCGCTCAAGCGCTGTGCGGGTGGCGGCGGAGGTGGTCCGTCGCAGGACGCGCCAGTCGGAATGGCCGGCAAGCGCAGCCTCCAGCTCGGCGCGGACGCGCTCCAGCTGCTCGATCCAGCTCGATGTGTCGCGGGTGCTCAAGGTTGCGCAGTCTTGTGCCGGTCACAGTCCTGTGTCAGCGACGTGCCATCGGGCACGCGGGGGCCGACGCCAAGCAAGGGATACCATCTTTCGCGGCAGTTTGCGCGCTTCTGCGCGCGCCATCCCCTGTTGCCTCGACGATCCCATGCCCCCTGGTTAGTCTTCAGTGGGGCCTCACACTATGCCGCGGCGGGCGGGGCCGCGGAGACGCCTGGAATCGACATGATCTTCCGACAAATCAAGACCATCGTGGCGGCGCTCCGGGCGGTGTATGCCGATAGCGGCTTTGCGATGGCCGGCGCCGTGGCGTACTCCTTCGTGCTGTCGCTGTTCCCGTTCTGCATCTTCCTCGGTGCGCTCGCCGGCGTCTTCGGCGATGAGGAGCGCGCCAAGGAAGGCGTTCGGCAGCTGTTCGAGATCGTGCCGAAGGCAGTCGCGGAAGCGATCGCACCCGTGGTGATGGAGGTCATGAGTCGCACCCGCTACGATCTCTTGACCTACGGCGCCTTCATCGCACTGTTCTTTGCCACCAGCGCCATCGAAAGCCTGCGCGCCGCGCTTAACGTCGCCTATCGCCAGAAAGAGACGCGATACTATCCCGTCTGCCTGCTGCAGAGCATGGCGTTCGTCGTGCTGAGCGCGATCGGCATGCTGGTGCTGACCTGGGGCGTCGTGGTGGGCCCGGAGCTGGCGGCGCGCATCAAGCCCAAATGGCTGCTTTGGCTGACCGACAGCGGGTGGCCGCCCCTGGTGGTGCGCTACGGCATCGTCATCGGCGCCCTCGGCCTGCAGCTCATCGGCTATCACCTGTGGCTGGCGGCGGGGACGCGACGGCTCAGCGAGGTCTGGCCGGGCGTCGTTATCAGCATTGTGCTGTGGCTGCTTGCCGCCCGGCTGTTCGGCTCCTGGCTCGCGATCTCCAACTACTCGCGCTTCTATGCCGGTCTGGCCTCGATCATGAGCGCGCTGGTGTTCTTCCAGATCTCCGCCATCGTCATTATTCTGGGTGCTGAGCTCAACCGCGGGTTGATGGAAATCAAGGAGCGGCGAGTCACTGGGTGAGGCGCAGGGAGGCTGCCCACACCGCGTTCGCTTCAGCAGGCTGAAGTGGAATTTGCTTCCAGCTATGGAAGTTAGGCTCGCTTCAACAGGCTGAAGACACGAAACCGCACCCGGCAACCCCATCGCGAGCTTGAGCGGCTCCAGGGTTAATGGCATATCAATTGAGCTTGCGCGCCACAGTGCAACCCTGCAGCGACGGATGGTGTGCCAGCACCCTTCGCCCCATCAAAGCGCGCCTCGCAAGTAGGAGGAGAAAGCAACAATGGCTTACAAGAACCTGGAGGAAGCGCTTCAAGCTGCCGGCAATCCGGTCACCATGATGCGCAACTCGCAGATCGGCGCCTACGTCTATCCTGTCGTTGCCCCCGAGTTCACGAACTGGCGCGACGAGCAGGCCGCCTGGGCCAACACCTGCGTGCTGTTTGACCAGTCGCACCACATGGTGAACCTGTACGTGCGCGGGCCCGACGCCATCAAGCTGCTCTCCTATCTTTCCACCAACTCGTTCAAGACTTTCGCCGTCAATCAAGCCAAGCAGTTCGCTCCCGTCACGCCCTACGGCCACGTGATCGGCGACGGCATCCTGTTCTATCTGGCTGACAACGAGCTGGTTTACGTGGGCCGCAACCCAGCCGCCAACTGGATCGAGTTCCACGCCAAGACCGGCGGCTACAACGTCGAAACGCTCTACGACGACCGCTCACCGTCGCGGCCGATGGGCAAGCCGGTGATGCGCCAGGAGTACCGCTACCAGATCCAGGGTCCGAACGCGCAGGACGTGATCAAGAAGCTCAATGGCGGCGTATTCCCGGACATCAAGTTCTTCAAGATGGGAGAGATCACCATCGCCGGCCGCAAGGTGCGGGCGCTGCGCCACGGCATGGCGGGGGCACCGGGCCTGGAGGTGTGGGGCCCCTACGCCGAGGCCGACGAGATCAAGGCGGCCATCCTGGAGGCCGGCAAGGAGCATGGCATCGTCCAGGTCGGCTCCCGCGCCTACGCCACCAACACGCTGGAGTCGGGCTGGATTCCCTCACCGGTGCCGGCGATCTACACCGGCGACAAACTCAAGGCCTACCGCGAGTGGCTGCCCGGCACGGGCTACGAGGCCAATGCCGGCCTCGGCGGCAGCTTCGTCTCCGACAAGATCGAGGACTACTACACGACGCCGTGGGAGCTCGGCTACAACACCTTCACCAGGTACGACCACGACTTCATCGGCAAGGAGGCGCTGCAGGCGATGGAAGGCAAGGTCAACCGCAAGAAGGTGACCTTCGCCTGGAACAGCGACGACGTGATCAGGATCCTGTCGTCGATGTTCGGCTCGAAGCCCGGTGAGAACTACAAGGTCATCGATCTGCCGCTGTCGAACTATGCATCGTCGTCGTTCGACGCGATTCGGAGCGGCGGCAAGACGGTGGGTGCTTCGATGTTCTCCGGCTACAGCTGGAACGAGCGTACCATGCTGTCGCTGGGCTTCGTCGAGGAGGAGTTCGCCAAGGTCGGCACCGAGCTTACCCTGGTATGGGGCGAGGAGAACGGCGGCACCAGGAAGACCACGGTCGAGCGCCACAAGCAGACCGAGATCCGCGTGGTGGTCGGCCCGACTCCCTATGCCCAGCAGGCCCGCGAGACCTACCAGCCGTCGAGCTGGCGCAAGGCGGGCTAGCTAGAGAGTAGGGCGGATTAGGGCGAAGCCCGTAATCCGCCTCTTCGACCATACAGACCTCGAGAGTGGCGGATTACGCTTCGCTAATCCGTCCTGCGCTCAAGCCCAAAACGTCCTGCGCTCAAACAGCTCCCCAACCGATGGGGGGCTCGCGTCTTGGCTGCAAAGAGGAGAGCTGGCATAGTCGCGTCTCAGCTCAGGACGCGTAATTCATTGAATTGACCCTCATGAGGGGGCACATGATGCGGGCACATTTCAGGGCTTTCTGGATGAGTGGCGTGGCGTGCTGCTGGGCGATGCTGGTCGTGTGCGCCACTCCCGCCGAGGCACGCCGCGTGGCTCTTGTCATGGGCAACGCGGACTATAAGATCGGCGCCCTCGCAAACCCCGTCAACGACGCCATCGCCGTCGCCGAGACCTTCCGCAAGGACCTGGGCTTCGACCAGGTGATCCTGAAAAAGAACCTCACCTTCGATGGTTTCCGCACTGCGCTCGACGAGCTGTCGCGAGCCGCCACCGGTGCCGAGATGGCGGTGGTCTACTTTGCCGGGCATGGCCTTGAGGTGAACGGCAAGAACTTCCTGATCCCTGTCGATGCGACGCTGCGGCGGGCCGGCGCGCTGGAGCTGGAGGCGATCCCTCTCAATACGGTGCTGAACCAGCTCGAAGGCGTGCGCGAGCTCAAGCTCGTCATACTCGATGCCTGCCGCAACAACCCGTTCGTGCTGCGCGGCGGCAAGCGCTCGTCGGGGCGCGGTCTCGCCCGCATCGAGCCGGAAGATAGCACGCTGGTCGTCTACGCCGCCAGGGACGGCACCACTGCCGACGATGGCGCCGGCCGTCAGCACAGCCCGTTCACCCAGGCGCTGCTGAAGCACATCGCTACGCCCAATGTGGAGGTGCGGCTCGTGCTCGGCCGGGTCGGCGACGACGTGATGGCCACCACCAACCATCTGCAGCAGCCGCATGTCTATGGCACGCTCGGCGGCCATGAGCATTATCTGGTGCACAAGCTGGCGGCGGCTGCGCCGGTCGTGCCGGCGGCACCGGTGCAGGTGCCGGCGCCAGCGCCCGCCGCACCACAGCTGAGCGAGGTGGAGCGCGCGTGGCGCACGATCAAGGAGAGCACCAGCCTGCCGGTGCTGCAGGCATTCCGCCAACAGTATGGTGCAGCGAACGCGCTGTACGACCGCCTGATTGCCGAGCGCATCGAGGCGCTGAAGGCCGCCGAGGAGCGCACCAAGCTCGCCGCGGTGCCGCCCGCGCCACAAAGCGCGCCGCCTGCCGCTGCCGCGCCGCCGCCGTTGTCCACGCCGGTGCTCGCACGCCAGCTGCAGGCCGAGCTGCGCCGGGTCGGCTGCACTGACGACACGCCGGACGGTATCTGGGGTAAGCGCAGCAGCGAGGCGCTGGAGAAGTTCGTCCGCCATGCCAAGCTGAGCCTTTCCACCGACGAACCGACCGCCAGCGCGCTGGACGCGGTCAAAGGCCGGAGCGGGCGCGTCTGCCCGCTGGAGTGCGGGCCGGGCACGGTGGAGAAGGACGGCGTGTGCGTGACCAAGGCGGCGCCGGCTCGGCCGGCACCGGTGAAGCCGGCCTATCACCAGCCCCGGCAGAAGAGGGCCACGCCGCCCCGGCGCGCCCAGCGCGAGAAGCCGCCCGCCAAGGTACCCATGTGCTGGGTCATCGAGGGCCGCAGCAGCACCGTTGCGCCCTGCACCGACCCGCGCGCCACCATGCGCGCCTATTGACCTGCTGCTGGCGGGCGATGCCCTTGTGATCGCAATTGTGATCGCGATGCCCGCTTAAGCTGGACCGCGACGCCCGCTTAAGCCGGTCATCCTTTGATTCGCGAGCGCGCCCGCGAGCGCGCAGGGCTGTGAACTCAAGCAGCCGGCGCCATCATGTTATAGAACGAGCAAGCTCCAACAGCCCGGCGTTCGGCCTCGCAACCGGCCTGCCGGCACAACCGCGCCACATGCGCGACCTCGGAGATGATGGAATGACGGATACGCCTGAGTACACGCCGCCCAAGGTCTGGGCCTGGAACAAGCCGAGCGGCGGCCGGTTCGCCAGCATCAACCGCCCGATCGCCGGGCCGACGCATGAGAAGGCACTCCCCGTCGGGCGGCATCCGCTGCAGCTCTACTCGCTCGCCACGCCGAACGGCGTGAAGGTCACAGTGATGCTGGAGGAGCTGCTGGCCTTGGGCCACAGCGGGGCGGAGTACGATGCCTGGCTGATCAAGATCGGCGACGGCGAGCAGTTCAGCAGCGGCTTCGTGAGCGCGAACCCGAACTCCAAGATTCCAGCGCTCGTCGATCACAGTGGCCCGGAGCCGATCCGGGTGTTCGAATCCGGTTCGATCCTCGTCTACCTCGCCGAGAAGTTCGATGCGTTCCTGCCGAAGGAGGCCGGGCCGCGCGCCGAGTGTTTTTCGTGGCTGTTCTGGCAGATGGGCGCTGCGCCCTATCTCGGCGGCGGCTTCGGCCATTTCTATGCGTATGCGCCGACGAAGATCGAGTATGCCATCGACCGCTTCGCCATGGAGGTGAAACGCCAGCTCGACGTGCTCGACCGCCGGCTGGCGGAGACCGCCTATGTCGCCGGCGACGCCTACACCATCGCCGACATGGCGATCTTCCCCTGGTACGGCGGGCTGGCGAAAGGCTGGATCTACCGCGCCGACGAGTTCCTGAGCGTGCAGGACTACACGCACGTGCAGCGCTGGGCCGACAGGCTGCTGGAGCGGCCGGCAGTGCAGCGCGGGCGCATGGTCAACCGCATCTCCGGCGAGCCGTCGGAGCAGCTGCACGAGCGCCACGACGCCAGCGACTTCGAGACCAGGACGCAGGACAAGCTGGCGGCGGAAGGGTGAGTCGGTGCGCTCTTGCCGCTTGCCCTGCGTGACGACTGAGGCGGCGGGCGTGATGCTCGCCAACGTCGAACGAAAGTCGACTGCAGGGCGGCCGGTTTTGGAGTAGGCTCCGCGGCGCGGGAACTACCCGGCAGGGTGGAGGCCAGTACGGCCTCACCCGGGCGGGCTCACTCGGGGAGGTTGGCAGGTGATCTCGCGTCGCAAAATCATGCAGGCGGGGGCGGCGGTGGCGGCTGCCGCCGCCGTACCGTTGCATATGCGCCACGCATCGGCGCAAGCATTGAGCAGCATTCAGATTTTCGTGCCGGCGGCGCCCGGCGGCGGGTGGGACCAGACCGGGCGCGCCATCGAGCTGGCCCTGCGCACCGACGGCCTCGTCAAGGACTTCCGCTACGAGCACGCACCCGGCGCCGGCGGGGCGGTGGGCCTGCCCAGGTTCCTTTCCACTAAGCGCGGGCAGGGCGATGCCCTGCTCGTGGCGGGCATGGTGATGGTGGGGGCGCTGGTGGCCAACAAGTCGCCCGTCTCCATGCGCGACATGACGCCAATTGCCCGGCTGACCGGCGAGTTCGAGGTGATCGTCGTCAACGCCGCCAGCCCGCTCAAGTCGATGGCCGACCTGGTGGCGATGCTCAAGGCCGATCCCGGCAAGGTCTCATGGACCGGCGGCTCGGCGGGCGGCACCGACCATATCCTCGCGGGCATGATCGCCAAGGCGGTGGGGGTCGACCCCAAGCGGGTGGCCTACGTCGCCTATTCCGGCGGCGGGCCAGCCCAGGCGGCGCTGCTCGGCAACCAGGTGACGTGCGGCGTCTCCGGCTACGGCGAGTTCGCCGAGCAGATCAAGGCCGGCAAGCTGCGCGCCCTCGCCGTGTCGTCGGGGCAGCCGCTGGACGGCGTCGATATCCCGACGCTGAAAGCGCAAGGCATCGATATAGAGCTGGCCAACTGGCGCGGCGTGTTCGGTGCACCCGGCCTCTCGCCTGACAAGCAGAAGGCGCTGATCGGACTGGTCGAGCGCATGGCGCGGGGGGCGACCTGGCAGGCGGAGCTGAAAAAGCACGACTGGGCGGGAATCTTCCTGCCTGGTGCGGAGTTCGGCAAGTTCCTGGACGCCGAGATACCCCGCATTACCGGCATCCTGAAGGATCTGGGGCTCGCAACCTGACACGGAGGTTTCAACCGTAGGCGGATTAGCCGAAGGCGTAATCCGCCCCTTTTGCTCCGCCAAGGAACGGCGGATTACGGGCTTCGCCCTAATCCGCCCTACGCCTGGTGCAATGATCGAGAAGTCCGCTTCATCGGTTGGGCTAGGTGGCGAAGCGGACTTCTCGATCTGAATCGCACTGGCAATCATAATGTTGGCTAAGTGTCCTTCAGATCGCGGAATTCGTTCCAACCTTGCGGCACGCTCAGACGAATTTCGCGATCAGGACACGAGATCGAGGGCCCAATGGTACGCGAGCGTGACGGCGCCGGGCCGGCGTGGAGTGATGTCGCCGTCGGGCTCGGCGTGCTGGCGCTGGCCGGCGTGGCAGCCTGGCAGACGACCCGCATTGCCCACAACGCCGCCGTCTATGCCCAGGTCGGACCGACCGCTGCCCCCTGGGTCACGACCGTCCTGCTCGCCGGCCTCGGCGCCGTGCTGCTGTATCAGGGCCTGCGCGGGGGCTGGGAGCACGGCGAGCCGCACGGCAGTGTCGACCCATGGAGCCTCGGTTGGGTCCTGGCGGGGCTGGTGCTCAACGTGACGCTGATCGGCAATGCCGGCTTCATCATCGCCTCGACGGTCCTGTTCGTGTGCACCGCGCGTGCCTTCGGCAGCCGCAATGCCCTGCGCGACGCCGGCTTCGGCCTGGCGCTGGCGCTTCTCGCCTACGTCGGCTTCGACCGGGTGCTGGGCTACAGGATCGGCTCCGGGCTGATCGAGGCGCTTCTCGGATGAAGGCGCTCGTCTGATGGAGATCCGCGCTTGATCGAGACCCTGGCGCAGCTGGCGGGCGGCTTCGCCGTTGCGCTGACGCCCTACCACCTGATGTGGTGCCTGGTGGGCGTGACGGTGGGCACGGCTATCGGCGTGCTGCCGGGCGTGGGGCCGGCGCTCACCATCGCGCTCCTGCTGCCGCTCACCTACCAGGTGGATGCGACCGCTGCTTTCATCCTGTTTGCCGGCATCTACTACGGCGCCATGTATGGCGGCTCGACCACCTCGATCCTGCTCAACACGCCGGGCGAGTCGGCCACCATCGTCACGGCGCTGGAGGGCCACAAGATGGCACGGCGCGGACGCGCCGGGGCGGCGCTGGCGACGGCGGCGATCGGCTCGTTCGTTGCCGGCACCGTCGGCGTGGTTGGCGTCACGTTCCTGGCCCAGCCGGTGGTGAGCCTGGCGCTGAAGCTGGGACCGGCGGAGCTGTTCTCGCTGATGGTGCTGGCGTTCGTCACGGTCTCGGCGGTGCTCGGGCAGTCCGCCGTGCGCGGATTGACCAGCCTGGCGGTGGGCATTTTCCTCGGCCTGATCGGCATCGACCTGCAGACCGGCCAGGCGCGCTTCACGTTTGGCCTCACCGAGCTGCTTGACGGCATCAATGTGGTGGTGGTGGCGGTGGGGCTGTTCGCCGTCGGCGAAACGCTCTATCTCGCCTGCTTCCCCAAACAGCGGGCCGGCAGCAGCGAGGTGCTCGCCGTCACCGACTCGCTTTGGATGACGCGCGAGGACTGGGCGCGTTCGTGGAAGCCGTGGCTGCGCGGCGCCTTCCTGGGCTTCCCCATCGGCGCGCTGCCCGCCGGCGGAGCCGAGATACCGACGCTGCTGTCGTACTTCATCGAGAAGCGGCTGAGCCCGAAGCCGGAGGAGTTCGGCCAAGGCGCCATCGAGGGCGTGGCGGGTCCGGAGGCCGCCAACAACGCATCGGCTGCCGGCGTGCTGGTGCCGATGCTGGCGCTGGGCCTGCCGACGTCGGCGACGGCGGCGATCATGCTGTCGGCTTTCCAGAGCTACGGCATCAACCCGGGTCCGACGCTGCTCTCCCAGCAGTCCGGGCTGGTGTGGGCGCTGATCGCCAGCATGTACATCGGCAATGTCATGCTGCTGGTGTTGAACCTGCCGCTGATCGGGCTGTGGGTGCGGATGCTCAAGATGCCCGAGCCGCTGCTGTACGCCGGCATCCTGGTGCTGGCGACAATCGGCACCTACGGCATCAGCCAGTCGTGGGTGGACCTGGTGCTGCTCTATCTGATGGGCGGCATGGGGCTCGCCATGCGCGTGTACGATTTCCCGACTGCACCGGTGATCATCGGCATGATCCTGGGGCCGCTGGCCGAGCAGGAGTTCCGCCGGGCGATGACCATCAGCCAGGGCGACGTGCTGGTGCTCGTCGAGCGGCCGCTGTCGCTGACGCTGCTTGTCTTGGCCGCCGTGGCGGTGCTGGGGCCGATGCTGTGGCGGGCCGCACGCCGTGCTGCGGCTCGCCGCCATTGATTTGCCGGCACTGGTTGTCGACAAGGCCAGCCCGACGGGAGCGCCGACGCGCCGCAGAGCGATCATCCCGATAAGGGCGATCATCCTCGATGGAGAAGCCGGGAGCGCTCTCGATTATGCCCGCGCGGTTCTGAAAGCACCGCGGTAAGAAGTGACGAAGATCGTCGGGAGTCGATTGCAGAAAAAATTCAGATAAATTGCATGGAAATTTCCGCTCATTGCATGGCGCCGAACCTGATGGCGAAATAATCCAGATGGGACCCATTTTCTCGATCCTTGCACGCCGGCAAGACTCCCGGATTTGACGTCGACAACGATGCCTTTTTTGTCCGCATGCGCTGATTGTGCTTGCGTGGCCTGTTATCGTCGCTAATATTCGAAATTGCCGACAGGGTTCTCGCCGCAGAACCGAAAACCAAAGAAAAAAACCTGGTGAGGGTGTTGGTAAATCATCCCGGTATTTGAGACGGCGGGGGACGCCACTCCAGGTCTCGCTCCATGTCTCCTGCCCCCCGCGCGTGTCTGCCGCCGCAGGTGAAGACATGCATGTCGAACGAGAGACGCACGCCGAGGGTCTGAAGATGAACGAGCTCGTGAAGTCCCGTCTTGGAGTGAATGACAGGCTGAGGGCACAGGGCTACGCGCTCTTTGACGTGGAGCTGCTGCAGGGCGGCGACCTGTGGAGCGCCGGCGAGGACTACTACATGAGCCTCGATCGCTCGCGGCTCGTGGCCGATTGCCGGCATCTGCCGGAGGACGCGGGAGCCGACGCCACCTATCGACGGCGCAGCCGGTTCATGCTGCTGCCTGGCCGGGCAGCGCCGCTGCCGTTTGGCGAGAATTGGGACGAGGAGGCGTCGCCGGACTTCACGCATGAGCCGCACATCACCCCCCTCACGAGGGCGCAGCGCGAGAGCTTCGCGCTGCACCGCACGATCTGCATGGGCCACCGCTGCGCCGACCGGCTTGGCCGGGAAGCGCCCATCGATGTGACCGTCGAGATCTGCCGCTCGGAGCCCCGGCGCTATGCGCCGGTGCCGGCGCTGCCGGACTCGACCGGGAAGGAGCGGCCGTCATTCCGGATGGTGGTGCTGCTCTCGCGCGAGGGCGTCGAGGAGGGGGAGACGTTCGTCACGCCGCCGCAGGTGGCGGGCGTCGACCCGCGCTTCCTGGATGCCAGCGCCATCCGCGACCGCTTCACGTTGCTGCAGCCGTGGCAGGGCTGCATCCTCGACAGCCGCAGCGCCTCGCTCCACCTGTCGCCAGTGAGGCTGTCTGCTGACAACGAGCACGGGCATCAGACGCTGCTCATAATCGATTATACGCGCCTGACGCCGGAAAAGCCGCGGTGACCGCGGCGTCCCCCTCTTCCGCGCCGTTGGTACGCGCGGGACAGGAGGGCGTCGCCTAAGCGGCCTGGATATTCGACCGCTTGATATGGTCGAGGTTCTTGCCCTCGATCCGGATCAGCTTCACGGGCGCCTCGCGCCTGGGCGAGTGCACGTCGCCCACGTCGTAGAGGTGGGCATCGCCCGGCTGCATGAGGTAGGTCCTGGCCGGCTCGACCAGCGTCGGCTCCTCGCCGCTCCCCGGTCGCACGATCTTCCAGTCGGTCATCTCGGTGACGCCGGTCGCCTGGCCGTAGATGGCCCAGCTGGGGCCGTGATCGTGCGGCGCGCCGATCGCCTCGCTGCCGTACACGTGACCGCAGATGCAGAAGCCGAGCTGCGGGTCCTCGTATAGCACCTCGCGCGGATTGGCACCGGGCGCGCGGTCCTTGAGATGTGCGGCGACAAACTCGGCGTCCTTCAGGGCACGCGACACATACCGGCACACCGCCTCCTTGGCGGCGCGGTCGGAGCCGCCTTGCAGAGACCCGCGGATATCGGCGGCAAGCTGGGTGAGTGTGTAGGGCATGGGTGGCCTCCGGCAGGTATCAGAGCCTCTGGGTCCGACACCATAATGCCATCCTGTGGGGCGTGCCAGAACGGCCGACCGGACGCTATGCGCTGGGTCAGGCCCTGTGGGCTACGGTATTCACACATCTTGCGGCGCTGGATCGATCGAACGCAGGTGCGGGCGACCTCCTTGGCCACAGACGCCTGACGCCTGACGCCTGACGCCTACGTATTGATCGATCCGCCGTCGACGGCAATGGTCTGGCCGGTGATGAAGTCGCTGTCGGGGGAGCACAGGAAGATCAGGGCACCAAGCAGGTCCTCCGGATGGCCGTCGCGTCGGATCGCCCGGCTCGCCACCACACGGTCGCGGGCAAACTCGAGATGGTCCGGATTGGCGAGGATGCTGTCGGACAGCGTCAGCCCCGGCGCCAGCGTGTTGACGCAGATGTTGTGGGCGCCGAGCTCACGCGACAGCGCGCGGGTGAACGAGACCACGCCGCCCTTGGAGGTGACGTAGTGCAGCATCAGCGGCATGCCCTTGTATGCGGTGCCGGAGGCGATGTTGACGATCTTGCCGGCCTTGCGGGCGATCATTGCCGGTGCGGCGTGCTTTGCCATCAGGAACGGTCCGCGCAGGTTGACCGCCATCACCTTGTCCCACAGCGCCACGTCGATATTCTCAAAGCCCACCGGCGGCAGGATGGAGAACACGGCGGCGTTGTTGACGAGGATGTCGATGCGCCCGGTGCGGCCGAGCACCGCCCCCACTGCCGCCTGCACCGAGGCCTCGCTGCTGACGTCGGCGGCGATGCCAAAGCAGCCGTTGCCCTCGTGCCCCGCAAACTCGGCCGCGGCCGTGTCGGCGTCGGCGATGTCGAGAATCGCCACCGTCGCGCCCTCGCGCGCCAGCGCACCTGCGAACTGCCGGCCCAACCCGTGCGCTCCGCCGGTGACGATGGCGGTCTTGCCGTCAAGCTTGCCCATTGCAGAAATGCCCCTTGCCTCGTCGCCCCGTGCTTGTCTTCCCGATCCAGCCATCCACAACCGCCGAAGCGCGCGGAGACGTGGATCGCGGGCACAAGGCCCGGGATGACAGCGTTGTTTTGTGCAGCATAGCCGGACACCCGGCCGCCGTTACGCAAAAATTGACCCGCGGACTTCTCAACTCTACGCTTGGCGGCAATGCGCCCGTTGCAGGGCGCGATAAGATCAAGGGAGGAAGCTGCCATGCAGGGATTGCTGCGGATGCTCGCGGCTGCGTGCGTCGTCGTGGGCGCGGTCGCCAGCGCGTCGCCGGCCGGCGCTCAGGATACGGTGAAGATCGGCCTCGTCATGGCCTACACCGGCCAGTTCGCCGATGTTGCCGCGCAGATGGACAATGCCATCAAGCTCTACGTCAAGCAGCACGGCGATACCGTCGCCGGCAAGAAGCTGGTGTTCGTCCGCAAGGACACGGGCGGCCCCGATGCGGCGGTGGCGCAACGGCTGGCGCGCGAGTTGGTGACGCGCGACGGCGTCGACATCCTCGCCGGCTTCACGCTCACGCCCGAGGCGCTGGGCGCCGCCAGCGTCTCGGCCGAGGCGAAGAAATTCATGGTGGTGATGAACGCGGCCACCTCGATCATCGTCACCAAGTCGCCCTACATCGCCCGCACCTCGCTCACCATCCCGCAGCTGCAGCAGGTATTCGGCACCTGGGCCTACCAGAAGAGCGGTATCCGCAAGATCTATTCCATGGTGTCGGACTACGGCCCCGGTCACGACGCCGAGACCGCGTTCCAGCGCGGCTTCAAGCAGGCCGGTGGCGAGATCATCGGCTCGGTACGCTTCCCCGTCGCCAACCCCGATTTCTCCGCCTTCGTGCAGGCCGCCAAGGACGCCAAGCCGGAGGCGATCTTCATCTGGCTGCCGGGCGGTGCCCAGCCGGCGGCGATCGCCAAGGCGCTCACCGCGCGCGGCATCGATCCGAAGAAGACCAAGATCCTCGGCCAGGGCGAGATCACCGAGGACGAGGCGCGCGCCAGCATGGGCGACGCCGGCCTCGGCATCATCACCGTCTACCACTACGACCACGATCACCCCTCGGCCGCCAACAAGGCGTTCGTGGCGGCCTACAACGCCGACTACAAGCGCAACCCCAACGTCTATTCGGTCGGCGGCTGGGACGGCATGCACCTGATCTACGAGACACTGAAGAAGACCGGTGGCAAGAC
>DASURA010000353.1:0-9975 GCA_036280295.1 Hyphomicrobiaceae bacterium
AGCTCTGGCATCTGCCGGTAGAAGAACGTGAGCAGCAGCGTGCGGATATGGGCGCCGTCAACGTCAGCGTCCGTCATGATGATGATCTTGTGGTAGCGCAGCTTGCCGAGGTCGAAGCCGTGACCGTTGTCGGTATCACGGCCGATGCCGGTGCCCAACGCCGTGATCAGCGTGCCGATCTCCTGGCTGGAGAGCATCTTGTCCGTGCGGGCGCGCTCGACGTTGAGGATCTTGCCGCGCAGCGGCAGCACCGCCTGGAACTCGCGATTGCGGCCCTGCTTGGCGGAGCCGCCGGCGGAATCGCCCTCGACGATGAACATCTCGGTGTTGGCCGGATCGCGGTCCTGGCACTCGGCAAGCTTGCCCGGCAGCGAGTTGATGTCGAGCGCGCCCTTGCGCCGCGTCAGCTCGCGCGCCTTACGCGCCGCCTCGCGCGCGAGCGCGGCCTCCACCACCTTGCCAAGGATCAGCTTGGCCTCTTTGGGGTGCTCCTCGAACCACGCTGACAGCTGGTCGCCGACGATGCTCTCCACCACCGTCTTGACTTCCGACGAGACCAGCTTGTCCTTGGTCTGGCTGGAGAACTTGGGGTCCGGCACCTTGACGGAGAGCACCGCGGTGAGCCCCTCTCGCGCGTCGTCGCCGGTGATTGACACCTTCTCCTTCTTGGCGATGCCGCTCTCCTCCGCATACTTATTGATGACGCGGGTGAGGGCGGCGCGGAAGCCGGCGAGATGGGTGCCGCCGTCGCGTTGCGGGATGTTGTTGGTGAAGCACAGCACCTGCTCGTGGTAGCCGTCGTTCCACCACAGGGCCAGCTCCGCGCTGGTGCCGTCCCTCTCGCCACTGATCATCAGTGGCGGTGCGTCGGCGAGGATCGATTTCTTCGAGCGGTCGAGATAGCGCACGTACTCGGCGAGACCGCCTTCGTAGCGCAGCTCCACCTCCTTCTTGTCGGCGTGGCGCTCGTCCTTGAGGATCACGCGCACGCCCGAGTTCAGGAACGCCAGCTCGCGCAGGCGATGCTCCAGCGTGTCGTAGTTGAACTCGGTTACGTTATGGAAGGTCTCCAGGCTCGGCCAGAACGTGACCTCGGTGCCACGCTTGCCGTCGGCAGGGCCGAGCACCTTAAGTGGCTCGGCGGCGATGCCATGGCGGAAGCGGACGAAGTGCTCCTTGTCGTCGCGCCAGATCTTCAACTCCAGCTGCGTCGACAGCGCGTTGACCACCGAGATGCCGACGCCGTGCAGGCCGCCCGAGACCTTGTAGGGATTATCGTCCTCGCCCTCGCCGAACTTGCCGCCGGCGTGAAGCTCCGTCATCACCACCTCGGCAGCGGACCTGCCCTCGGAGTGCATCTCCGTGGGGATGCCGCGGCCGTTGTCGCGTATGGTGGCACTGCCGTCCGCATTGAGCGTGACGACGCATTCGCTGGCAAATCCGGCAAGCGCCTCGTCGATGGCGTTGTCGACCGCCTCGTAGACCATGTGGTGCAGGCCCGAGCCGTCGTCGGTATCGCCGATATACATGCCGGGCCGCTTGCGCACGGCCTCGAGCCCCTTCAGGACCTTGATGTTGGCGGCGCCATAGCTTTCGGCGCCATTCGTCTTTTTCGCAGGATTTGCGCTCATGTCAGGCAGGGTCCTAGGGGGAGATTTGCGTGTCTGGAAGCTACCCTAATATGGGGATGAACGCACGCGAAAAGAAGGTCAGTCACAGGCGGGATTATCGTGGTTTTTCAATCGCTTGTGCGGCCATTTGGTAGCCGTGCACAGGTGCGGCGGGCGGACGCGCGTGAGCAGGCCAGATTCATTCGGAATCGGGTCTGCTCCAGTCGGTACTTTGAGGCTCTGCCGGGCTTGGTCCTTCCTCCTACGGACGCCAGGCCGGTGGGTGCTGCGCAAAAATCGGCCCTCGACGCATGCCAAAACGGGCCTGCGGGAGGCAGAAGGAATCACGCCAGCGAAGCTGTTTGGACACCGTCTCAGGCGCCTCAGCGGGGCCCGACTCGCCCGTCCTCGACATGGAGGAACTGCGCCCTCCCTCCGAGCGCTGAGAACCCCTCGGGGTCGGTGCCGGTCATCCAGGTTTGGCCGTCGAGGGCGACGATCTCGTCGAACAGGGCGGCGCGGCGGAGTGGATCCAGATGCGCGGCGATCTCGTCGAGCAGCAGGATCGGCGCGCGGTCATCGCGATGCCGGCGCACGTGGTCGGCGTGGGCCAGCACCAGCCCGACGAGGAGCGCCTTCTGCTCGCCGGTGGAGCAGACGCCGGCCGGCATCGCCTTGGGGCCGTGCCCGACCACCAGGTCGGAGCGATGCGGGCCGTCCAGGGTCCGCCCCGCGGCGCGGTCGCGCTCGCGCGTGCGGCGCAGCGTGGCGGCGTAGGCGTCCTCGACATCGACGGCCGGGCAATGTGCCAGGTCCGCCTCCAGCGTGCCGGCGATGGCAAGGTCGGCCCAGGGGAACAGGCTCTCCGGCGCTGCGTCGCGCCGGGCAGCGATGGTGGTGGCCAGCTCCGCCACGGCGGCGGCGCGGGCGGCGGCGATGGCGACGCCGGTCTCGGCCATGATGCGCTCGAGGCCGGCGAAGCGCGCATCCTCGCGCACATCGTCCGACAGCAGCCGGTTGCGCTGCGCCATGGCGCGCTCGAACTGGCCGAGCCGGGTGCGGTACCCGGGATCGAACGACGGGATCAGCCGGTCGAGAAAGCGCCGCCGCTCGCCGGCCGGGCCGGTGAACAGGCCGTCCATGGCTGGGATCAGCCAGAACACATCAAGCTCCGCGGCGAGCGTCCCCGAGCCCGAGCGAGATTGCCCGTCGATGCGCACCACCCGCCCGGAGGAGGCCCGTGAGGCGCTGTCCTGGGCCTCAATGCCGGTGCCGATGGTGACGGCGCCGTTGGGCGTTCTGACAGTTCCGGCCACCGCCCAGGCCCGGCTCCCTTGCCGTGTCAGCTCGGCATAGGGTGTGCGCCTGAGGCCCTGGCCGGCGGACAGCAGCGACACCGCCTCCAAGAGGTTGGTCTTGCCGGCGCCGTTCGGGCCGGTGAGCACGATCGGTCCCGGCCCGACATCGAGCGCGAGCGCGGCGTAATTGCGGAAGTCGGTAAGACGCAGCCGCTCCACCCACACACGGCGTTCGCCGGCGGCGGATCCGGCAGGATCGGCCGGTGCGGCGGCGGCAGGAGAGGCGGCGGGCCAAGGCGACATCAGCGCAGGCACAGGATCGATTGCTCCATACCTGCTCTCGGCATGAGCAGGCCACCGCGCCATTGTCTTGTCACGTCATGCCGGCGTCCATCACGCGCGTGCCCTGGCGGGCACACGCGGCGTCGGGATGACGTTGGAGAAGTTGGCATTGAAGGTGCCGGACCTCTCTGTCCTGAGCCGATGCCGCGCGGTCTCAATAGCCTGGGTCGCAAGACACGTGGCTCAGACGCGCATCGGCATCAGCACGTAGAGCGAGCCGCCATCGCTCTGATCCTTCACGACCGTCGGCGAGCCGGCGTCCGCGAGCAGGAATTCGGCTGATTCGCTCTCGATCTGCTGGGCGATGTCGAGCAGGTACCTGGCATTGAAGCCGACCTCCAGCGGTGTGGCCACGTAGTCGGCGGCGACCTCCTCGGTGGCGCTGCCGCCCTCGGGGTTGTTGACCGACAGCACCAGCTTGCCCGCGCTCAGGTTGAGCTTCACCGCACGGCCGCGGTCGCTGGCGATGGTGGCGACTCGATCGACGGCGGCGACGAAGGCGCCATTGGGCACCTTCAGCGACTTGTCGTTGGCCTTGGGGATAACCCGCGCATAATCGGGGAACGTGCCGTCGATCAGCTTGGACGTGAGCACCACGCCACCCACGTCCTTGTCGGTGCCGATCTCGAAGCGGACCTTGGAGGCGGAGACGCTGACGCCCACCGTGGCCTCGCTCGATTCGATCAGGCGCACCAGCTCGTGCACCGTCTTGCGCGGCAGTATGATGCCGGGCATGTCCTCGGCGCCCTGCGGCAGAGGCAGCTCGGCCTGCGCCAAGCGGTGTCCGTCGGTGGCGACGGCGCGCAAGGTGGCTTTTCCGTCCGTCGTTGCCGGGTGCAGGTAGATACCGTTGAGGTAGTAGCGCGTCTCCTCGGTGGAGATGGCAAACCGCGTCTTCTCAATCAACCGTTTGAGATCGGCGGCGCCGATCGCGAACGTGTGCGTGAACTCGCCCGGGGAAAGGTCCGGGAAGTCCTCGGCGGCCAGCGTCTGCAGCGTGAAGAGCGACTGCCCGGACGCCAGCACCAGGCGCTCCTTCTCGTTGTCGCGGCGGATCTCGACCTGGGCACCATCGGGCAGCTTGCGGGCGATGTCGTAGAGCGTGTGCGCCGGCACGGTGGCGGCGCCAGTCTGCGAGACATCGGCACGCGTCTCCTCCATCACCTCGCGTTCGAGGTCGGTGGCGCGGAACCGCAAGCCCGCCTCTGAGGCATTGAGCAGAACATTGGAGAGAATCGGTATCGTTGTGCGCTTCTCGACCACGCTCGTCACATGACCGAGGCCTCTCAGCAGCTCACCGCGATCGATCACAAGCTTCATGGCCAGGCGTCTTTCTTCTGAGCGTTCTTTCCTCTGAGCGCCCCGGCTTCTTGAGCGGCCCCAAAATCGCGCCAGGGAACCCGATGGCTCTGCTGGCGAAGGACGCGATTGCCAGGATGCGCTGAGGAGACTCACTTCGCCGGGAGCGTGGACTGCTCTCTCGTCATTTGCAAGAGATGGTGTTGCAACTGGCGGGGAGAAAGCAAAGGGCAGCGCTGTTTGCGCTGCCCGCGTTACATACATGCGGCTCAATATACGGCC
The DNA here is from genome assembly GCA_036280295.1 of Hyphomicrobiaceae bacterium. Lineage (GTDB taxonomy): Bacteria > Pseudomonadota > Alphaproteobacteria > Rhizobiales > Hyphomicrobiaceae > AWTP1-13. Next base: position 4,832 of record DASURA010000353.1, read on the forward strand.
AGTATGGCTGCAGCTTTACCGGTTCAGCTGCCGCTTGAGCTCTTCGATCTCTTCCTTGAGATGCGGGTTGTCGCCGATCTCCTTGTCGATCTTGCGAATTGCGTGCAGCACCGTGGTGTGGTCGCGGTTGCCGAAGCGACGGCCGATCTCGGGCAGCGAGCGGGAGGTGAGCTGCTTGGCGAGATACATGCCGATCTGGCGTGGGCGGACCACCGAGCGATGCCTTCGGTCGGAGAGGATGTCAGCCTTCGACACCGCGAAGTGGCGCGAGACGATGCGCAGAATATCCTCGACCTTGATGCGTCGGGGCTCGATCCCCAGCACCAGGTCACGGATGATGCCTTCGACCGTGTCGATGGTGATCGGAGCGCGCGTAAGCTGCCAGGTGAGGTAAAGCCGGTTGACGGCCCCCTCCAGCTCGCGGCCGCTTTCCGTCAGCCGTTCTGCCAGCAGCTGCAGGACCGCGCTGGAGATCTCGAAGGCCGGATCAACACTGCGCTTCTCCTGCACGCGGCGCTCGAGAATCTTGGCCCGCAGTTCCTCGTCAAGCTCGCTGATCTCGACCGTCAGTCCGCGCTGCATGCGCGAGCGCATGCGGTCGTTTAGGCGCTCCAGCTGTGCCGGCGGACGTGCCGAAGCCACGACCACCTGCTTGCCGCCGTCGAGCAGCGCGTTGACGATGTGCTCGAACTCCTGCTCGGTCTTCTCGCCCTGCATGAACTCCAAGTCGTCGATCAGCAGGATGTCGATCGCGCGGAACTTCTCCTTGAAGGCCATCGCATCCTGGCTGCGGATCGCCTCCACGAACTGGTATCGGAATCGCTCTGCCGTCAGATACAGCACCTGCGCCTTGGGGGCGCGCCGCTTCACCTCCCAGGCGATGGCGTGCAAGAGGTGCGTCTTGCCCAGGCCGACCTGCGAGTGCAGGAACAGCGGGTTGAAAGAACGCGGCTCGTCGAGCACGGAGCCCGCCACCTGCTGCGCCACGGTGAGAGCCATGCGGTTGGCCTTGCCCTCGACAAAGCTCTCGAAGGTGTATTTCGGGTCCAGCGGCGAGCCTTCGAAACCGTTGACGCTGGTGCGCGTAAGCGGAATTGCAGGTGCCGGCACTCGGCGCGGGCCAGGCGCGGCAGCATCAGCGGGCGTGAAAGGCGGCTTGTTGCGCACGCCGCCGCCGGCAACGGCCAGGGCAGTGCCCGGGCGTCCGCCTGCGGCCGTGCCGTACTCGCGCACGACCACGTCAAGGCGCTCGGCTCCAGCGAACTCGGCCTTGCAGCATTCCAGCAGCGCATCGGCATAGTGCGCCTGGATCCAGGTCTGCAGGAATTTGGTGGGCAGCGATGTGCGCACCGTGCGGCCGTCGAAGCTCTCGAACTCCATGAGGTGGAACCAGGAGCTGTAGACCTCCTCGCCAAACCGGGCACGCAAGACTGCGCGCGCCTTGCCCCCGATTGTGCCCCCTGCTGTCGTGCCCGCAGTATTTCCTGGTGTTTCCAACCCCCGCGGTGTCCCGTCGACGTCACGAGGACCGCCAGGCACATGGCTGCTGTCTGTCATTTCCAAACCCCGCCGTTACTAATATGTATTCGCCGCCTTCGACTGCTGCCTCAGCAGTCAACTCCAGCGTAGGGACCGCGCCGCCCGTTGGCCTAGGTCGGGTGGGCAGTCTCAGCGCTGTCAGTGGAACGGGAGCAGGTTTACCCCTGCGCCCAGGGCAGCCCCTTGGCTTTCCAGCCGCCAAGGCTCCCCCTGTGGCGGTTGGGATCGAGTGGCCCCTCGAATCCGTCCGCCACGTTTCGGCAACGGGTGTATCCCGCAGCCGTCATCGCTCGCGCGGCGCTGAGACTTCGCCCGCCGGAGCGACACAGAAAGAACAGTTCGGTCTCTTTGTTGGCCCCAATGGCAGTCAGGGCTTCGGTGAGTTGAGTGACAAAGGCCTGGTTGAGACGACTGGCAGGGAACTCCTGCCACTCAATCAGCACCGGCTGCCTTCCGATCGAGGTCAGGTCCGGCAGGCCCACGAAGGCCCACTCGGCGCTTGTCCTCACATCGACCAGGACCGAGCCCGCATCTTGGCTCAGCCTCGTCCATGCCTCCTCCACGGAAAGAGAATCGATATGGACCTCGCCACCCACGCCGCTCACGCCCCATCTTGACTACCAAGGGCAATACTATGCCCTACCTGAATAGCGGAGAACACATTCCGCTATTGCAAGTACTACACAGTACTAGAGTGCATCTTGCCGCAACACACGCAGCTTCCGAGCTATGAAACTTTGGCCTGCACTCGGAAAAGCTGCCACGCACTACTCACGGGCGTGCAAACATTAAGTCCCGCGAAAGGTTTGTAGGCCCAAAAAGCCGGATGGGTCAACCCAAGCACGCCCCAGGCGAGCCCAAGCCCGCGGCGTAGCCCGAGTCTGTGGCGAGAGCCACAAACGTCCTGCAAACTTGGGGAAAACCGTGTGTCATCAACTGGATTCGGCACCGGTGGGGTGGCCCCCACCTGGTGTCGACCTAGTGTTGTCGTGCTGCAAGATTTCGCTTCGCGCGACGAGTCGGCGCTTCTGCCAGAATCCCCACAGGGCAGGCCGATCTCGCTGAGATCTATTTGTATCTTAAGGAATTTTTAACGAATTGCCGGTGGCGGGCCGCGTCATGCCATTGCGACATTTCTGCAACCCGGCGAATGGTCAAGAAAATGTTAACACGCCGCCGGGCGGACCGTCGCTCTTCAGGCCATAGCTTTCAGGCGCGAGCTGAGCCGCGACACCTTCCGCGATGCGGCCTTCTTGTGCAGCACGTTCTTCTGCGCCGAGCGCATCAGGACGGGCTGGGCGGCGGCGAGCGCGGACTTGGCGGCTTCCTTATTGCCCGAGGCGATCGCTTCCTCGACCTTGCGCACGGAGGATTTTACCTGCGACGCCCGTGCCTTGTTGATCGCCGTCCGGCGGATGGCTTGGCGCGCAGCCTTCGTGGCCGATTTGGTGTTGGCCATTGCAAATGGACTCCTGTTGCAGATTAGGCGCTATCACCCGGAGCGGCGCGCCCGGCGCACTCATAAACCGGTGCCGGACAAAACGTCAACGGCATCGGCGCTTTAAGGGGTGCGGTATCCGGATGGTGAGAGGGCGAGCATCGGCCGGAATCCGGCTTTTCGCTCCCCTTGGGCGTGCAATGCTCCCGTTTCGGCGCCCCGCTCCGGGCTGATGTCCTGCCCCTCACCCCGCATCCTTATTCGTGCGAGAAATTGGGCTTCCGCTTCTCCACGAAGGCCGCCATGCCCTCCTTCTGGTCAGCCAGGGCGAACATCGAGTGGAACACGCGCCGCTCGAACCGGAGACCCTCGGCCAGTGTGGTCTCGTAGGCGCGGTTGACGGTCTCCTTGGTCATCATCGCCACCGGCAGCGACATCGAGGCGATGGTCTCCGCCGTCTTCATGGCCTCCTCCATGAGCGAGGCCGCCGGCACCACGCGGGCCACCAGGTTGGAGCGCTCGGCCTCGGCGGCGTCCATCATGCGGCCGGTCAGGCACATCTCCATGGCCTTGGCCTTGCCGATCTGGCGGATCAGCCGCTGCGTGCCGCCGGCACCCGGCATCACGCCGAGCTTGATCTCGGGCTGCCCGAACTTGGCGGTGTCTGCGGCGATGATGATGTCGCACATCATGGCCAGCTCGCAGCCGCCGCCCAGGGCAAACCCCGCCACCGCGGCGATCACTGGCTTCCTCGCATTGGCGACCCGGTACCACTTGGCGATGAAGTCGTCCTTGTAGGCCTGGGTGAAGGTCTTGGCCTGCATCTCCTTGATGTCGGCCCCGGCGGCGAACGCCTTCTCGCTGCCCGTTAAGACAATGCAGCCGATGCCTGCATCCTCCTCAAAGGCGTCGAGCGCCTGCGACACCTCGCCGATCAGCTGGGCGTTGAGTGCGTTGAGGGCATTCGGCCGATTGAGCGTGATCAGGCCGACGCGGCCCTTCGTCTCGGCGATGATGGTCTCGTAGGCCATAGGCGTGCTCCTTATCCGTGATGGGGTCAGACCCCTTGCCTCGACGGGCGAGGCGTGTTCTCCAGCATTGTGCAAGGGGTCTGACCCCATTCGATCACCGCTGGCACGCCGCACAATAGAACGTCGACCGTCCGCCCTGCACCTTCCGCCGCACGGTGCCAACGCAGCCCGGCGTCAGGCACGGCTCACCCTCGCGTCCGTAGACGCTGAACTCGTTCTGGAACAGGCCCGCGGTGCCGTCGGCGCGCTTGTAGTCGCGTAGCGTGGAGCCGCCGGCGCGGATGGCGTCGGTGAGGACGGCCTTGATCTCGGCTGCGAGCCGCTCGGCCGCGGGTGTGGCCTTGCCGGTTTTGGTGGCGAGCCGCGATGCCGGCTTCCAGGGATCGAGCCGGGCGCGGAACAGGGCCTCGCAGACATAGATGTTGCCGAGCCCGGCGACGATGCGCTGGTCCATCAGGAACGCCTTGAGATCGACCTTCTTGCCGTGCGCGCGCTGCGCCAGGTAGGCGCCGGAGAGGTCGTCGCTCAATGGCTCGACCCCGAGCCCGGCGAAGAATGCGTCCTGCTCCAGCTCCCTTTCCGGGATCAGCGTCATGTAGCCGAAGCGGCGCGCGTCGTTGTAGGTGACGACGGCGCCGCCCGACATGGTGAACACCAGGTGGTCGTGCTTGGCGTCCTTGTTGTGCTGGTATTGATACTGACCGAGTGTCAGTCCGCCAACTTGGCCACCGGTCTCGCCGTTGCCATTGCCGCCGTTGGAGACGATCAGTCGTCCGGTCATGCCGAGGTGCATGGCCAGCACCTCGTCCCCATCGAGACGCACCAGGATATATTTGGCGCGCCGGTCGAGCCCGAGCACGCGGCGCCCAGTGAGCCGCTCGGCAAATCGCTCCGGCAGCGGAAAGCGCAGGTCCGGCCGGCGCTGCTCCACGCGCACGAACGCGCGGCCCGTGAGCACCGGCTCCAGGCCTGCGCGCACCGTCTCGACCTCGGGCAGCTCCGGCATCCGCGCGCCTCAAGCCCCCGTATCGCCCTTGAGCCCGACGGCCTCTATGCCCGCGAGGGCGGCGATCTCGTCATTGTCGGAGGTATCGCCGGACACGCCGACAGCGCCGACCACCTCGCCTGCCGCATCC
>DASURA010000354.1:0-30496 GCA_036280295.1 Hyphomicrobiaceae bacterium
CTCCTGCGCCACCCAGCCGAGGCCGAGCTTGGCGCGGCGGTGCGTGGGAAGGCCGGTGATATCGGCCCCGCGCCACTTGACGGCGCCGCGCATCAGCTGTGTGCAGCCCATGATCGACATCAAAAGCGTGGTCTTGCCGACGCCGTTGCGGCCGAGGACGGCGAGACTGCCGTGCTCGGGCACGGCGAGCGAGACGTCATCCAGCACCACCGCCTCGCCGTAGCCGGCGCGCAGTCCATCCAGCTGCAGCAGGGGCTCAGCCATGGTTGGCTCCGCCAAGATAGACCTCGCGCACGCGCGGGTCGCTGGCGATCTCCGCGGGCGTGCCCTCCAGCAGGATGGCGCCCTGCACCAGGACAATGATGCGGGTGGCGAACTTGAACACCAGGTTCATGTCGTGCTCGATGAACAGCACCGTGATGTCGGAAGGCAGCGCGGCGATGGCGGCGAACAGGTCGGCGCTCTCGTCGCGCGGCACGCCGGCGGCGGGTTCGTCGAGCAGCAGCACCTTGGGTCTGGTGGCCAGCGCCAGCGCGATCTCCAGCAGGCGCTGCTGGCCGTATGGCAGCTCGCGCGTGAGCCGGGTCGCGATGTCGCCCAGCGACAGCGACTTCAGGATCTCGTACGCCTCGTCCGCCGCGTCGGGGAAGCCGGTGAGGCCGCGCCAGAAGTTGCGTGCGAACCCGCGCCGCTCGCTCACTGCCAGCATCACCGCCTCAAGCGCCGTGAGTTGCGGGAACAGCGTGTTGATCTGGAAGGTGCGGACCAGCCCGCGCTTGACGCGCTGGTGCGGCTTCAGGCCGGTGATGTTGTCGGCGCCAAGCTGGATGGATCCTGAATCCGGCCGCAGCATGCCGGTGATCAGGTTGATGAGCGTGGTCTTGCCGGCACCGTTGGGGCCGATCAGGGCGTAGCGCGCCCCCTGGGGCAGCGCGAGGCTGATCTCGCGCGCCACCACAAGCGATCCGAATGCCTTGTTGACGCCGTGGGTGGCGAGCGCGGGCATGGCGCTGCTGGCGACTGGTGCGGCCACTGCGGGGGCAGCGATGGACGTGGCGATGGCGGCGGTCACGGCTCTTTGCCCTTGAGACGCGGGAAGAGGCGTTGGACGAGCTGCCGCAGCTGCGCCAGGCCGCCAAGCACGCCGTTGGGCAGCAGCATCACGACGGCGACGAGCAACAACCCGATCCAGAAATACCATAGCTGCGGGTTGATCCCTGAGAACTGGTCGCGCGCCACCATGAAGATGATGGCACCGACAATGCCGCCGTAGAGCTGGCCAATGCCCCCCAGCACCAGCATGACGACGGTGTCGGCGGAGCGCTCGAAGCTCAGCACCTGCAGCGAGACTGTCTCGGTGGTCTGCGCCAGCAGGGCGCCGGCGATGCCGGCAATGGCGGCGGAGATGGTGTAGGCCTTGCGCAGGTGCGACTGGCTGGGTGCGCCGATGGCCGGCATGCGGTTCCAGTTCTCGCGGATGCCGCGCAGCGACAGCCCCAGTGGCGAGTGGATGATGCGGCGCACGCCGAGGAACACCAGGAACAGCACGGCGAGCGAGTAGCTGTAGGCGGTGTAGCCCCACAGGTCGAACGCGAAATACCCGAGGACCGGCCACATGCTGACGCCCTGGAAGCCATCGGCGCCCCCTGTCAGCCAATGCGCCTTGTTGGCAGCCTCGTGCAGCAGGAGCCCGAAGCCCATGGTGATCATGATGATGGCGAGGTGCCGGAAGCGCACCACGATCAGGCTCGAGAGATATCCGGCCAGCCCGGCCAGGGCGGCGGCGGCGGCAAGACCGCTCAGCGGCTCGCCCCAGACGAACTTGGAGAACAGGCCCGCCCCGTAGGCGCCGAGGCCGAAGAACGCCGCGTGGCCGAGGGTGACGATGCCGGCGTAGCCCAGCACCAGGTCGATCGACAGCGCGAACAAGGCGGTGATGGCGATCTGGCTGGCGAGGCTCAGATAGTTGGGGAACAGGACGAACGGCGCCAGCGTGGCGAGCCAGAAGAGGACCTCGACCGGGCGCCAGCGCGTTTGGCGCTTGAGGAAGAGGATGGGCTCGGAAGCGGCTGAGGCCGTTGCAAAGGGCGTTCCCATCACCGCCTCCCAAACAGGCCAGCCGGCCGCCAGATCAGGATGATCAGCATCACGGCGTAGATGAAGAAGGCGCCAAACTCGGGCAGGTAGTACTTGCCGAAGATGTCGCTCATGCCGATCAGCACTGCGGCCACGAACGATCCGCCGATCGAGCCCAATCCGCCCACCGAGACCACGATCAGCACGTACACGAGGTATTGGAAGGCGAAGAAGTAGTCGAGGCCGATGATCTCGACGGCCAGTGCGCCGCCGAGGCCGGCCAGCCCGCTGCCGAGCGCGAAGGTGATGGCAAACGCGGCCTCGACATTGATGCCGAGACCGGCGGCCATGCGCTGGTTATCGACTGCGGCGCGCACGCGAGCGCCGAAGCGGGTGTACTCCAGCGTCGTCACCAGCACGGTGGCGACCAGCAGCCCCGCCGCGATCAGGAACAGGCGATAGACGCCGAGATTGAGGCCCATGACATCGATGGAGCCTCGCAGGTACGGCGGCGTCTGGATCGGCGTCTGCACAGTGCCGAAGAAGTACGCGGCCGTTGCCACCGACATGAAAACGATACCGATGGTGAGCAGCACCTGCTCCAGCTCGGGGGCCTTGTAGAGCCGCCGGTAGAGAGTGCGCTCCAGCACCACGGCTGCCGCGGCTGCCGCCAGAAATGACATCGGCAGGGCGGCGAAGAACGGCCAGCCCATGGAGTTGACCAGCGTCACTGCGACAAAGCCGCCGAGCATGGCGTAGGCACAGTGCGCCAGGTTGATGAAATTCATCATCCCCAGCGTCACCGAAAGCCCCACCGACAGGACGAACAGCAGCATCCCGTAGGCAAAGCCGTCGAACAGGACATTGAAGACGGGAGGCAGCATGGCGAGGGGCGTCGCAGTCGTAGGGCGGATTAGATTAGCGAAGGCGTAATCCGCCGAAAAACGGCAATGAGCGGTAGAAAAGGCGGATTACGCGCTGCGCGCTAATCCGCCTTACGACCCTCTCACTTCGGATCCTTCACGTTCTCGTACTTGTCGAAGGCCACGTTGACGAGCTTGCCGCCGACCTTCTCTACCTTGCGGATGTAGACGGTCTGGACCACATCGCGCGTTTCCGGGTCGATCATGATCGGCCCGCGCGGGCTCTCCCACTTGAGGCCCTTGGCGGCTTTGACGAGGCTCTCGCCGTCGGTCTTGCCGCCGGTCTTCTTCAGCGCCTCGTAGATCACGTGCATGCCGTCATATCCGCCCATCGCGAAGAAGTCGGGGTTGCGGCCGTAGTCCTTGTTGAAGGCCGCCACGAAGTCCTTGTTGAGCTTGCCCGGCAGGTTGTGATCGTAGTGCCAGGCGCTGATGCGGCCGAGGGCCAGATCGCCTAGAGCCTTGAGGGCCGGATCGTCGACCGGCTCGCCGGTGGAGAGCAGCTTGATCTTGTTGGGATCGATGCCGCGCTCGGAGAACGCCTTGCCGAGCGCCGCCGGCTGGGCGCCGCCCGGGACGAACATGAAGATCGACTCGGGGCTCTTGTCCTTGGCCGCCTGCACGTAGGCCGAGAAGTCCGGGTTGGCGAGCGCCATGCGCACCGAGCCGACGATCTCGCCGCCGTTCGCCTTGAATGCCTTGTGGAACCACTTTTCGGCGTCGATGCCGGGGCCGAAGTCGGCCACCATGGTGTAGGCCTTCTTGACGCCGCCCTTGGTGGCGGCCCACTTGCCCATGGTCGAGGCGATCATCGGCAGGGTCACCGAGGTGCGCACCATGTAGGGCGACTTGGTGATGACCATCGAGGTGGCGGCGTTCATGTTGACCATGAACTTCTTGGCCTGCGCCGATACGCTGGCCGCGCCCAGCGCCTCGGGCGTGAGGCAGAAGCCGGCCAGGATGTCGGCGCCATCGCGCGTCACCAGCTCCTTGGCGAGCTGGTTGGCCTTGGCGGCGTCGGGGCCGCCGGTGTCCTTCGGGATCAGGACGATCTTCTTGCCGGCGACTGTGTCGCCATGCTGCTTGATGTAGAGCTTGGCGCCCTGATCGATCATGAGCATGGTGTCGGCGAACTGGCCCGTGTAGGCACCGATCAGACCGATCTTCACGGTGTCCTGGGCAAGTGCTGGGGCCTGCATCGTCGTGGCTGCGATGGCGGCGACGGCAAGACCTCCTGCTGCCGTGAGCAGTTTACGCATCGGCGTCCTCCCTCCCTGATGAGCAAAAATTTTGGTGGCTCGTTGCGAGCGAACGTAGTGCGGCCCTCCGGGTAGGTCAAATGACGAGGCTCCGCCACTGCAGCATTACGACACCAGCCGCGCACCTGTCAGCTTCCTGCCGTGACGAACCTGGATTTATTTTGTCGCGGCTGGGTGTCGAGGCGTAGGGCGGATCAGCGAAGCGTAATTCGCCGTTTTCATAGCGTGAAAGGCGGATTACGGGCATCGCCCTAATCCGCCCTACGACACCGCGTCACTTCACGAACGTCTTGCCGGTCAGCTTCTCGATGTTCTTGTAGTAGATCTTGGCCCGGTCGACCTCGGAGATGTCGAGGCCGTCGATGATGTTGAGGGTCTCGCGGATATACATGGTGCCGCCCTCGGGATCGAACGGACAATCGGAGGCGAACACCACGTTGTCGGCACCGTAGAACTCCAGCCCGCACACCGTTGCCGCCCGCGAGCCGAACACGGCGGTATCGGCGATGAAGTCCTGCTTGAAGTAGTCGAGCGGGCGCTTCTTCAGGCTTTTCAGCAGGGCGAAGTAGTCCTCGTCGGTGGTGCGCTTGCCGAGCTGGTCCCACCCCGGCCCGACGCGGCCCTCGTGATAGGGCACCATGGCGCCCATGTGGTGCGCGATGATCTTGAGGTCCGGGTTCCTGTCGAGGGTCTTGGAGAACACCAGCCGCGACATGGCCACGCTGGTCTCGTAGGGCCAGCCGAACGTCCACCAGATCTCGTAGAGCGATTTCTCCTCGTCGGCATAGTCGGGGCGGTTTGCGCCGCGCTCGGGATGGATCCAGATCGGCTTGCCGAGCTTGTTCATGGCGGCGAAGAAGCTTGCGAACTCAGGCCGGTCGAGCGGCTTGCCGCCGACGTTGGTGAAAATCTGCACGCCCACCGCGCCCAGGTCATTGATGGCGCGCTCCACCTCGCGGATGCCTGCATCACCCGAAGTGAGCGAGGCGTGGGCGATGAAGCCGGGGAAGTGGTTGGGGTGTTTCGCCACCAGCTCGGCCAGGCCGTCATTGCCGATCTTGGCCAGCTCCAGCGCCAGCTCCGGGTTGCCCTTGCTCACGGTTTCCAGGGTCGGCGCGGGCAGCGATAGGATCTGCGCGTAATCCGAAAACTGCTCGACGATCCGCAACCGCGTTTCCAGGTCGTGGATCGATTTGACGGCGCGCGCGCGCCGGAACATGTCCTTGAGGTCGCCTGCGACCTCCTCCATCTTCTTGTAGTAGCCGGCCGGGTAGAAATGGTTGAAGGCGTCGATGCGCTTCATGGATGTCTCCTCCGTGATGACGGCATGACGGGGTCAGACCCCTCGCGCTGACGCCCCTTCTGGGTCGGGACGTTGAAGCGAAAGGTCTGACCCCGTCTCGTCGTTGGCGCCGAGCTTAGCCCACAGGCACGGTCCGGGTGACCAGCGCTTTGCTCTGCCGTGCCCCGCCCGGCGTGCAAACGTGCACGGGAAGAAGAGGGAGTGGGGAATGGGGAGTGGTGGCCGCAACGTTCCGGTCGCTCCGCCCCTTGCTCCCGTCTCCCCACCGCCATTCCCCATCTCGTGACGGATTGGACCCCTCCGCCGTTCCCGATGAGCCCGCCGATGGCGCTATTGATCGGGAGGGGCGCGAGTGGCATTTAGGCGACTTGAGAGACGAGGTGTTGTTGTGCGGCGCACAATTCTGGCCGGCCTTTGCGGAGTGCTGCTCGCCGCCGGTTGCACCAACGATCCCTATCCCGCGAGCGACCGCGACAAGAAGGTGCTGTACTCGTCGTTCTCCGAGGCACCCAAGACGCTGGACCCGGCCGTCGGCTACACCACCGCCGAGCAGATCGTCACCGGCAATGTCTACGATACCCTCCTCGGGTACGACTACCTGAAGCGGCCGTATGAGCTGATCCCGAGCCTCGCCGAGGCGGTGCCGCAGCCCGAGACGCTGGCGGACGGCCGGCAGCGCTACCGCTTCAGGTTGCGCCCCGGCATACTGTTTCACGAGGACGACAGCTTCGCCCTGAGCCAGAACGGCCGGCGCACGCGCGAGGTCACCGCTGCCGACGTGGCGTTCGAGTTTGCACGCCTCGCCGATCCGGCCGTCAACAGTCCCGTAGCTGGCACCTTTGCCGACGTGCTGGGGTTTGCCGCGTTCGGCAAGTGGCTCGGCGAGAGGCGGGCGGCCGATCCGGCGTTTGCCGCGCTGCCCGTGCACGAGCAGTACAGGCAGGCCGGCGGCATCGAGGGCGTCGTCGTCACCGGCGAGCGCGACATCGAGTTCGTGCTTGCTTCTCCCAATCCGCAGCTGCTCTACTGGTTCACCATGCCCTTCACCACGCCGATGGCGTGGGAGGTGGTGGCCTACTACGACGGCAAGGAGGGACGGCCCAATCTCGCCGACCGGGCGGTGGGCACGGGCCCGTTCCGCCTCGGGCTCTACGCGAAGCAGCATCGCATCGCCCTGGAGCGCAACGACGCGTGGTACGGCCGCACGGCTGCCCCCGGCAGCGCGCCCGCCGCGTTCTTCCCGACCGAGATCGACAAGGAGGACATCGCCGCCGGGCGCATCGACCCGGCCTATGCCGGGCGCCCGCTGCCGTTCCTCGACCGCATTCTTTATACCCGCGAGAAGGAGAGCATCCCGCGCTTCAACAAGTTCCTGCAGGGCTACTACGACGACAGCGGCATCATCAAGGAAAGCTTCGACGCCGTTATCGTCAACGGCGATCTCTCGCCGGACATGAAGGCCAAGGGCATCCGCCTCGACAAGGAGGTGCAGCCGTCGGTGTTCTACATCGGTTTCAACATGGAGGATCCGGTGGTGGGCGCGCCGGCCGGGGAGAAGGGCCGCAAGCTGCGCCAGGCCATGAGCCTTGCCATCGACGTCAAGGAATTCCTGCGCCTGTTCCTCAATGGCCGCGGCGTGCCGGCGCAAACCCCGCTGCCGCCGGGCATATTTGGCTATGACAAGAACTACAAGAACCCGTTCCGTCAGCCCGATTTGGAGCGGGCGCGCGAGCTGCTTGCGGAGGCCGGCTATAAGAATGGCATCGATCCGGCCACCGGCCGGCCGCTGGTGCTCAGCTTTGATATCGGCAACACCAGCGCCGAGGCGCTGCTGCAGTACGAGTTCGAGGTCAACGCCTGGCGCCAGCTCGGCCTCGATGTGCGCATCAACGCAACGACATACAACCAATTCCAGGACAAGGTGCGGCGCGGCGCCTATCAGATCTTCCAGTGGGGCTGGATTGCCGACTTCCCGGACCCGGAGAATTTCCTGTTCCTGCTGATCTGCGAGAACGCCCGCTCCAAGGGACAAGGGCCCAACACGGCCGGCTTTTGCAATGCCGAGTTCGACGAGCTCTACCGGGCCATGAAGGTGCTGCCGAACAACTCGCAGCGGGCGGAGCAGATCCACCGCATGGTCAAGATCCTGGAGCGAGAGCGGCCGTGGATCGAGCTGTTCCACAACGAGAGCTACGGCCTGCGGCACGGCTGGCTGGTCAACGCCAAGTCGATGGGCATCTCGGTGCCGACCAGCAAGTACGAGGACGTCGATCCGGCGCTGCGCGAGCGCCTGCAGACGTCCTGGAATGCGCCGGTGTGCTGGCCGCTCTACCTCGTGCTCCTTGCCATTGCCGGCGCAGTGGTGCCCGCCGTGCGGACCTACTATCGGGAGCGGCTGTAAGATGGTGGCCTATCTCGTCCGGCGTCTGGCCTATGGCGTGCTGACGCTCGTCGGTGTGCTGATCCTGCTGTTCACGCTGTTCTTCGCTGTCACCACGCCGGACGATATCGCCCGCAAGGCTGTGGGCGAACGCGCCCGGCCGGAGGTGTACGAGCAGTGGAAGAAGAACCACGGCTATGACCGGCCGCTAATGCTCAACGCCGAGCACGGCATACTGGACAGCCGGCGCTATACGGATACCCTGCTCGCCGAGCATTTCCGCCGCATGCTGACCTTCGACTTCGGCCGCAGCGACGCCGGCGATGAGCCGATTGCCGAGCGGCTGTGGCAGGGCGCCGGCCCAAGCCTCAGCCTGACGCTGCCGCTGTTCGTGCTGGGACTGCTGGTCGGCATCGGCACCGCGCTGGTCGCAGCCTTCTTCCGCGAGACCTACATCGACCGGGCGGTGCTGCTGGCGTGCGTCGTCACCATGAGCGTCGCCGGCCTGTTGTTCATCATCGGTGGCCAGTTCCTGGTGAGCCTGCTGCTCAAGTGGTTCCCGATCTCCGGCTTCGATCCCAACGCCGCGGTCGTGGCTCGCTTCCTGGCGCTGCCCGTGCTGATCGGCCTCGTCATCGGCTTCGGCCCGGATGCCCGCTTCTACCGCACCGTGTTCGCCGAGGAGATGGGGCGCGACTACGTCCGCACGGCACGGGCCAAGGGGGCGGGAGACGCCCGCGTGATGCTGGCGCATGTGCTGCGCAACGCTATGATCCCGATCCTGACGAACGTCGTGGTAGCCATCCCGACGCTGTTCACGGGGGCGCTGCTGCTGGAGTCGTTCTTCGGCATTCCGGGGCTCGGCTCGCTCACGGTCGATGCCTTGAACGGCAACGACTTCGCGACGCTGCGGACGATGGTGTACCTGGGGGCGCTGATGTTCATTGCCGCGCAGATGTTGACGGACGTGAGCTATGCACTGGCGGATCCGAGAGTGAGGCTGGGGTGATGGAGCGCTGCTGGATGTTTCAACACGGGTCCTGGACGCGACCGGATTCCCCTCCCCCTTGTCGGGAGGGGTTAGGGGCGGGGGGAACCCCGACGGTGACGTTCTGCAATGCCCTTCGCCCTGTCCCTTCCCCACGAGGGGGGAGGGGACGTTGCGACGAGCGTATCGCCATGACCTTACGAGTGTAGTGGGTCACGCATGCACTGGGTCTCCAACATTGTCGTCCTGCTGCTGGTTCTCGGCGCCATCTGGCTGGCCCGGGGGCTCTCCAGCAGCCGCTTCTGGCGTGAGAGCGGCATCGAGCTGTGGCGACGGCGGCGGCTGGCGATCATCGCGGTCGGCGTGTTCGTGCTGATCGCGCTGCTCGATTCCATCGCCTGGATCGGGGGCGGCGGCCAGGGCCTGGCCACGTACCAGCCGCGAACCATCATCGATCGCATATTTGCGCCCGACACCTTCAAGGAGGCGAGCTACTCGGCGCCGTTCGCGACCAAGGCGTTCTATGGCGGCAAGCCGCTGATGCATCCCGGCGCGCATTGGATGGGCACCGACATCCTCGGCCGCGATGTGGTCTACCGGGCACTGAAGGGGGTGCGGGTGGCGTTGCTGATCGGGGTGTTCACCAGCCTCATCGTGATCCCCCTCGCGCTGTTGTTCGGCGTGGCTGCCGGCTACTTCGGGCGGCGCATCGACGACGGCGTGTTCTTTGTCATGACGGTGCTGGCCTCGGTGCCGAGCCTGCTGCTGCTGATCGCACTGATCTCCGTGCTGGGCAAGGGCACGCTGCAGGTGTGCATCGCGCTGGGTGTCACCGGTTGGGTCGGCTTCTGCCGGCTCGCGCGCGGCGAGACGTTCAAGCTGCGCGAGACCGACTATGTCGCCGCCGCCCGCGCGCTGGGCGTCTCCGATCTCAAGATCATCGCGCGCCACATCCTGCCCAACCTCGCGCACCTCGTCATCATCACCTTCGCGCTGTCCTTCACCGGCCTCGTCCTCACCGAGACCATCCTGTCCTACCTCGGCATCGGCATCGACGGCAGCTGGGGGCAGATGATCGACCAGGCGCGCAACGAGCTGTCGCGGACGCCGATCATCTGGTGGAACCTCACGGCGGCGGCGGCCCTGCTGTTCATCCTGGTCTTGTCCGTCAACACCATTGCCGACGCCATGCGCGACATCGCCGACCCGCGCACGCGCAGGGAGACGCAATGAGCCCACCCCTTCTGGCGATCGACCGGCTCGCCGTGTCGTTTCCTGCCGAAGGCGGGCGGGTGCGGGTGGTCGATCGTGTCGAGCTCAGGATCTCACCGGGCGAGACCCTGGCGCTGGTGGGCGAATCCGGCTGCGGCAAGTCGATCACCGCGCTTGCCGTCATGCGCCTGGTACCGAAACCCGGCGTGATCGAGCCCGACAGCCGCATCCGCTTCAACGGCCAGGACCTGCTGGCGCTTTCGGTGGACGAGATGCGGGCGCTGCGCGGTGCCAGCATCGGCATGATCTTCCAGGAGCCGATGACCAGCCTCAATCCTGTCACCACTGTCGGCAGCCAGGTGGCAGAGGCGATCCGGCTGCACACCGCGATCTCCGCGGCAGCGGCCCGGGAGCGGGTGATCGAGGTGTTCCAGATGGTGGGCATTCCCGATCCGGCGCTGCGCGTCGATGCCTATCCCCACCAGCTCTCCGGCGGTCTCAAGCAGCGGGTGATGATCGCCATGGCGATGGTCCTGCAACCGCGCCTGCTCATCTGCGACGAGCCCACCACGGCGCTCGATGCCACCATCCGCGGGCAGATCCTGGAGCTGATCCGCAATCTCGCGGCCCACACCGGCACCGCCGTGCTGCTCATCACCCACGACTTCGGCGTGGTGAATGCGGTCGCCGACCGTGTGGCCGTGATGTACGCCGGCCAGGTGGTCGAGGAGGGCACGCGCGAGGAGCTGCTGAGCCGGCCGCGGCATCCCTATACGCAAGGCCTGCTGCGCTCGATCCCGCGGCCGGAGGCGCGTGGCCGTCGGCTGGAGGAGATCGCGGGCGCCGTGCCGCGTCCGGGGCAATGGCCCGCTGGCTGCCGTTTCCACCCGCGCTGCCCGCTCGCCTTCGAGCGCTGCCGCAGCGAGGTGCCGGCGAGGACGGCGGTATCGTCCACGCAGTCCGCCTGGTGCCACCTCGTTGCCCGGGAGGAGGCCGGCCGATGACGAAGGTATGCGGAGAACCGCTGCTTGAGGTGCGCGGGCTCAGGGCCTGGTTCCCGATCCGCAAGGGCATCCTACAGCGCGTTGCCGGCTACGTGAAGGCGGTCGACGGTGTGGACCTGACGATCCGGTGCGGCGAGACGCTGGCGCTGGTGGGCGAATCCGGCTGCGGCAAGACCACAGTCGGCCGGGCGATCCTGCGGCTCGTCGAGCCGACCGGCGGCAGCGTCCATTTCGACGGCGACGACATCGTCGCGCTGCCGCCAGCCGGGTTCCATCCCTATCGGCGCCGCATGCAGATCGTCATGCAGGACCCCGGCGCCGCCCTCGATCCGCGCATGACCGTGCGCGATGCCATCGCCGAAGGCATGGAGGCGTTCGGGCTGGGCAGCAGCGCTGACGAGCGCACCTCCCGCGTCGCCGACCTGATGCGTCAGGTGAGCCTGGACCCGGAGACGATGTGGCGCTACCCGCACGAGTTCTCCGGCGGCCAGCGCCAGCGCATCTGCATCGCCCGCGCGCTCGCCGTCGAGCCGGCGCTCCTCATTTGCGACGAGGCCACCTCGGCGCTCGACGTGTCGATCCAGGCGCAGATCCTGAACCTGCTCGCCGACCTCAAGGAGCAGCGCAATCTGGCCTACCTGTTCATCACCCACGACCTCGGCGTCGTGCGCTACTTTGCCACTCGCGTTGCCGTCATGTACCTGGGGCGTATCGTCGAGGAGGGTCCGACCGAGCGCATCTTCACGGCGCCCAGCCATCCCTACACCAAGGCGTTGCTGGCCTCGGTGCCGTCGCTCGATCCGGCGCGGCGGCTCGCCAAGCCGGCAGCGCTGGGTGACGTGCCGTCGCCAGCCAACCCGCCGTCCGGCTGTCACTATCATCCGCGCTGCCCGGTGCGGCTGGCCGAATGCAGCGTCAAGGATCCGCCCGTGGTGGCGCTTGCGGATGGCATGTGCCGGTGCGTGCTGGCGAAAGAATAGAGGTGGGCGGAGCAGGCGCAGGGCGGATGACGCGTTGCGCGCTCATTCGCCCCGAGTTGAGGGCTAATTGCCCATTGCGAGCAGAACGTAGAGGGCGACGCCGGCAACCATCGAGAGCACCAGTCCGGTGGCAAAGCCCAGGAGATAGACATGCTTTCCTTGGCCCGCGTCGGAGGAGAGCGGCCGGGGCAGATACGGCGCCGGCTCGCCGTCCGGAAATGGTGCGTGAGCGCCGCGCAAATCGAGCGACGCACCGTGGTATAGCTGGTGAGGCGACCCGAACGGGGCTTCAGGCTCGGGCCGGACCTCGAGTTGCGCCGGCGGTTGCGATGGTTCCGGCGGCGGAAGGGTCTGGCTCAGCATGTGCTGGAGGCTGTTCAGCGCCCGGGCCGTCGCATTCGCCTCGGCGGCAATCTTCGCCGTGGTCTCGTTCGATGCTCTGTCAGCCGCATCGAAGGCGAAGGGCGGCGCCGCCATCTTGGCCACACGGGAGTCAGGAGGCCCGATACCGGCCTCCTCCCCGGTTTCGCCTGGGCCGTGTGCGGGCGGCGGAGACGTTGGCGCGTCTGAAAATAGCGGGGCGATATCCTCGCTGCCTGCCAACCGCTCGCTGTCCACGGCTTCGGCAGCGGACCTGGGAAATGGAGGAGCAACCGCATCTACGCCGTAGCCCTCGGCCGGCTCCGGCCGCGCGGTCCTTGCGAAGGCGGACGGCTCGCGGGCTTCTGCGTTAGACTGCTCGTCGTCAGAGCCCGGTGTCGCCGGCAGCTCTATGTATGGCGGCAGTCCTGCCGGAATGGCGGCAGACGCATCATCCAGGCCGCCCGGCATGTCCGCAAGCGGCGGCCAAGCCGGCGTGCCCAGATATGGCTGGTCTTTCGTATCCTGTTGCAGTGGCGGGTCTGCCTGAGCGCCCGGCGGCTCCGGAAACGGCGGCCAGTCGGAGGGATGCGGCATCGGCGGCGGCATGCCGGCGGAGGCGGACAGGGCTCCCGCTTCACGTGCGGGCCGGCCCCCCTCAATCGAACTGACGGGCGGCTCCGGAAACGGCGGCCATGCATCGCGGCCAGGCACCGGCGCAGGATCTGCCCCACCCTGCTGCGGGGCGCCCGCTGAAGACAGGCTGTTGTCGGACTCGGCGCTGTCCGTAGCGGCGTCTTCCTGCGGCGGCGCCTCGATTCCGGCAGGCGAGGAGGAGGCTTCGGGCGCTATCTCGCCCGCATCGGCGTCAGTGGGCGGAGCCTCCCCATCCATTTGATCGGCGGAGGCGGCATCGGCCGGGCCGAGCCCCTGGAAGATGGCCGAAACCTGAAACCGCTCGAGCGCCCCCGGCCGGGGCGGGCTGTCCTGGCCATCGCCCTCTGCGGGCCGGAACGAAAAGGGCGATGCGGCCAGATAGCTCGGGTCTGCTTGAGGCTCTGGCTCTGCGGCGGCTTGCGGCGGCTCGTCTGGAAAGGAGTCAATGATCGCATCGAGCGATTCTGCATCGCCGGACGGCGGTGACTCCTGGGGACCAGCAGCCTCAGCAGCGGGCTGTGGAGGCTCTTCGGGAAAGTCCTCCGCCTGTGCCGGAGCGTCGGCGTCGCTCGGCTCCTGGCCGGCAGCGCTGGCGTCGGGATTGCCTGCAAGCACATCGACCAGGGATCCATCCCCGAACAGGTCCCGGCGCGTGGTCGCGACTGCCTCGGCATCGCGCAGCCGCAAACCGGCGCGGCGAGCTGGATCCCCCTTGCGCTCGTCGGCGTGGTTGTCGGCATCTGGCGGCGATTGGCCGTCTTCCATCACAACTCTCAACGCTCAAGCGGTCGACTTCCGCACCCGTTTCAGGGCTTGCCGAGCCCGGTAATCCGATCCAGCAGGCGCACCTTGCGCCCCTCTCCAGGTATTGCCGCCGTTTGGGGCATCTCTGCGGCCACGGGCGTGGGAGCTGGTGATGGCGCAGGTGCGGGTGGGCTCTGCGGGGGCAGCGCAGCGTCGGCAGCCGATGCCAGGACTGGCGCCACGTTTTCTGCGCCATTGGCGGGGCTGCCGGCCGTCGCGCTGACGACCACAGCTTTCTCCTCGGCCGGCGGGAACGGGGCCGGGGGAGGCTCGGCAGGACTTACAGGAACCTCAGCCACCCGTTCGGCCAGGCGCCGCTTTCCAGTGTCTTTGCCATTGCGCCGGGAGTGTCCCGTGGCCGGCGCCGGTGTGGCCGCCGCTCCGGAGCCGACGCGGCGCAGCTCCTCCAGGAAATGCGCCGCCTGTTGCGCCAGGCGCTCGTTGGCGGAGGCCAGCTCGGCGCGGAGCTTGGCGATCGTTGCAGCCTGGCGCTCCGCCTGGGCCTCCGCAGAGCCGGCCCGAGCCTTGAGCGCCAGACGGCTATTCTTCAAGCCTGCTCCGGCCGCGTCCACCTGCTCGAAGGCCGCCAGGGCGGCCTTGAGCCGGGCAATCTCGCCCGCCTGGTCCTCGGCGCGCGCTGTCAGTGCCCGCAGCGCCTTGTCCTGCTCCGCCCGAGCCGGCTCCTCTGTCAGGGGCGCCGAACGTGCCAATTGCAAGGTCTGCTCGGCGTCGTTCAGGCTCTCGCGCGCACGCTCCACCGGGCTTTGCCCCAGTGTTGGGTCTCCGGGCGGCGGGGGGGCGGCAGCAGCATCGGGCCCGGCCAACGCAGCCGTGACGACGTATCCCTCGCCCAGCCGCCGCTGCAGGCGGTCGATCAGGGTCGCCTGCTCTCGGGTCTTGGCGCGCAGCGCCTCCGTCTCGGCACGCATCGCAATTTCGCCCTCAGGCTCGCTCTCGCCGGTTGCGGTGCGGCGCTTTCGTCCACCCCTGGTGGCCAGAGCCGTATTGAGCCGGTCGATCTCGGCCGAGCGCTGGGCGTTGATCGAGGTGGCCTCCTCCAGGGCGGCCTTGTGCCGCTTGGCCCCCTGCGCCAGCTCGGCGATTTCGCGGTCGCGGTTGAACAACAGGCGCTTGGCCTCGGCGAGGCGCGCCTCGACCTTCGGCAGCCGGTCTGCAACCGTCTGTTCCAGCACGCGCCGGGCATTCAGGTTCTCGTCGAGCTCCGCCTTGATGACGACAACGTCGGTCTCCAGCCCCGAGATGGACGCGTCGCGGCGGTTGATCTCGATCAGCTGGCGCGCTTTTTCGTGCCGGGCCTGGTCCAGCTGCGCTTCCAGCTTGTGGACCCGGATGGCATAGGTCGCGCGCAGCCGGTCCAGGTCTGCCTTGATCTCAGGCTCGCTCACCGGCAGGCTCGCCTTGAGACGCTTGGTCGTGAGCCGGACAGCCCGTGACCAGAACGCGGACGCAAGCAGCAGCGCAAGCAGGCTCGCTATCAGGAAGCCCAGAGCCACCAGCATGCCGGACTGAATGGAGATCAATGCTGCTTCCTTGGCTTCTTCAGTGCGAGCGGCAGGGCGAAAGTTATACTGCGCCTCATGGCTCCCGTAAGCTCCAACGGGCGGGTTTGGGTATCATAAAGCAGTGTTTGCAAGCAGTGCCAATCCGGCGGAATGCTGGCTTTGGGCTAACTTGCTGTCCTAGAAGGGATCCCAGGTCGGCTGGGGCGTGTATTTCAAGTAGCCGATGCTGGCGCCGAGCCTGAGGCCGAGCCCGGTGCGGATCGGCGCCGTGACGATGTCGCCGTTCTTTTGGAAGGTGAGGCCGACCCCGCCCACCATGTAGGCCGAGCCGTCAACGCCGCCGAATCGCCGGTAGATGTCGGTTGGATCGCGCAGGTTATAGACCAGCACCATCACCTTGGAGCCGTCCCCGCCCAGGTCGTAGCCGATCGAAGGGCCCTGCCAGTAGACGCGGTGGGTGCCGGCGTCCTTGGTGTAGAGCATGCCCTCTCCATAGCGCAGGCCGGCGAAGATGGCGCCGCCGAGATCCTGGCCGAGGATGTAGCCGTTGGGATAGCCCTGCTTCTGGAATGCATATTCTATGGCGCTGGCGAGCCCCTTGGTGGTGGCCCCGAAGAAGCGGTGTCCAGCCTCGACGATCTCGTTCGACGAGAAGCTGCCTGGTGGCCCTCCGTAGCCATAGGGCGCCGGGCCGTCGTAGGGACCGGGATAGGGCTGGCCCGGCAGGGTCTTGGGGTCGGCTCCAGGCGGATAATAGGGCTCGGGTGGTGGCGCAGCGGCCACAGGCGGCCGGTAGGCGTCGTCGGGTCCCTGCGCCGGCACGGGTGACGCCGGCAACAACAACGCCAGCATTGCCACCAGGGCGCCGGTCAATGCCAGGGCAAACGCGCTGCTACGTGCGGCCGTGCATCGTTGGGGCATGGTTCGGCTCGGGGTCCAATCGGGGCGAATTGGTCTTCTCCACGCGCGCGGAGGTTCGTGCCAACGCCTAATCCGGGCGCGTGCCTAAAGGAAGCATTTGCGCAAAGTATTACCAAAGTGTGGCTACGGTGCAGGTGTGCGAGTATCTATTTTGCAGCTATCGCGTGCATCAAGCCGGGCGCATTGCGTCCTACGACTCTGGGAGCCTTCGCGCCTTCCTGCGCAGGTCCTTCCACGGGTCCGGCACATGGGCGAGCCGGTTGAGCAGGTTGCCGACGGTGAAACGGCCGGAGCGCATCTCCGGGCCGAGCTCGTCCCAGGCGAGCGGCGTCGCCACCGTGGCCTCGCTGCGGGCGCGGGTGGAATAGGCGGCGATGGCGGTGGCGCCGCGCCCGTTGCGCAGGTAGTCGACAAAGATGCGGCCACGGCGGGCCTCCTTGGAGGCCGTGGCGAGATACTTGGCCGGGCTGTCCGCCGCCATCGACCGGGCGAGCTTGTGGGCGAACGCCTTGGCGGTGGCCCAGTCGGCGTGCGGCTTCAGCGGAACGTAGACGTGCAGGCCCTTGCCGCCGGTGGTCTTCACGAAGCTGTCGAGCCCCGCGCGCTTCAGCCGCTCGCGCACCTCGATGGCGCCGCTGACGACATCGGCCCATTCCACGTCCGGGGCCGGGTCGAGGTCGAAGGTGAGGCCGTCGGGCTTGTCGATCGCCTCGACGGTGGCGCCCCAGACGTGGATCTCCAGCACCGACGCCTGCACCAGCGACAACAGCCCCTCGAGGTTGGAGAGGCTCAGGATCTCTTCGCCATCCTCCGGATCGCGCCCGCGCGCGATCTCGGTGCTCATGCCGGCGAAGGCGTGCTTCTGGAAGAAGCAGGGCTCGTCCACGCCGCCCGGGCAGCGCACCAGCGCCAGCGGACGATTGACGATATGGGGCGCGATCCACGGCCAGATTTCGGCGTAGAGCTCCGCGAGGCCCTGCTTGGTGACGCCCACGGCCGGCCATAGCACGCGGTCTGGATGGGTGAGCGTGACCGGCAACGGCGGTGCGGCCTTTGCCTTGGCAGGAGCGAGCTTCGGGGTGATCACGTCGGCGGTCTCCTTGTCGGGGCGCAGGCCCTTGAACACGGCATGGCGCACGATGCCGTCCGCGGTCCAGCCGCGGATCTCGACCGCTGCCACCAGCGCCGGCCTCACCCAGCGCACGTTGCGACGGCTGTCGGCCGGCGGCGGCTCGCCGAGCGGCGGCACCGGCACGCGCAGGCCTTCCAGCTTCTGCCACAGCTCCTCGGCGAGGCGGCTGGAGTAGCCTGAACCAACGCGGCCGACGTATTGTAGGTTTCCCTTCGTGTCGGCGCCGGCCAGCACCAGCGAGCCGATGGCGCGCCGCTGCGTGGTCGAGGGCACGTAGCCGATGATGGCGAGTTCGCAGCTCTCGGCGCACTTCGACTTGGTCCAGGACCTGGTGCGGCCGGAGCGGTAGGTCGAGGTCTTGAGCTTGGAGACGATGCCTTCGAGCCCGAGGCGGCAGGCGTGCTCCAGGATGGTGGCACCGCCGCCAGTGAAGTGCTCGCAGTAGGTGAGAATGCCGCCCTGGCCCGGCAGCAGCGCGGCAAGCGCCGCCTTGCGCTCGATCAGGCTGGCGCCTCGGAGGTCGTTGCCGTCCAGGTGAAGGAGATCGAACAGGTAGTAGCGGAAGCGGTCGCTACGGCCGGCGCTCAGCTCGGCCTGCAGCTCGGTGAAGCTTGGCGCGCCGCTCTCCGCCTCCACCACCACCTCGCCGTCGAGCATGGCGGTGCTGACCGGCAGGGCCTCCAGTGCCTTTTTCAGCGAGGTGAACTTGCCGGTCCAGTCGAGGCCATTGCGCGTCAGCAGCTTCACCCGGCCGCGGTCGATGCGCGCCATCAGGCGGTAACCGTCGAACTTGATCTCGTGGACCCAGCCGGCCCCGGCGGGCGGCGCGGTGGCGGCCGAGGCGAGCTGCGGCTCGACGAAGCCCGGCAGCGGGCCGGGCTTGGCGCCTTTGGGGTGTATGCGACGGGGGGATCCCGGGAGAGGGTCAGGGTGAGGGGCAGGAAAAGACTCCTGAGGGGCAGGGTCAAGTGGAGAGCGCGGAGTGTGCTCATGCCCCTCACCCCGGCCCTCTCCCCGCGCTGTTGCAGCGCGTCGCGACGTTGGCGATGCGCGGGAAGAGGGAGATTTGCCCTCGCCGCGCCACTCCTTTGCCTTGCCTTTGCCGACCTCCTCGACCGTCCGGCCCGACTTTACCGATGCCGGCGCGTCCGCAAGCAGGGTATCACCGGCGCTAAGCTCGGCGTATTCGTCGTCGGCCTTGATCAGCAGCCAGTTCTCCTTGCCGCCGCCCCGCCGGTCGTTCTTGGTGCGGTCCGTCATGTGCACCAGGTGCCAGCGGCCCTTGAGCTTGTGGCCGTGCAGGGTGAACTCCAGATGCCCCTTGGCGAGCTGCGCGTGCGGGTCGCGGTCCGTCGACCAACGGCCGCGGTCCCAGACGATCACGCCGCCGGCGCCGTATTCGCCTTCAGGGATGCGGCCTTCGAACTTTCCGTATTCGAGCGGGTGATCCTCCGTGCGGACGGCAAGGCGCCTGTCAACGGGCGAGAGACTGGGGCCGCGGGTGACAGCCCAGCTCTTCAGCACGCCATCGAGCTCCAGGCGCAGGTCGTAGTGCAGGCGCCTCGCCGCGTGCTTGTGAACGACGAAGGAGTCGCCACCCTTCCCCTTGGTGGCGCGCTTGATCTGGCCGCGCGGCTCGGCGGTGCGCGCAAAATCGCGCTTCTTGTGATACTCGCGCAGGCTGCTGGCTATCCGGCGTGGCATTCGGCGCGGGCGCTAGGGGTCGAATGGGATGTAGCGAGCGCGAGCCACAGCGTCCCCTCCCCCCTTGTGGGGAGGGACAGGATGGGGGGATTGCAGAACATCGAAGGTCGGGGTTCCCCCCACCCCTAGCCCCTCCCCATAAGGGGGAGGGGAATACGGTCGGCGCTCGTGTCGAGGGCGTGGTTTCATGGCTTCCGGCCTGGGCGCTGCCGTGCCCCGCTACCCGGCTTTGCGTGTCTTGGTCTTGGCGGGTGTGGCGCGCGTCTTGGGCGCCGGCTTCTCGGCCTTCTCGGATTTCTTAGTCGGTGCAGCCTTCTTGGGTTTCCCCGCGGGCGGCGCCGCCTCCCCAGCCTTCCCCCCGGTGCCTTCCACGCTGCGGCGGAGCGCGTCCATCAGGTTGATGACGTTGGTCTGGCGTACCGCCGGCTGCGCCTTCACGGGCATGCCCGCCTGCTTGGAGCGTATCAGCTCGATCAGCGCATTCTCGTAGCGATCCTCGAACTGATCCGGCTCGAACGTGCCGGTCATCTTCTCGATGATGTGCGAGGCCAGCTCCAGCATCTGCTTGGGCAGCTCCAGGTCCGGGATCTCGTCGAAGTAGTTGGCGGCCTGATGCACCTCGTTGGCGTAGTGCAGGGTGAAGGCGCTGATGCCCTTATCGCGCGGCTCCAGCATGACGATGCGCTCGCGCCGGAACAAGACCACGCGGGCGAGCCCCACCATCTTCTCGGCCCGCATGGCGTCGCGGATGACCGCGAACGCCTCCTCGCCGACGCGGTCGGTGGGGGTGAGATAATAGGGTGTATCGAGATAAAGCTCGTCCACATCGGCGCGGCGCACGAAGCGCTCGATGTCGATGGTGTGGTTGCTCTCCACCTGCACCGATTTCAGCTCATCGTCGTCGACCTGGATGAACTCGCCCTTGGCGACCTCATAACCCTTGATCTGGTCCTCGGCTTCGACCACCTCGCCGCTTTGCTCGTCAACGAGTTGGCGCCGCAGCCGATGGCCTGTGGTGCGGTTCAAGGTGCGGAAGGAGACTCGCTCCGAGGTCGTCGTGGCCGGGAACAGGGCGACGGGACAGGAGACGAGGGAGAGCTTGAGATACCCCTTCCAGTTGGGTCTGGGTGCCATGACGCTGGTTTCCTACTCCGTACTCGCGCTCCACTGCCGCTGGCCGATCATACGCCGCGGTGGGATCATCGTCCCAGTTGGGTGAAAAGAAATCATGAGCCGAGGCCGCCGGATGGCCGGACAACGCTGGCCGAGCCCACCGTACCAGCGTGCGCTGGCCGGAAACGTTCCCGTCCCTGCGGGCTGCCGCGCGAGTGATCCGGGCTCACTCCTTGCGCGATCGGTGCTCCAGCTCTTCGAGCAACTGTCGGAACCTATCGGGAACAGGCTCGGCAACGATGTCGTCGAACATGGCCTTCAGCCCTCTCCCGATCGCACCGGGGAGCGCTGGGTCGGTGGTGCTCCCGGCGGGACCGACCGAACGGCGGGGTGTGGCTGAAGGCGCTCGCGGGCGCGGTTTAAGCATTGCTGCTCTTTCAGATTAGACCAAGTTCATTTACATAGTATCGCCTTCGGCTGCACAGGCTGTCGCTCGTTGAGCCTTAAAATCCATGTCACTGGCCGAAAGCATTGCTGCCCATATACCACACCTTCGCCGGTTCGCCCGGCTCCTGACCGGCTCGCAAGGGGCTGGTGATGCCGCCGTGGAGCGCGTGCTGCAGGCGGTCGCGGCTGATCCTTCGATCTTTCCCGACATCAGCCCGCGGCTCGGGCTTTATCAGTGCTTCCTGTCGACGCTGACACGGCGTTACCGTGACGCCGGACCATCGCCGGGAGTGCTTGGCCATACTGCGACACGCTCGCTGGCAGCGCTCACCCCCCAAGGGCGGCAGGCGTTTCTTCTGGTGAGCGTGGAAGGCTTCAGCCCTCAGGAGACGGCACAGATCCTGGAGGTGTCGGAGCAGAGAGTCGAGGCGCTGCTGGGCGAGTCCGGCGCCGAGCTTGGCCGGCAGATCGCCACGGCGGTGCTGGTGATCGAGGACGAGCCGCTGATTGCGCTGGAGCTGAGACGGGTGCTGGAAGGCCTAGGCCACAGCGTCTCGATTGCGCGGACTCACGCGGATGCACTGCAGGCCGCCAAGCATATGAATCCCGGGCTCGTCATCGCTGACATCCGCCTTGCTGACGGCAGCTCCGGTCTCGATGCGGTCAATGAGCTCCTGGTCAGCCTGACGGTGCCGGTGATCTTCGTCACCGCATTTCCCGAGCGCCTTACCACCGGCCGGCGCCCTGAGCCGGCGTTCTTGATCCCAAAGCCGTTCCGCGACGAAGCAGTGAAAGCGACCGTCAGCCAAGCCTTGTTTTTCGATCGCCAAGCCAATCGAATCGCCGGCTGCAATCCACCGGCGGCGTCCGATCGGCAATGAGTGTGGCGATTGCGTCAGTATGAGCCGCCACGGGCCGTGCGAGAGATGATCGCCTCGGTGGCGGCATCGGGGCCGTACTCGTGCGTCGGCGAGACGCTGAGCAGCTCGATGAGCTTGGAGCGGGCGCGGTTGACACGGCTCTTGATGGTGCCCACCGCGCAGCCGGAGATCGCGGCTGCCTCCTCGTAGGAGCAGCCTGCCGCGCCGACGAGCACCAACGCCTCGCGCTGATCCGCCGGCAGCGCATCCAGGGCCTTGCGGAAGTCCTGCATGTCAAGATGGCCGAGCTGCTCGGGGTGTACTGACAGATCGGCCGCCTTAGCGCCGTCCCGGTCCTCAACCTCGCGCCGGCGCCGGCGGCAATCCGAGAAGTAGGTATTGCGCAGGATCGTGAAGAGCCAGGCGCGCAGGTTGGTGCCTTCCTCGAAGTCATCGATATTGTTCCACGCCTTGAGCAGGGTCTCCTGGACCAGATCGTCGGCGCGCTCGATATTCCCGCACAAGGAGACGGCAAAGGCACGCAAGTTGGGCACGAGACGCAACATCGCGTCCTTGACCGGAGCTGATACGGGAGCTGGTACGCTGCTCACTGAGACTTCTCCTTGGCTTCCGCTCGCTCCAGCTCCGCGAGCAGGTTGACGAAGCGATCCGGCACCGGCTCTCCGGCAATGTCTGAGAAGACATCGCGCAACATTCGGCCGATCTGTGCCTGGACGGTTCTATCCAGCATGGCTGGTGGCGGCGCGGGCGCTGGGCGGGTGCGTTGTGGCGGCGACATGTCTACCGACGTGGCGGCCTCCAAGCGGTCTGCGCTGTGGACGATGCGAAGGTGCGGCTGGGTCAGGCTGCCAGATGTTTTTGTTTGCTGCTTCAATGGCTCAGGCTGCTCAACGTCGGACGGGTTGCCCGGGTTGCATTGCGTTCCGGTCGTTTGCTCCGCGGACATGCTGTTTGGCATCACCTTCCCCTCCAGGAGCATGCAAAAGCAAAACACCAACTCTTCAGTTGGCCAGAAAGTTCCCCGGCTTGGAACGGCTGCCCGTTCCCTGCGTTCTGCATGCAAGCCTAGAAGCGCACGGCCGGGAGGGCGCATGTCTGTTGCCGAGAGGGTTAATGCCGATCTTCCGTTCCTCAGGCGTTTCGCCAGGACGCTGACCGGTTCGCAGGAGGTCGGGGACGCGGCGGTGGTTTCCACGCTTGAGGCCATCATCGCGGATCCCAATGCACTCGATCCAGGGCTGGCCCCGCGGGTTGCACTCTACAAGGCATTTCTGCGCACTTTGAATGCTGCGCTGCCGAACGGCGCCGGCCGGGCGGGTGATGCGCCGCGCCCATCGGCGCAGAATGCCGCCGAGCGCAAACTGCAGACGCTTGCGCCCAAAGCCCGGCAGGCTTTCGTTCTCGTGGCGGTGGAGGAGTTTCGGCCAGAGGACGCGGCGCGCGTCATGGGGGTGAGCGGGGAGGAGCTGCAGGCCCTGATCGACGAGGCCGGACGCGACATCGCCAGGCAGGTGGCAACGGATGTCGTCATCATCGAGGACGAGCCGTTGATCGCGCTGGATCTGGTGCAGCTGGTGAAAGACCTGGGACACAGGGTGGTGACCGTGGCACGCACCGCGGACCAGGCTGTGACTGCCACCCGCAATCTGAAGCCGGGCCTGGTGCTTGCCGACATCCATCTCGCCGACGGCAGCTCCGGTCTCGACGCCGTCAACGAGATCCTCCGCACGATCTCCTTGCCGGTGGTGTTCGTCACCGCCTTCCCGCAGCGCCTGCTCACCGGAAGTCGTCCGGAGCCGACCTTCCTGGTGACCAAGCCGTTCCAGCCTCACAACGTCAAGGCGGTGATCAGCCAGGCCCTGTTCTTCGACATCCGCGGCCGGTCGGATCGGGTTGCCGGCGCGTGACGAGGAGCACTGGTCAAATCAAGCGGATGGCGGAGGTGCCGGCGCGCCGGCTACTTGCCCAAGGCGCGCCCGCCAACCGGCGAGGCTTGGCTCGGTGCCGGGCTTGCCGGAGTGTCCGACGACTGCCCAGGGGTCGCGGCGGGCCCCCGCTCGGCCCCTCCTGCAACAAGCAATCCGGGCTGCTGCGGCGGCGCGCCATAGATGGCAACGGCACCACGGATGTCGCCGGGCTGCAGGGAGCGGAAGCGCTCCTCGTAGCGGAAGTGCATGATCTGATTGCTGCCAGGGGGATGATCGAGGCCGATGGCATGACCGATCTCATGCGCCAGCGTGTAGCGCAGGTCGTAGGTCTTGAGGTCACCATTGAAGCCGATCTTCCAGCGCTTGGCAGGGTTCAGGCAGATCAGCGCCTTGTTGATCGGCGTAACGGCCTCGCGCGATGCCGTGTCGTAGAAGACATCGGTATAGGCCCAGCCTTCCGGCTCGCTCTGCGCGCCGATCTGGATATCCGCAGCCGCGCCATCGGCTGCCTCGTGGAAGACGATGTTGGCCGCGGCTTCCCACATGCCAAACGCCGAGCGCAGCTCTTCCTGGATGGCGGGCAGCGAGAGCCGCGAGGCCATGGCCAGGTTGTCGAGCGGAACGAGGCCGTGACAATTGCGGGCATTCGGAAATCTGCGCTCCTCCGTCACCAGCCGGTAGGTGACGACGCGGGGGGTATTGCCGGCTGGCAGCGCCCAGCGCACCTGGTGACCTTCAAGCTTGAGAATCTTGAATATGCTGGCCGGCTTGTCCTGGGCGGCAAGCGGAAGCCCGCCGAGCGCACAGCACAACAGTCCCACGACGGCCCCGAAGGGGCTGGAAGGCGCGACTCTCAAAACGGAGTCCCCCGTTTTGCGCGGCGACTGGCGCCGCTTCCCAACTCCACGGCCCCGGTGCTCCGGTCTTTGCCGATTGCACCAGGGTCGGCAGAAAGCTTTGTAAGACTTTTCCGATAGTTATTAAATTGGGATCAGATATCGGTCAACCCAGAGGGGGCAATGATCCGCCGCGCGACAGGGGGTCGCGCGGCAAGAAGTTTTCGCGATCAGGCCCTTTGTTAGGATGCATTTGCCCAAGCTGATGCTCAGGTCCGGCCGCTGGGCTCCTGGCCAGACTCCAGGCCAAGATGTCCTGCCGCGCGCATGGCGGAGACGACTGAGCAGGGACGCCATCGTCTATAGTGGCGCACGCAACACATCAGGCCCGCAACACGGGCGGCCGGCACCTCATCACCACGCCATGGACATGAATCAATGGTGAGAGCTGAAGCCAGTGCGTATGAGTTCAGTCTCAGCTGAGTCATTTCTTGAGAGGGGGAGCACAATGCATAAAGCCATCACCACCGCGCTCGGCGCCGGACTGGCCGCCGCGGTCATCGCAGCCACCGCCTTGATCGCCGCGCCTGAGGCGGCCACGCGCGTCGAGGTGGGCGTGCTCACCTGCCAGGCCGCCAGCTCCACCGGCTTCATCGTGGGCTCGACGCGCGAGCTGCGCTGCCGCTTTAAGCGCCAGGGCAAGGACGAGATCTACACCGGCACCATCAACAAGTTCGGCATCGACATCGGCACTACCAAGGAGGCCAAGATCGCCTGGGCGGTGCTGGCCCCCACGTCGGCGCTGCCGCCGCGCTCGCTCTCTGGCAGCTACGGCGGGGTCAGCGCGGAGGCGACAGTGGGCATCGGCCTGGGCGCCAACGCGCTGATTGGCGGATCAGACCGGTCGATCGTGCTGCAGCCGCTGAGCGTGCAGGCGCAGGAGGGCCTCAACATCGCGGCCGGCATCGCCTCGCTGCAGCTGCGCGCGCGCCGATAGGGGGAGACATCTCCTCTCCCCGCAAGCGGGGAGAGGAGACTTTACAGCCTCAGCAATCTTAGCCAACGCATGACGTCGAGCACGCTCATGGCAGCGGCGGCGACGTAGGTGAAGGCGGCCGCGGTGAGCAGCTGGCGGGCCGCCGGCAGGTCGCGGTCGGGGATGTACTTGCCGGCCTTCAGCACCGGCAGCGCGCGGCGGAAGCTGGCATCGAGCTCGACCGGCAGCGTATAAGCGTGCATCAGCACCGCCGATCCCAGGATCAGCGCGCCGATGCCCAGCTCGAAGAGCAGCGCATAGGGGGACTTGGCGAGCGCCATCATGATCGGTGCCGCCAGCATGACCACGGCACCGATCCGCTGGATGGTAGCCGCCTGCTTGGCCAGACGGGTGCGCGCCTTGAGCGGCGGGTAGCGGGTAGCGTCCTGCATGGCGTGTCCGGTCTCATGCGCGGCAATCACCAGCGCAGCAAGCGAGCGCCCCCGGAAATGCTGCGGCAGCAGCCGGATTGCCTTGGCGTCGGGGTCGTAGTGATCCCCGTCCTTGGTCTCCTCGACTTTGACGCCCGTCAGCTTCATCTCGTCGAGCAGATGCCGCGCCAGCTCACCACCGGTGCCGGGAAAATCCGCCCGGTCGGCCGAATGCCGGGCAATCACGTTGCGCACCCACATCTGCGGCAGCATGGCGAGGCCGAGCACCAGGGCGAGAACTACGATCATGAGGATCAAGGCAATATCCCTTTCCCCGCGCAGCACCAACCTCCCCGCACGCTCCGACAGCGCGGGAAGAGGGCCGGGGCTGAGCCGGCGCAGGCGGGGCTCTGGGCGGGAGCATACACCAACGTGACAGGTGTGGCTGCCCCTCACGCAGGCCCTTCGCCCCAGCTTGACATGCCGGGCGCATCATGCGTCCTGCGATGATCCTTTCTCGCACCCGCCAGACCGTTCCTCTGCCGTGATTACCGTCGTCATTCCCACCCTGAATGCCGAAGCCACCCTGGCGTCCACCCTGGCGGCGCTGGTGTCGGCGGCGGTTGACGGGCTGATCCGGGAGGTGATCGTGGTCGACGGCGGCTCGACCGACCGCACGGCCGAAATTGCCGAGGACTCCGGCGCCACCCTCATCACGTGCGAGGGCGGGCGCGGTGCGCAATTGCGGGCGGGCGGCGACCTGGCTCGGTTCCCCTGGCTCCTGTTCCTCCACGCCGATACCGAGCTGGAGCCGGGGTGGGAGCGGGAGGCGACGAGCTTCATGGAGAAGGTCGATTGCGGCAAGCGCGCTCCCGCGGCCGCCGCCTTCCGCTTCGTCCTCGATGATGAAGGCTTCAGGCCGCGTCTCCTGGAGCGGATGGTGGCACTGCGCTGCAGGCTGCTCAGCCTGCCGTACGGCGACCAGGGCCTGCTGCTGCCGCGTTCGCTCTATGCCGGGGTCGGCGGCTTCGCGCAGCTGGCGCTGATGGAGGATGTCGACCTCGTGGGCCGTCTTGGCCGCCGCCGCGTGACGCTGCTCCGTGCCCGTGCGGTCACCAGTGCCCGGCGCTACCGCCGTGACGGATACCTCAGCCGCTCCGCGCGTAACCTCTCCTGCCTTGCCCTCTATTTTCTCGGCGTGCCGCCGGCGACCCTCGCCAGGAGATACGACCGCGGCGGCTCATGAGATCCGCGGGAGCCCGTGTGGCGCCGGCCTCGCGGCATCTCGGTCAGGCTCGGCCCACGGTCCTAGGACTGAGGACAGAATGGGTCGGCTCCGGCGGTGTCTGACTTTCTCACATGTCCGTGAAAAGTGCGCATGATGACTTGGCCGCGCCATCTGACGATGCGAAGGCGTTGGCTTCACGACAACGCTTCGTGGGGAGGAGACCATGACCATCATCACCCGCCGCACTGCGCTGACAGGCGCGGCAGCGATCACCACGGCCGCGCTCGCCCCGCTCGGGCGTGGCACGGCCCATGCCGCAACGCCGCCAGCCGGCAAGCAGGCACCCGCGTTTTACCGTGCCAAGGTCGGCGACTTCGAGGTGACGCAGCTGGCCGACGGCGCGCGCACCTTTCCGATGCCGGATACCTTCGTGCGCAACGTGCCCAAGGCGCAGGCGCTGGCGGCGGCCGAGGCGGCCTACATGCCGAAAGGCATGGTGACCATTCCATTCAACCCCACGCTCATCAACACCGGGTCCAAGCTGGTGCTGATCGACACCGGCAACGGCCCTGGTGGCGGCCCGGCCGTCGGCCACCTGATCCCGAACCTGGCTGCCGCGGGCGTCGACCCCAAACAGATCGATATCGTCGTGCTCTCGCATCTGCATCCGGATCATACCAACGGCATCAGGGCCAAGGACGGCTCGCTCGCCTTCCCGAACGCCGAGATCAAGGTGCCGAGGCACGATTGGGCGTTTTGGCAGAGCGACGACAATGCCGCCAAGGCGGCCGACAATCCGATGATGAAGAATTACTTCGCCAACGTGCGCAAGACCTTCGCCGGCCTGGAAAAGAAGGTGACGATGTACGACTGGGACAAGGAGGTGGCGCCGGGCGTCACTGCCTTCGACACCAGCGGGCACACGCCGGGCCACAGCTCTTTCGTGGTCGCTTCCGGATCCTCCAAGCTGCTGGTGCAGGTCGATGTCACCAATATTCCCGAGCTCTTCCTGCGGCATCCCGAATGGCACCTGATGTTCGATGTCGATCCGGTGAAGGCCGTGGCGACCCGGCGCCGCCTCTACGACATGGCCGCCGCGGAGAAGACGCTGATTGCCGGCTACCACTTCTCGTTCCCATCGATGGGTCACGTCGAGAAGGATGGCAACGACTACCGGCTGGTGCCGGTGCGCTGGAACCCGGTCCTCTAAGAATTGGCGGCAGCAAGCGTCATGCCGGGACCGGCTTCCGACAGGCCACGCCGGCGCCGCCAGACAGGGAGTCACGACCAAAGGGCATCGCGCTGCTGCGCGGCGCCCTTTCAGCGCCGGCTCGTCGTGATGGCGAAGGCGCCGGTGGCGGGGCGGGTCAAGACCCGGCTCGCCGCCGAGGCCGGTCTAGCCGTGGCGCTGCGCTTCGCCCGCCACCGCATCGCCGCCCTCGTGCAGCGGATGCAGGGTGGCGGCGCCTGGCACACGCTGCTCGCGGTGACGCCGGATAGTGCACTGCCGGCCCGCATCTGGCCGCCGGGCGTGCGTCTTGTCGCGCAAGGCGGTGGCGATCTTGGCGCCCGCATGCAGCGGCTCGTGGACCTGGCTCCGCCCGGACCGGTGGTCATCATCGGCACCGACATCCCGGGCATCGCACCCGCGCACATCGCCGCCGCCTTTTGCCTGCTCGGCCGCCATGATGCGGTGCTGGGTCCGGCGGCGGATGGCGGCTACTGGCTTATCGGGCTGAAACGTCGGCCACATATCCCGCGGCCGTTCGCTGGCGTCCGCTGGTCGGGCGCACACGCGCTGGCTGATACGCTTGCCAACCTGCGCAGCCATTCCGTTGCGCTTCTGCCCACCCTTCGTGACGTCGACACGGCTGACGACCTCGCCGCCCATGCCGAGAGCCTCGGTCGGCATATTCGGCAGTATGCTGGACGCCATCCGATATCAGTTATTCCCTAGCCTGATTGTATCTGTGCGAATTGATTGGACGTCCGCGGAGGAAGGAGATATAGTCCCCGCACGTTGTTTCTGGGTTGGGGATGGTTTCTCATGTTGACGCACACGGCGCCGCACTTCACGCCTGCGCAGCTGATTGATGCCGGCCGCCGGGCCGAGACGCAGGGCAGGCCGGATCTGGCGGTCAGGTTCTATCGCTACCTGACGGACCATTTCGCCGAGGCGCCAGAGACGGCGGTAGCCCACGCTGCGCTCGGCCGCATCAGCGCCGCGCAACTGCTGCCACAGGCCGCGCGGCCGCCGCCGCCCGGAGCGCCTCGCACTCTCCGCCACAGGGCGGTCGTGCATCGCGATCGCTATCGTTCAAGCCGGGTGCTGACAGTCATCGTCGGCCTCCTCGGCTGGCTCTGGGCGGCCGGCGGCGCCGCGACATTTCCGGCCTACCTGCTGCTGCGCGCCGAGGCGGCCGCCGCCTGGCCGCGCGCTGAGGTGGTGCTGCCGATGGCGGGTGGTGCCGGGGGAAGCGTGGTGCTCGGGCTCGGCATCGTCCTTGTCGCCCGTATTGCCCGCGCCCTGCTCGACCAGGCCAACGACGTGCACCACCTCCTCGCCTTGGAGCGCGCGCGGCTGGGGCTGGATTGAGCCGCTCCGTCCGCCAGTTCCAGGACTGGGTCGTATGCTCCATAATATGGAGCGATGCTGGTCACGTCTGTTGGTGGACCGCTGGAGCTTATCGCTTCTGAGCCGACGCTGCCGCTAGATGCGATGAGCGAGTCATCGTATCCATAGTTGCAAAGCCGCTTTGTCCTGGCTGGCTGGTCGAAAGGTCGCGGTAGAACACTCCGTGTGGTGCTACTGTCCGGGCTTGTTCTTGATCGTCTCCTCGATCTGTTTCTTCACCGCCTCTAGGTTGAAAGACGCTGGGCTCTGCATCGGTGGGAACTCGATAGCTGTCTTGGCGAGGTCGGCCACCTTCTGCTGGACGAGAACGAACCGCCAGAACTCGCGGGCATAGAAGTCGTTCATGTAGCCGCCGGCCGAATCATTCAGACTCTCCGATCTGATGGACGACGTCCGTTCAAAGGGATCCTGGCGGATGTTGATCATGCCGGGCATATCCGTCGTGATCTTGCCGCCAGGCCAGCCTTGCGGCTGGAGGATGAACTGAAACTTGAAATCACCGATGCGCAAGGCCCCAAGGTGAGGCCCGGCGAAGTAGAAGTACTCCTGCCGCGCCGATGGTCCCTTGTGCAGCAGCAGGTCGGTCTGGTCGTAGCCGTCGAGGTGGTTCTTATAGGTCCGGTCGCCGAGCTTCGCGCCCTTGAGCAGTTGCTCGGTGATGTTCGGGTTGCCGGCGGCGGCCAGCATCGTGGGGAACCAGTCGAGGCTGGAGAACAGGCCGTTCTGCACCGTGCCGGGCTTGACCTTGCCGGGCCAGCGGATGATGCACGGGGCCCGGAATCCGCCCTCATATGC
>DASURA010000355.1:0-8395 GCA_036280295.1 Hyphomicrobiaceae bacterium
GCTCTCGGAGCGCTTGAGGTCGAGGATGAAATAGCTCGGGCTCCGCTCGGGCATGCGGCCGGTGAGGTCGGCGACGATGGAGCGGTCGACCAGGGCGACGCTGACGAGCAGCGACAGGCCGGCGCCGAGCGATAGCACCACGGCGCGGGTCAGCCCGCCAGGGGCGCCAAGATTGCGGACCGCCAGCGCGACCTCGGGTCGCTTCGACGGCGGCACCCGCTGCGCCAGCCAGGTGACGCCGGAGCCGAGCCCCCAGAAGGCGGCGAACACGGCCGTAAGGGCGAGGCAATAGTAGAGCGCCAAGCGCGGCGCCTCGGCGGTGAGGATGGCGAGGCCGGCGAGCGCCAGGCCGCTGGCGAGCGTCGCCGCCGCGATGCCGATGCCGGGTAGGCGGCGCTCCGGCGCTACCTCATCGCGGAACAGCACGCCGGCCCGCACCTGACCGGCACGGCCGAGCGGCCACAGCGTGAACACCAGCACCACCAGGAAGCCGTAGGCGGCCGCCGACGCGAGGCTGCCGGCGGTGACGGCCAGGTCTGCGTGGATCGGCAGGGCGTCGCCGAGGAAATTGATGAGCGCAGCCGGAACAAGCAGTCCCAGGGCCAAGCCGATGACGATTCCGAGCGTGGAGAACAGCATGACCTGGGCCAGATGCAACCCGAAGATCGTGCCGGTGCTGGCGCCGAGGCTCCTGAACGTGGCGATCACCTTGCGGCGGCGGTCGATATAGGCGGTGACCGCATTGGCGATGCCCACCCCGCCGACCAGGAGCGACGTGAGCCCGACCAGGGTCAGGAATTGGCGCAGCCTATCGAGCGTGCGCGACACCTGCGGCGCCGGATCGCGACGGTCGCGTACCGAGAAGCCGCTCTCGGGGAGCGCCTGCTTCAGAGCGCCGCGGAAGGCGAGAAGACCGGTCTCGGCGGCGCCGGCGTTGTCGTTGAGCTTCAACAGGTAGCGCCACGATACCAGGCTGCCCGGCTCGATCAGGCCCGAGCGTTGCAGCGTCTCCAGCGACACGAGCACACGCGGGCCGACGCTGAAGCGCTCGGCGATCTTGTCAGGCTCGGAGGCGATGGTGGCGCGGATCGGCACCTCGATCTTGCCGATGGAGATGTTATCCCCGACCTTGAGCGACAGCCGTTCCAGCAGGATCGGCGCGACTGCCGCTCCGGCCTCGTGCCGCACCGCCTCGTCGAGGGAAAGACCGCCCGTCAGCTCAACCGTCCCGACCAGGGGATAGGCGGTGTCCACGCCCCTTAGCTCGACGAGTGTCTGCTCCGCACGATCGGGCCGCCGCCCCATGGCCCTCAGGGTGGCGATCTCGCTCATGGTGCCTTGTGTGCGCAGCCAGGCCCGCTCCGTCTGGCTGGCCGGCTGGTGCGGACGTGCCAGCCGGATGTCACCACCGAGCAGCATCTCGCCTTGTGCCTCGAAACTCGCCTTCAGCGCGTCCGCCAGGGTGCCGACCGCAGTAATGGCGGCGACGCCGAGTGCCACGCAGGCGATGAAGACGTAGAACCCACTTAAGCCGTTGCGCAGCTCGCGAAGGGCCAGCCTGAGGATCAAGGGCAGGCTGCTGCCACGCCGCTCCGGCAGCGTCTGCTCCAGGGATGCAACTGCCGTCATGCCGGAGCCAGCTCCGGCTGCACCCGGCCGTCAGCCATGTGCACCACGCGGCCGCAGCGGTCGGCGAGGCGCATCTCGTGTGTGATCAGCACCAGCGTGGCCTGGTGCCGCCGCTGCAGGTCGAACAGCAGCTCGATGATATGCTCGCCCGTGGGGCCGTCGAGATTGCCCGTCGGCTCGTCCGCCAGCAGGATCTGCGGGCCGGCGCTCAGCGCCCTGGCCACCGCCACCCGCTGCTGCTCGCCGCCGGAGAGCTGCGCGGGGAAATGATCGGTGCGATGCGCCAGCCCCACCTCGTCGAGCAGTGCGCGCGCCGCCTCGAAGGCATCGCGGCGGCCGGCCAGCTCCAGAGGCAGTGCCACATTCTCCAGCGCCGTCATGGTGGCCACCAGGTGGAACGACTGGAACACGATGCCGATATGGGCGCCGCGAATGCGCGCCAGCGCGTCCTCGCCGAGCCCGGCCAGTTCATGACCCGCTACCTCAACAGAGCCGCCGGTAACCCGCTCCAGACCCGCCATCACCATCAGGAGCGAGGTCTTGCCAGAGCCGCTGGGGCCGACGATTGCCACTGATTCCCCCGCTGCCACGGAAAAATTGACGCTCTTCAGGATTTCCACAGGGCCGGCACGCGTCGCCAGCGTGAGCGATACGTCGTGAAGGGTGATAACCGGCTTGACCACAGCTCCCCCAATCGGCTCGGGCCCAATCGTCTGAGGCTTGCCCCGAGAGTTGCAAGTTTCTACGTCACGGTCCAAATCACAGCGCGGCGATTGGAGAGCCAAAAGTGAATCCCATGCGGACACTGCCACCCCTGCCAACGCGCGCAAACATGGTCTGTCGCGTTCTCCTACACAATTGGTTGTGGATCATTATGGCTCTGGCGCTGCTGACTGTGGCCGGGGCGACCGTGCCTGGTCAGGCACAGCCGTTATCCAAGCCGGATGCCGGAGCCAAGATGGCGCCGCTGCACATCGTGGTGCTGGGCGACAGCCTCGTTGCAGGCTTCCAGTTGAAGGCCTCCGACGCCTTCCCGGCCCAGCTGGAGCGTGCGCTGCGGGCGCGCGGCCACACTGTCGAGGTCACCAATGCCGGCGTGTCCGGAGATACCACGGCGGCTGGGCTGGAGCGTGTCGGCTGGGCCGTGCCCAAAGGCACCGACGCCGTGATCCTGGAGCTGGGCGGCAACGACGCGCTGCGCGGGCTCGATCCCGGGCGGGCGAAAGACAACCTCGACAAGATCGTCACCGCGGTGAAGGCTGCCGGCGCCGAGGTGCTGCTCGCCGGAATGATGGCGCCGAGCAGCCTGGGCGAGGATTACACCCGCCGCTTCGACGCCATCTATGCAGAGCTTGCCAGCAAGCATGGCACCCTGCTCTACCCCTTCTTTCTCGATGGCGTCGTGCTCGACGCCAAGCTTAACCTGGCCGACGGCATGCATCCCAACCCCAGGGGCGTGACCGAGATTGTCCGGCGGATCCTCCCCCTGGCCGAGGAGCTGATTGCCCGCGTGCGCGCCCGCCAGGCCACGTCAGGAGGTTAGCCAGCCCATGCCGCGTCTCTTCACCGCCATCGAGATTCCTGAGCAGGTGCGCCTGCGCCTCTCGCTGCTGCGCGCCGCGGTCGGCGGCGCCAAGTGGATGCAGCCGGAGGACATGCACATCACGCTGCGCTTTGCCGGCGACATCGACGGGCGCACCGCCGACGACCTCGCCGATCTGCTGGCCGAGATGAGCGTGCCGCCCTTTTGCGTCACCATCGCCGGCACCGGTGCCTTCGGCGGCCGCGATCCGAAGGTGCTGTGGGCCGGCGTGCACGCCGGGCCGGAGCTGGAGGCGCTGTACCGGGCCAACGAGCGCGCTGCCCGCGCCGCGGGGCTGGAACCAGATCCGCGCGATTTCCGCCCGCATGTCACGCTCGCCCGCATGCGCCGCGCCCGCCAGTCCGAGGTCGCGCGCTTCCTCGCCGAGAACGGCGAGGTGCGCTGCGAGCCGTTCCTGGTGAAGCGCTTCGTCCTCCTGTCCGCCCGCCCCGGCTCCGGCGGCGGGCCGTACGTGGTGGAGGCGGCGTATCCGCTGGAGACGGAGGATTATGCCGAGAGCCAGACTCCGCCGACAACTCGTATCTGAGGGGCCCAGGCGGTACCCGCAACGCACGACGTCGAGATAGTCAGGTCGGGCTCTCCGTTACAGCGACTCCGCCACGCCGCCTGCGCCCTCAGGCCTCCCGCCATCAACAGAGAAAAACGCCGGGTGAGCCGGAGCCGGCGCGCTCACCTCCGCGACTCGCACTAGAAAAACCTTGAGGTGCTGAGCCGATTCGGTGCGCCCACAACGCAGGAGGGGTCGTGCGCTCCTTCGCGTGTCACATGATACGTCGCCAAATGATCGCGTGTGCCCTTGCACTGGGAACCCTATCGCCGCCGCGATGTTGAGCGACGGTCTTGATGCCCCGCAACGGCAAGCCAAGGAGATCGCACATGCCCGCCACGACGGCTGCAAAGCTTCCGCCCATCAACCCCTATCTGACGGTGAAGGGAGCGGACGAGGCCATCGCCCTTTACCAGAAAGCGTTCGGCGCCAAGCAGAAGGAGCGCATGGCCGCCGAGGACGGCAAGCGCGTCATGCACGCCGCCCTCGCCATCAACGGCGGCACTGTCATGCTGTGCGATGAGTTCCCGGAGTATGGCGGTCCGGGAGCGCCGAGCACCGAGCATCCGGCGTCGGTGGCGGTGACCATCCAGTACAAGAGGCCGACCCAGGTTGATCAAACCTATGAAACCGCCGTTGCCGCTGGTTGTAAGAGCGTACAGCAGCCGCAGGACATGTTCTGGCACGCCCGCTTCGCCATGCTGACCGACCCCTTCGGGCACCGCTGGATGCTGAGCGCGCCGCTGCCGAAGGAGAAGAAGAAGGCCCCCCCCAAGAAGAAAAAGAAAAAGTGAGTGCACGATCGATCGCGGCGGGGCGAACGATCTGGCTGCCCCGACCTGCGATCGGTTGGGGCCCAGGGAGGCAAAGTCCGTATGCACGTTTTGAGACAAGAAACGTTGACGGCCGGCACCCCGCACTGGCCAGCCTGGTGCTGGCCTGCCCTGGCCAGGCTTGTCATCCTGTGCCTGCTCGTCGATGAACTGTTGCGCTTTATCCCAATCGAGGTTCTGGCCTGAGGGGCGTCTGCATGGCGTAGCAGGGGTGGTTGAGCGGAGCGTCATCCGCCGCCTTGCAGGCCAGTGGCCGGTTGCGGGCTTCGCCGTATCGGCCCAGCGATTATGACGTGGCCGGCCGGCAGTGCTCGTCGGCGGGCAGCGGATCGCAGCTGGTGCTCACCACGCATCGCTCCATGGCATCCTGCAGATCGCGGCGCCAGATGCCGTCGATCCGTCCCTCGTAAAGCCCGGCCTCGGTCAATCCGCACTGGTAGAGCTTGGTCATCTCCCGGCCGCCGAAATACATGGCCTTGGTGTAGTCGTTGAGTGCGCCCTTGGCGTCACCCTTGGACTGGCGGATGTGGGCGCGGGTATCGAGTGTGTAGCCGGCCCGTGGCTCCAGGCGCAGCGACGCCTCCACGTCAGGAATTGCCGCGTCGGCCTTGCCCCATCGATAGTAGGCCCAGGCGCGGTTGTTGAGCGCCACGGCGAAGTCCGGCCGCATGTTGATGGCGGCGTCGTAGTCCTGGATGGCGGTGGCGTATTCGCCCCGCAGCGAGTAGGCCAGGGCGCGCATGGCATAGACATCGGCCAGCTGCGATTGGCTCACGCCGCCGCCATCGATCAAGGCCGTGCATCCCTCGATGCGGCGGCCGCTATCCTTGCCGAAGCAGTCCGTGTTGGCATCCTCGGCGTAGACCCAGGTCGCGGCGGCGACCATGAAACCGAGAGTGGCCGCCAATCTCGCACTGCGCGTCATCGTCGTCCTTCCCAGGGGCGCTGCAGCCGTCAACAGACGGCAGAAATACATAGCGCTAAAGGCGGCTATAAGAAACGCCCGGTCGCCGAGCCACCCACTTGCAGGTGTGGCGGGTATATGGG
Organism: Hyphomicrobiaceae bacterium; assembly: GCA_036280295.1. GTDB lineage: Bacteria > Pseudomonadota > Alphaproteobacteria > Rhizobiales > Hyphomicrobiaceae > AWTP1-13. The sequence goes on from DASURA010000355.1 coordinate 5,660, forward strand.
CTCCAATGACCCTGATAGACCTGCACCGCGCCGCGAATATGGCGTGGGCGTGTCTTGCATGCCACAGCTGACGGTTGCGATCTGGCGCCATGGCGCCCGACCGGTGAGCGGAACCGGTCGCCTAGACGAAGTGCTTGGAGAGCTTCAGCCCCTGACCCTGGTAGTTGGACTGCAGTGCCGCGCCGTAGAGAACATCGGGGGGGTGCGCCAGCCGCTCGTAGACCAGCCGGCCGATGATCTGGCCGTCCTCCAGCACGAACGGAATATCGAGGCTCCTCACCTCCAGCACCGCCTTGGCGCCGCGGCCCTTGCCATCGACGATGCCGAAGCCCGGATCGAAGAAGCCGGCGTAATGCACCCGGTACTCGCCCATCATCGGGTCGAACGGCGCCATCTCGGCCGCATAGTCCGGCGGCACCACCACCAATTCCTTGGAGGCGAGGATATAGAATTCGTGCGGGTCCAGGATCAGCCGGCCGTTATCCTCGTCGTAGATCTTTTCCCAGAACTTGCGCGTCTCGTACTTGCCCGGCGCATCCACGTCGACGACCCCGGCGTAGCGCTTGGCCTTGTAGCCGATCAGCTTGTCTCCCGCGGGGGCGAGGTCGACACGCAGATTGAGGCCGTTGCGGATGGTGAGGTTACGGTCCACCAGCGGCATCTCGCCGTGCAGGGCTTCCAGCCCCGCATCGGAGACGAAGCGCTTCTCGATCTGCTGGCGCGAGGTGCGGCGCAGCAGACGCAGCTGGTTGAGGCGCGAGCCTTGGCGCACGACAATGGAGAAGCTGCGCGGCGAGATCTCGATATAGAGCGGTCCGGAGTAGCCCGGCGGCACGTAGTCGAACGAGTTGGTGCCGTCGGCAATCAGGCGGGTGAAGACATCGAGCCGCCCGGTCGAGCTCTTCGGGTTGGCGATGGCCGAGACCGACGGACGCAGCTTCAGCCGCTCCATCAGGGGCACCAGGTAGACGCAGTCGGTCTCCAGCACAGCCCCCTTGGTCAGGTCGATCTCGTGGTATTGCAGCTCGGCGAGCTTGCTCTCCACCGTGCGCCCCTCGCCCGGGAGGAAGCTCGCGCGGATGCGGTAGCCGACCGGCCCGAGCCGCAGATCAAGACTTGCCGGCTGCACCTGGCTCGACGGGTCCCAGCCCTTGCTCTCGACGAAGATTCCCTTGCTCTGGATGAGCTTGCGGATCGACTGGCTCGGCAGCACGCCGGTGCGCGCCGCCAGCGAGCGGTGCGACTGCAAAGGCACACCGAACAGGTCATCCGAGCGCGGCAGGAAGTTCATGAGCGGCGATCCCCCCGGCCGGGCGCGCTTGCCCCTCTGCGACTCGCGGGCTGCAGGCCGTTTGGCACTCCTAGAGGACTGTGGGTTGCGTGTCACGGTAGGCGCTGCGGGTGGTGAGGGATGCGGCCCAGTTAGCCACAGGTTATCGCGAGGAAGCAGTGAGTTCTGGCGCCACAAGCATATCAGGCGACACAGATCCCGGGCGGACACAACTCAGCAACACGTCACCACGCAAGGACCGGAGAGACCGAGATGTCCCAGGAACTCGACCAATGGGGCTTTCCGATTAATTCAGCCGAGCGCATGCAGCACGCGATGCTCAGCTTTTATGATCTCATCGAGGCGGCAATGGACGCAGATTTTCCCACTGCCATGGTCGGCGAGCTCAGGCAGCTCCGGTTGAAGTTCTTGGACGAGTTCGAGCACCGCTTCCCTGGCTGCGGACAAGGCCGCGCCGTCTGGCGGTGAACGATTATGGACGTAGCGAACCTACTTGGGGCTCTCCACCAAGCGCCGCTCGAGATAATTCTCAATCCTGGTCTGGAAGCTCGTAAGGGAGCCGAGCAACTCGGCTTTGAGCATCGACTACAGGTCGTCTCTGTGGGCCCTCATGCCTGCCTCGAAAGTGAGAAAGTCGCCCCTGATCGCAGCAAATTCTCGCTTGACGGCAGCGAAGCCCTCCTCCGTGTAGAGGTGAAGCTTGCGCACAGTATCTGCAGTCAGCAGTAGAAGCGCGCGCTGGTCACGCTGCTCCTTCCTCATTTCCTGCTGTTCCGTCCGGACCCGCTGGAGCTCCGTCCGCATTTCCAGTTGATCCTTCCGGACCCCCTGAAGGTCGGTTCGCATCTCCTTGAGGATCTCGAGCATCAGGGAGTTGTCGACGTTCTCGGCCATGGCGAAATTGTCCTTCATCAACCTACTCGATGCAAGGAGCCGTGGGTTGCAGCCGTGTGCCTAGCTTGCTGGCTACGTCATTGATTGGAACAATAAGCGAACAGACGCAATTGTCAAACAAAAAATCCCATACCTGCAATTTCGTCGTCCCGCCATGCGGCGGGCGGGTGCAAGCGCGCCATCAAGCGCGATTGCACCCGTGCACATGATCAATACCGGTAGTGGTCCGGCTTGTACGGCCCGGCCTGCGGCACGCCGATGTAGGTCGCCTGCTGCTCGCTGAGCTCGGTCAGCTTGACGCCAATCTTCTGAAGATGCAGGCGCGCCACTTTCTCATCGAGGTGCTTGGGCAGCGTGTAGACCTTCTTCTCGTACTTGCCGGGGTTGGTGAAGATCTCGATCTGCGCCAGCGTCTGGTTGGCGAACGAGGACGACATCACAAAGCTCGGATGGCCCATGGCGTTGCCGAGGTTTACCAGGCGCCCCTCGGACAGCAGGATAATGCGCTTGCCATCGGGGAACTCGATCTCGTCCACCTGCGGCTTGACGTT
>DASURA010000356.1:0-5499 GCA_036280295.1 Hyphomicrobiaceae bacterium
GGTGAGCTGGCCGGCTCGCAGGCGCTCAAGGCCGACGCGCTCGACTTCCTGGGAGACACCATCACTTACGGCCTGAGCCTGGCCGTAATCGGCGCGACGCTGCAGACGCGGGCCAAGGCCGCGCTCCTCAAGGGCGTGTCGCTGAGCTTGATGGCGCTTTGGTGCTGGCAACCACCCTCTATCAGACCTTCATCCTTGGCGTTCCCAGCGCTGAAATGATGGGCGCGGTCGGTTTTCTCGCCCTGGCCGCCAACCTGGCATCAGTGGGCCTCCTCCTGCCCTGCAAGGACGGCGATGCCAACGTGCGGTCGGTGTGGCTGTGCTCGCGCAACGACGCGATCGGCAATGGGGCGGTGATGCTGGCCGCCCTCGGTGTCTGGGGAACGGCCACGGCATGGCCCGACCTGGCCGTTGCGGCCTTGATGGCCGGCCTCTTTTTCAGCTCCTCGCTGCAGATCCTGCGGCAGGCCCGGAGCGAGCACCGTTCCGGGCCGGAGGCGGTGCCCGCGGAGTAGTCTCTGGCATTTTGCCGGCGTTCCGCCTAGAAGGTGCGCGCAAACGGGGGTCGGCCTTCCATGCCCGCACAGCCAGCCTGGGCGACGCCGCGCAGCGTCGCGCTCATCATCGCTGCATATCTCCTGGCACACCTCGGCGTGCGCCTGTGGATCGGGCCCGCGCTCGGCGTCGACGATGCCGAGCAGGCCCTGTTCGCGCAGCACTGGCTGCCAAGCTATCGCCTGCGCGCCCCACCGCTGTTCACCTGGGCGCTGGTGGCGCTGAGCCCGATCACGGGCGTCGGCATGGTGGTCATCAGCCTGCTGCGCACCATCCTGCTGGCCATGGTGCTGGGGTTCACCTACCTGACGGCGCACCGGCTGATCCGCGACCCCGTCCTCGCCGCGCTGGCTGCCTTCAGCATCACGGCGATCTACGTGTTCGGCTACTACAGCCATCACGATCTCACGCACACCACCGTGCTGTCGGCGTTTCTCGCCGCCAGCTGGTATGTGCTCGTGCGGCTCACCGAGACGCCAAGGCTGCCCTGGTATCTGGCGCTCGGCCTTTGCTTCGGACTCGGCACGCTCGGCAAGTGGAACTTCGCCATCTTCGCCCTGGCGCTGCCACTGGCCTGCCTCGTCACACCCGGCTACCGGCATCTGGTCTTGAACTGGCGGATCGTGCCGGCCGCCTTGCTGGCAGCAGCGATCGTGTTGCCGTCGGCACTGTGGGCGCTGCACGTGGGGCCGGCGGCAGGCGATGGCATGGGCAACGTGCTCGGCGACCGCGCGGGCACGCTGCCACTGGTGCTGGTGAAGGGAACGGCGAGCCTGGCTCTTGCTGTCCTCGCCTATCCGCTGCCCTTCCTTGTCATCTTCCTGCTCGCCTTCGGTCCGATCGCCTGGCGCGGTCTGAGGGTGCCCGCCACCTCCGCGCCGGGGGCAGACCCCTTCGCGCCGACCTGCGGCTACCTTCCGAGCGATGCGAAAAGGGGTCTGACCCCGGCCGTTCCCAGCACGGGCCTGCTCGCCATGGTCATGATCATCGGCATCGCCCTGCACTGGCTGCTGGTGCCGCTGACCCGGGCCACGCACTTTGCCGAACGGCTCATGCAGCCCGCGCTCATGCTGCTGCCGGTCTACCTCTTCATGCTCGTGGAAGGCGGCCTCAAGGGCGGCCCCGCCCCGGCGCGGCATGTCCGCAACTACACGATCGCCCTGGCTGCGGTGGCCGGCGTGGCGCTGCTGGCGCGCATCGGCATCCATGCCGCCGGCCCCGACGTCTGCCGCACCGCGTGCCGGGATCTGCTTCCGGTCGTGCATCTCGCCGCGGGCCTGCGCCAGGCGGGCTTCAACGGCAAGGGCACCGTTGTCGTGCGCGATGTGCACCTTGGCGGCAATCTGCGCGTTCAGCTCCCCGAGGCTCGGTTCGTGGCCACCGGCTATCCCGCGAGGATGTGGCCCCGGCCGGCACCAGAGTCCGCCGATACCTCGCGTTCTGGCCAATGTCTTGCCGTCTGGAGCGACTACAAGGGCGGTGCTGAAAGACAGTATGCGGAGATCCGCGCCTATCTCGCCCGCGAGCTGGGGGTGCCGGCAGAGGCCAAGGGCCGGCGTGGCGAGGTGGCGGCGCGCTACGCGGGCTCCAAGCGCACGGCCCGCGTGCTCTATGAGCTGTTCGACACGCCGCAAGGGGACTGCCGATGACTGCCACGACCGCAATCGAGCCGCAGGCCGGATTTCAACCCGGTTTAGAATCGACCCGCACGCTCGGCATCAGCATCGTCATCCCGGCCAAGGACGAGGAGGAGTCGCTGCCGCTGATCGTCGCGCGCATCATGGCGGCCTGTACCTCTGCCGGCATCCGGCTCGTCGACATCGTGCTGGTGGACGACGGCAGCAGCGACGGCAGCTGGCGGGTGATGACCAGGCTGGCCGCCGAGCATGCGATGGTGCAGGCGATCCGGCTGCGGTGCAATTTCGGCAAGGCCACGGCGCTGATGGTCGGCATCGGCGCCTGCCGCGGCGGCATCGTGATCACCATGGACGCCGACCTGCAGGACGACCCCGACGAGATCCCTCGCTTCCTCGATGCGCTCGACGCCGGCTACGACGTGGTCTCCGGCTGGAAGAAGGAGCGGCACGATCCGCTTTCCAAGACGCTGCCGTCGCGCTTCTTCAACAGGGTGACGGCGCGCATCAGCGGCATCCGGCTGCATGACTTCAACTGCGGCTTCAAGGCCTACCGGCGCGAGATCTTCGACTCGGTCGATCTCTACGGCGAGTTGCATCGCTACGTTCCGGTGCTGGCCGGCGCGCTGGGCTACCGCGTCGGCGAAATCCCCGTGCGCCATCACGCCCGCCAGTACGGCAAGTCGAAGTACGGCGTGGCACGTTTCCTGCGCGGCTTTCTCGACCTGCTGACGGTCGTCACCATCACTCGCTTCGCCTACCGGCCAGGGCACCTGTTCGGCGGCATCGGCTCGCTGTTTCTCTTGGGCGGCGGCGCGGCGCTCACCTACCTGACCGGGCTCAAGCTGTTGACCGGCGCCAGCATCGGCAGCCGGCCGCTGCTGCTGCTCGGTGTGCTGGCGGTGATCATCGGTGTGCAGCTCACCCTGTTCGGCATGCTGGCCGAGCTCATCATCAGCCGCACGCAGCGACCGGTGGAGACGCGCAACCTGGTCCGCCAGCATATCGGCGGCGAGCGGCCGTAATGGCGGAGCGGCCGCGCAGATGGCGAATGGGCGGTGGCGAACGGTGGTCATCCCTTCGCCATTCGCGATTCGGCATCCGCCGCCAGCGGCAGATGCTCACCATCATCCCGGCGATCATCGTCACCGCCGCCTGCCTCTGGCTGCTGCTGACGCCGCAAGTGCTGGCCGCGCTCGCCCGCGTTCTCACTGGCGCCAATCCGCTGCCCGTCCTCGGCGGCTTCGCGCTGATCGCGCTGGTGCAGTGGCTGCGCGCCTGGCGGTTCGCCGTCATGATGACCGGCCACCTCACGCCGCCGGATGCCGTTCTTATGCGCATCTCGTTCCAGCTCACATTCTGGAACGTGCTGCTGCCGCTGCGGCTCGGCGAGCTGAGCTTCCCCATGCTGATGAAGCGCCACCTCGGCTACGGGCTGCTGCATTCCGGCGGCGTGCTGCTGATTGCCCGCCTGTTCGATCTCGCCACCGTCGGTGCCATCCTGCTGGGCAGCGCCCTCGCGCTCGACGTGTGGCCCGGCGTGGGGCGCCTCGTGCTGCTGCTCGGGACGCTCGGCCTGGCGCTGATCCCGCTCGGCCTTGCTATCGGCGGACTGGCGCTGCGGCCGTGGCTGGCACGGCTGCCGCACGTCGGCGGTGCTGCGGAGCGGCTGACCGCGGGCTTCGACGCCATCGGCAGCACCCGTGCCGCGCTCGCGGCGGCGGGCTTGAGCGTGACCCTGTGGCTGGCATTCGGTCTCGGCGCCATCCTCGTGGCCGAGGCGGCGGTGCAGACGGTGCCGCCCGCGGCGGCCATGCTCGGCGCCGCGGCCGGCAATATCGCCTTCGCGCTCCCCATCAACGGCATCGCCAGCATCGGTCCCGCGCAGGCCGCGTGGGTTGCAGCCACGACATACGTGGGCGTGCCCTGGGAGGATGCCGTGGTCAGCGCGCTGGCGCTGCACGCGGTGGTGCTGGCCAATGCCGTGGTCGCGGGTGGGATCGCGATGGTGCGGTGGCAAGGCGAGGTCTGATGCACTTTTCGCGCCCCGTATCGCCTCTTCTCCTCGGGACGCGACCCATTGTCGAACGCGCTGGTCCACCAGATCAAGGCACAACCCGCGGCCGTGCCTGCCGCGCGGGCTACTGCGGTGTGCCGTAACGGCGCATATCTCTACGCTCCCTTCACCATGATCGGGAGAAGCGCCAGCACGACCAATCATGCCTGGTATGCTGCGGATGCAGAGCGTTGCAAGGACGCTCGCACTTCCAGGGAGACGCCCATGATGCGACGAGCACCGACTAGCGTGGCTATCCTGCTGCTCGCCACCGGCCCGGCAATGGCCGACGAGAAGGCGGACGTCACGGCTGCGATCGAGAGCTGGGCCAGGACTGTCGCCGAAGGCTGCACCAGCGACCCCAACAAGATCGCCGACCTGTACGCGAAGGATGGTGTCCTCTGGGGCACCGTATCCCCGGTGATCCGCAGCGACGCGGCCGGCATTCAGGACTACTTCAAGACCGCCTGCGTCAAGCTGCCGAACCTCACCGTGGACTTCAAGGACCACCGCGTGCGCGTCTATGGCGGTACGGCAGTCGACAGCGGCAGCTACGTCTTCTCCTTCGACAAGGATAGCGCCAGGTCCGATCTGCCGGCGCGCTATACTTTCGTGCTGGTCAAGGACGGGGATGGTCGCTGGCAGATTGTCGACCACCACTCCTCGGCCATGCCGAAGCCGTAGCGGATCTATTGCCGCCTTGCGGCGGATCTCGAGTGTTAAAGCGGTGCAATGCGCTCGCTTCGCTCGCTTATTGCACCCTACGTGTCCTACGACTCCCTCACGCCGCCACCTCGCGTCCCAGATACTCCACCGCCGCCTGCACACCGCCGGCCCCATGCGGGATGCCGAGTGCCACGAGGCCCATCTCGACGGCACCCAGCGTGCCGAGGACCATCGGCGCGTTGACGTGGCCCATGTGGGCGATGCGGAAGCCCTTGCCGTCCAGCGCGCCGAGGCCGATGCCGAGCGTCACGCCGCACTTGTCGCGGCAGTAGGCGAGGAGCGCGTTCACGTCGAAGTCTCCGCCAGCGATGCAGGTGACGGAGTTGGCGCGCTCAGCCGGACGCTCGATGTTGAAGGCGAGCGCCCCGCCCTCGGCCCACCTGGCCACCGCCGCGCGCGTCGCCTCGGCCAGCAGGGCGTGCCGGCGTATGGCGTTGTCGAGACCTTCCGCCAGAAGGATATCAAGCGCCTTGCGCAGGCCGAACAGCAGGTGCTCCGGCGGCGTGCCGCAGTATTTCTGGTAGTGCA
>DASURA010000357.1:0-27924 GCA_036280295.1 Hyphomicrobiaceae bacterium
GGCGGCCCACTCGTCGCGCACGCGGCCCTGGGTCTTGAAGCCGCCCAGCATGTTGATCGACTGCGGCGTGAGGCCGATGTGGCCCATCACCGGAATGCCGCGCTCGGTGAGGAAGCGGATGGTCTCGGCCATGCGCCGGCCCCCCTCCAGCTTGATGGCGCCGCAGCCGGTCTCCTTCATGATGTGCGCGGCATTGCGGAAGGCCACCGCCGGGCTCTCCTCGTAGGAGCCGAACGGCATATCCACCACCACCAGCGCCCGCTTGGCACCGCGCACCACCGCGCGGCCATGCATCACCATCAGCTCCAGCGGCACCGGCACGGTGGACTCATAGCCATGCATCACCATGCCGAGGCTGTCGCCCACCAGCAGGAAATCCACGAACGGGTCGGCAATGGCGGCCGTATGGGCGTGGTAGGCCGTGAGCGAGACGATCGGCTCGCCGCCCTTGCGCGCCAGGATCTCGGGGGCGGTGATGCGCTTGCGCGCCACGGGGAACTGAGCGGACATTGGCAGGACTCCTAAGCGTCTCGTCTTCCAAGGGGTAGAGCGGCCTCCCTCGCACAATCGTTTAGCCGATCCGGGGGCGGGGGGAAACCTTCCCCAGAAAAACGAACAAAAACAGAACTTATGCTTGCCCAAGGTCTCGCAATGGCGCATAAGGCTTGTGGCCCAGGAGAACCGCGTCATGTCTGAGCCGGACAACGCTCTGATGCTTGAGATCCTGAAGGACATCCGCAAGAATGTGTCGGACGTTCGGAAGGAGCAGGACAGCCACCGCACCCTGCTGCTGATGACCGTCGACAATCTCCGCCGGCTCCAGCTGTTCACGGAACAGAAGTTCATCGAGGTGGACAACCGCTTCAACGCGATCGATACCCGCTTCAACCTGATCGACAAGCGATTCATCGAGATCGAGGGGCGATTTAATGACGTCGACAGGAGATTCAACGATGTCGACAAGTGCTTTCTCGACATGCGGGAGCATATGAAGGCGCACAAGGACGACCTGGAGATGATGCTCAAGGCGGAGCTGCTGGGCGCCCTAAGCAACTACCGGATCAAGATCGAGAACTACATTCACGAGCGCCTGTCTGAGAAGGACGAGTAGAGATTTTCTTGTGGCGTGCGGCTCTGGCGCGACGCATCGCAGGGCGACGTGCCCCCTCTTCCCGCTTGCGGGGAGAGGGATGGGGTGAGGGGGCAGCCACAGATGCAAACCTCTCCACGAGCAGCCCGCGGAGCGTCTTCGATGCGCTTCCGGGTAGCCGGGTCGGAGCGACCCACGCAAAATGCCGCTGAGCCGAAGTCTATCCACAGTAGGCAAAGATGACCCGCCTTTCAGACGGGATGAGGATCAGAACACCTCCCGCACTGCCGAAACCATAAAAGTTCCCGGGTGCAAGCAATGCCGTGTCTGCAAGCTTCAGAATGTCGCTTCTCACCGTGATAAGGAAGCCGTACTGTCCCAGGTAGTTTGAAATTGGCGATCGTTTTTCCCACACCGGTTCAACATACGCCTTCAATCTCCACTGGCGTCGGTAACCACTGAATGGCCCGTTGCCGTTTTCCGGTCGGCAGGCTCCTCAGATGAGCGAGGCCCTTCTTTTGAAGCTCCGACGCCACATCGTCGGGCATCTGGTAAACAATAATCCCCGCCTCATCGCCGCCAGGGCCGAATCCCCACTCCTGCTCGGAGGCGTAGAGCACCCGCTGAACATTCAGCGCGGCCGGGATGTGGTTCAAATGGTGCCAGGTGATCAGGAGCTGGCAGGAGCTGTAGGAAAGGGCGGCCAGGAGAACAATGATAATCAGCCCGCGTTTGTGCACGCTTCTCCCCCAACGTCCCGCCGGTCGCAGCGTTAAACGCCGCCCACAACCTCCCCCCACACATCGTACTCGTCGGCGTGGACCACGCGGGCCTTGACGATATCGCCCGGCTTGAGGCCGGTCTCGCCGTTCAGGAACGCGGCGCCGTCTATCTCGGGCGCGTCCCACACGGTGCGGCCGATGGCGCCCTCGTCGTCCACCTCGTCGACAATGACATCGATGCTGCGGCCGACGCGCGCGGCGGTGACGGCGCGGCTCACCTCCTGCTGGGCGGCCATGAAGCGGTGCCAGCGCTCGGCCTTCACCTCCTCCGGGACGGCGCCGGGGAGCGCGTTGGCAGCGGCGCCAGCAACGGGCTCGTACTTGAAACAGCCGGCGCGGGCGAGCCTGGCCTCCTTGATCCAGTCGAGCAGGAGCTGGAAATCCTCCTCGGTCTCGCCGGGGAAGCCGACGATGAAGGTGGAACGCAGCGCCAGATCCGGACACACCTCGCGCCAGCCGGCGATCCGCCGCAGCGTCTGCTCCTGATGGGCGGGCCGGCGCATGGCCCTCAGCACGCGCGGCGAGGCGTGCTGGAACGGGATATCGAGGTAGGGCAGCAGCTTGCCCTCCGCCATGAGCGGCAGCACGGCGTCGACGTGCGGATAGGGATAGACGTAGTGCAGCCGCACCCAGGCGCCGAGCGCGCCGAGCTCCTGGCACAGGTCAAGGAAGCGCGCCGGCACCTGCCGGCCCTTCCACGGGCTCGCGGCATACTTGAGGTCGAGCCCGTAGGCGGAGGTGTCCTGGCTGATGACCAGGAGCTCCTTCACCCCCGCGCGCACCAGCCGCTCGGCCTCGGCGATCACCTGGTTGGCGGGGCGGCTGGCGAGACCGCCACGCAGCTGCGGGATGATGCAGAACGTGCAGCGGTTGTTACAACCTTCGGAGATCTTGAGATACGCGTAATGCCGCGGCGTCAGGTGCAGGCCCTCGGGCGGCACCAGGTCGACGAAGGCATCGTGCGCCGGCGGCACCGCGGCGTGCACCGCCGCCACCACCTGCTCGTATTGGTGCGGGCCGGTGACCGCCAGCACGCCGGGATGCTCGGCGCGGATGCGCTCCTCCTCCACGCCGAAACAGCCGGTGACGATCACCCGGCCGTTCTCGTTGAGCGCCTCGCCAATCGCCTCCAGGCTCTCCTGCTTGGCCGAATCCAGAAAACCGCAGGTGTTGACCAGCACCAGATCGGCCCCGGCGTAGTCCGGCGACAGCTCGTAGCCCTCAGCGCGGAGCCTGGTGACGATGCGCTCGGAATCCACCAGCGCCTTCGGGCACCCCAGCGATACCAGCCCCACGCGGGGCGGGTGCTTTGCGGCGGTGCGCGGTGCCTTCGGGCGGGGGTGTCGCAGCTTCAGGAGAGAGGGACGCAGGGTCGGCATGGGCGGGGCTTGTAGCGGCTGCGGCCGGCCCGCGCAAATCGCCGATATGCCTGGCCGACAGAGATTTCACCGTAAGCACATGAAGGAGTACCGGCCAAACCCCGAGCTGGGATGCGCACAGCTTGAGCTGGAGCGGGCGCTATTTGCTGGTGCACACCCAGCGTACGACGATGCAGCCGCCGGAATAGCCCTGGCAGGATTGCAGCGCGTAGCTCTCCGCGAGCTTGCGGCTGGCACCCCACCCGGTGCCATAGCCGTCCACCCCGACCGCCAACGCCCCGCAGGCGTCGTGGAACCAGACCGGCACGATGCAGTCGCTGGCGAAGCGCCCACAACGGGCCAACGCATGCTCCTTGGCCTCCTCCCGCGTGGCATAGTCGTAGGCCCAGCCATGCGAGCGCGTCGATGGCGAGTAGGCGATGGCGCCATAGTATCCCGGCCCGTCACCCTCCTCGTCGTCGGCGATGGCCGCAGCGGGGCCGAGCCACAAAAGAACAGCCAGGCCGCCGGTTGACAGCCAAAGACGAAGAACCGTCACGGCACGCTCCCCTACGGCGCGTTCTCCCTTTGCCCGGGCATTCTGCTGTGATTCGCGGCGGAACGGACAGAAGCGCTTTGCGATGCGCGGCCTGCCCTTAGCACGGATTTAGAGTTAACCGCGATTGGTGCCGGCGATTGACCCATGTGATTACGGTGACACCCTTTAACCACGGGTGAACCCATCTCGCGCGTGGACGGCCTGTCAGATCCTGGTGATCAGGTCCGGGCTTGACGCGGCCAGGGATGGTCGGGGGCACTGATTGCGAGGGAACCTGCATGGGCTTTGAAGCACCCGGGTTTGGGGACGTATCTCCGTTCGAGTCCCAAGCCCGGCAGACCGACGTGGCCATCGGCGCACCGCTGGAGGCCGCACGGGTCGCGCTCCTCGGGCTGCTCGACAAGTGCGGCGATCTGCTCGGCGAGCATGCCGCGCCGCTGCTCGACGCGTCCAGGCACCAGCTCGATGAGCGAAGCTGCCGCATCGCGGTGATCGGCCAGATCAAGGCCGGCAAGAGCACCTTCATCAATGCCCTGGCCCGACGACCCGGCCTCCTCCCGACCGACATCAATCCATGGACGGTGGTGGTGACGGCCTTGCACTTCCGCAACGGTCCCATCCCGCCCGAGCACGCCGCGGTGTTCCACCTGTTCTCGGTCGACGAGTGGGCCGAGCTGGCCGACGGTGGCGGCCGTCTCCGGGAGCTGACCGAGCGTCTGGTGCCAGGCTTCCAGTCAGACCTGCTGCGGGCACAGCTGGAGGTCATGCGCAAGCGCGCGGAACGCCGACTCGGACCGAAATTCGATGAGCTGCTGGGCCAGTGCCACCGCTACAAGTCGGTGACGCCGCAGCTTCTCACCGACTACGTCAGCGCCGGCGACGACGACATCTGGCCCGGCCAGCGGCGGCATTATTCCGACATCACCAGATCCGCCGACCTATACTTCAACGACAGCCCGTTCGCGTTCCCGATCACCCTGATCGATACGCCAGGCACCAACGATCCGTTCCTGGTGCGCGACGAGATCACCCGCCGCAGCCTGGAGAGCCCGGACATCTATGTGTTCGTGGTGTCAGCCATGCAACCCTTGTCCGCGAGCGACATCGCCATGCTGCGGCTTCTGAACGGGCTCCACAAGGACCGCATTGTCGTCTTTATCAACCGTGCCGATCAGCTGCCTGGCTTGAACGACGATGCGGAGTCCCTGAAGGCCGAAATCGAGAAGCGCCTCAGCGCCGAGCTTCCTTCGCTCAACATACCCGTGGTCTACGGCAGCGCCTGGCTGGGCAATCTGCGGCTACAGGCGGCGGAGGGCGATCTGACCGTCGCAGCATCCGCCGACGTTGCGCCGCAACTGGCCCCTGCGCCGGCGCTGCCGCCCTCGCGCCCGGCCTTGTCCGCCCGGCCTGGGTGTGCGGCGCCCGATGGCGATGCCGCGCGCACTGTTCTTCCAGTGCATATGCGTTCCGGCATGACAGAGGTGTCGGCGGCCATCACCAAGCTCATGTCCACGAGCGGCATCGCCAGCCTGCTGCGGCAGATCGCTGTCTGCCTGGCCGAGCTGGTGCGCAGCGCCGACGTGACCGGCCGGGCCGAGCTGGAGTCCATCAACGCGATGATCGATGCCCGGCGTCAGGAATCGGCGGCCCTGCGCGATCGTGTCGAAGAGGAGGAGCGCTCGCTCGCCGCCTTCGAGGACCACGCCGGTGCCTTGCGGGCCTCCTTCGAGGAGGTGGATGTTCACTTCCGTGAGGTGGTGGCGACCGCCAGCCGGGTCCTCCGTGACCGCCTGTTCGCGGAGGTCAGGAATTTCGCGGTCAGGGAGGCAGACGCCCTGCAGGAGGTTCTGCGGGAAAATCCGCGGCGCTGGACATGGCGCTGCGACGTGATGCCGTTGCGGGATGAGCTGGAGGCGGTCTACCTGGCGTCGTTCCGCCAAGCCGCAAGCGAAATCGAGCGCGTCGAGCAGTTCCTCTACCCGCAGCTCAGGCTCATCGTGTCATCGCTCCTGCCGAGCTACCACGCCACGCTGCTGGACGTTCCCGCTTGGCCGGAGGGCTTTACGCCATCGGTCGCGCCGCTCGGAGACAGGGTGGCCGTCGACCTCGACGTGGCGTGGTGGCGGCGCTGGTTCGCCGGCGGGCGTGTGGCCAAGGAGCGCGCCAACCACCTTCGCTCCCTGATCGAGGAGGACTTCCTCGCCATCTCCGACGATCTTGTCCGGGAGGCCGAGGCACACCTGACACAGCGAATCGACTACATCATGGAAAGGGTCAACGCGATCAGCAGTGGCCTGCACGCCGGGGTCGAGCGGCGGGCCGAGGCCCTCGCCAGGGAGCGGGCGCTGCTGGCAGGGGCGGAGGACGGGTCGGGTCTGGAGCGGCTTGAGGCCGAGCAGCAGGAGCGGGCCGATGCCTGTGCTGCGCGCCAGGCGGCCTTTGCCGCAGTGCTCACGGAGCTCGATGCGGTACTTGGGGGACTGGACAGCATGCAGGGCGAGAGCTGGTCGCAATGAGCGAGGTGGCAGAGCTTGGGGCGGCTTATGGAGACAAGCCGCCGCCGGTGGGTTTTGGCGACGCCCCGCCTCCGCGCTCCGGTACCGGGCACAAGCCGATCCGCGTGGCTGTCGTCGGCGAGTTCAACAGCGGCAAGACCACCCTGGTCAATGCCTTGATCGGCGCAGCAGTACTGCCGACCAGCTTCATTGCGCACACCGCCTACCCCACGGTGATCAGGTTCGCATCGCGGGTCAGCCTGTCGGCTGAGATTGCCGGGCGCCGGCGTGTGGCGTTCGCGTGGGAAGACCTCGCCAGTGCCCACTCCCAGCATATTCATCGGCTCCACATCGGCCTGCCGCTGGAACGACTGAAGACACTGCGGGTGACCGACACTCCGGGGCTTGGGCTTGGTGATCCGGTCGTCGAGGAGCGCACGCTCAGGGCTTGCCGCAGCGCCGACATGGTCATCTGGTGCACACCGGCCATGCAGGCCTGGAAAGCCAGCGAGCAGCATGTCTGGATGTCTCTCCCCAGGTCCCTGCGCCGGCGCGGCATCCTTGCCGTCACCTTCATGGACGCGCTCAACACCGCGAACGATGCCACCCGGCTGCTGATGCGGCTGCGGGCGGATGCCAGTGACCTGTTCAGCAGGATCGTGACCACCTCCGACCAGGACGTGCCGTCGTCGCTGATCACAACCGAGGAGACCGTTGGCTGACGGCCACGGGCCGGCCAGCCGCATCGCCGCCCGACGGCTCGTCCCGTGCCTTGGCGCTTCAGGTGGCTTTTAACGAAATTTCAGTGATAATCTTCGCCATTATTGCCGCCATGCGCCTGAAGCGGCATGGCCAAGGCCGGCTTTCATAGCCGGCGCGGCCCCCGACGCTGGCGCTCTCAAAGCTGGGGGCTTTGTGCGATGGCCGGCTGCGAGCTAAGCTTGCGCTGAGACACTGCATGCCGCCGCGCTGCACAGCCTACCCCTTCTTGCGGAAAGACACCGTATGGCCACCGAGATCCTGATGCCCGCGCTCTCGCCCACCATGGAGGAGGGCAAGCTCGCCAAGTGGCTCATCAAGGAGGGCCAGGACGTCAAGGCCGGCGACGTGATCGCCGAGATCGAGACCGACAAGGCCACCATGGAGGTGGAGGCTGTCGACGAGGGCAAGGTCGGCAAGCTGCTGGTAGCGGAAGGGACCGAGGGCGTCAGGGTCAATACGCCGATCGCCGTGCTGATCGGCGAAGGCGAGAGTGCGGCTGCCCCCTCCTCCTCCGCCCTGCCTGCACCCACGGCGGCAGGCGCGCCTGCGACCGCGGCCAAGGCACCGCCCGCTGCTGCGCCGGCCAAACCCCAGTCCAAGCCGCAGGCCCCGACCGCGGCGTCGGCGGCGCCGGCCGCCAAGGCCCAGAACGGCAGCCGCATCCTGGCCTCACCGCTCGCCCGCCGGCTGGCGCACGAGGCCGGCCTCGACCTCGCCGCGCTGGCAGGCTCGGGGCCGCACGGGCGCATCGTCAAGAGCGACGTGGAGACCGCCGCCAGGTCCGGCGCCGCTCCCAAAAGCGGCACGGCCATGGTGCAACGGCCGGGCACAGCTGCCGCGCCGCCTCCCGTCATGGCTGATGCCCAGATTCTGGCGCTGTATGATAAGAGCTCCTACGAGATCGTTCCGCACGACAATATGCGCAAGACGATCGCCCAGCGTCTTACGCTCTCCAAGCAGACGACGCCGCACTTCCGCCTGTCGGTCGACTGCCGCATCGACGATCTCCTGAAGGCGCGCGAGCGCATGAATGCCGCCTCCCCCAAAGATGGACCGCGCGCCTACAAGCTTTCGGTCAACGACTTCGTCATCAAAGCGCTGGCGCTGGCGCTGGCGCAGGTGCCCGCCGCCAACGTCACATGGACAGAGGCCGGCACGCTGCGCCATAGATACTCCGATATCGGCGTGGCAGTGGCCATCGAAGGCGGCCTGTTCACGCCCATCATCCGCCATGCCGAGCTGAAGTCGCTGTCGGAGATCTCCAACGAGATGCGCGACCTGGCCGAGCGTGCGAGGAAGCGCCGGCTGGCCCCGCACGAGTATCAGGGGGGCACCACGTCGATCTCCAACCTCGGCATGTACGGCATCAAGAGTTTCGACGCGGTGATCAACCCGCCGCACGCCACCATCCTGGCGGTTGGCACCGGCGAGAAGCGGGCAGTTGTCGCTGGCGACACGGTGGCCGTGGCCACGCTGATGACGTGCACGCTGTCGTGCGATCACCGGGTGGTCGACGGCGCCATCGGCGCTGAGCTGCTGACGGCCTTCAAAGCACTGATCGAGGATCCTGTCAGGATGTTGGTGTAGCAACGTGTCCGCCGCCGTGGCGGCCCAGCAACTTTCCACAGAATCAGCCATTTATCGCTCAGCGATTGAACCTCTCCATGCTTCCCATTGCTTGCCGGTGCGCAAAATCGGACCTAAGACTCAGGCGGAATCACGCAGAAAGTGAGTAAGCGCGCCGGCGTAACGCACGAGTTGAAAAGCAAACATCCTCGGGGGTCTTGTTCATGGCAATCTGGAAACGTGCCTCGTCGCAGGCACTTATGCTGGCGGGCGTCCTGCTTACCGGATGCGCGGTTGAAGGCAGCGACGGCATCTTCACCACCGGCTCGCTCACGGGTCAGTCGGCCAACGGCGGCAAGGCGGATCCGGCGTGTGTCGCGCTGGCGACGCGCATCGAGGCGCTGCGCAAGGATGGCATCCCGGATAAGATCGAGAAGGCTGCGGTCAAGCGCTACAAGCTGACCAAGGCTGACCTCAGCAAGGCCGACGATCTGAACAAGGCCAATGCCGAGTTCCAGGCCCGCTGCTCGACCGTCAAGCCGACGACGACGACGGCTGCAGCGTCGACGGCCGCGCCGGCGGCGAAGGCTGCGCCGAAGAAGACGGTCAAGGCCAGCACTGCTCCGTCGACCAAAAAGCACTGATGCACCGCGAGAGTGACACTCGGTTGCCTCGCGATACGGTGCGCGGCGTATTGCGGTAGTCGTCCCGCCAGGGTGATGACGTCGGTCGCGAGCTGGTTCGCGTGCGGTAGCGCTGAGGGAGCGCTGCGCCGCGCGTCCGATCAAAGCGAGGGCAGGGTGGAGTGGTGCGGTCTTGCCACACTGTCCCTCCGGGCGGTTGAACACTCAAGGTGTTTATGCATTCTGATCGGCGTAATCCATCCGAGAATGAGGGAGAAATTTGTGGCCCACGGGACATCGCGGACGTTTGGGCGAGCATTTGCTCTGCTGAGCGCGGGCGCCATGGGGCTGTTCCTGGCGGGGTGCGCCGATGGCAAGATCGGTGGTGACCCCGGGCCGATCGCGCTTCCCGCGGGCCAAAGCTGCGGCGCCATCCAGAAGGAGTTGAACCGGCTCCTTGGCCATGGCGTTCAGGGCAGCATGGAGCGGGCGAGCAGCGGCAAGCCCCTCAGCCCGGCTGCCAGAGCCGACGTGGATCGGTACAACTCGCTGCTCAACCAATACCTCGGCGCCCGCTGCCACGTCTGAGTCCGGCAACGGGGTGGGCTCGCACACCCGGATCCGCTACCATTGAATGAGGCTTTGGGCTCCGGCAGCGATCGGCCGGAGCCTTCGCTTGTTTCCTGTCACAAGACCGAAGGCGCGTTGGCACATGGCGGATCAGAGCTTCGACATCATCGTCATCGGCTCGGGGCCGGGTGGCTACGTCACGGCGATTCGTGCGAGCCAACTGGGTTTCAAGACCGCCGTCGTGGAGCGCGACTACCTGGGCGGCATCTGCCTCAACTGGGGCTGCATCCCCACCAAGGCACTGCTGCGCTCATCCGAGGTGTTCCACTATATGCAGCACGCCGCCGAGTACGGCCTGTCCGCCGAGAAGGTTGGCTTCGACCCGGCCGCCGTCGTCAAGCGCTCGCGTGGCGTCTCCAAGCGGCTCTCCGACGGCGTCGCCTTTCTGCTGAAGAAGAACAACGTGCCGGTCATCTGGGGCGAGGCGCTGATCGAGGCGCCGGGCAAGCTGACGGTGAAAGAGTCCAAGACACCGCCGCCCAAAGGCGCGCTGGGTCCCGGCAGCTACCAGGCCAAGCACATCATCGTTGCCACCGGCGCGCGCCCACGCGTGCTGCCGGGCATCGAGCCCGACAAGAAGCTGGTCTGGACTTACTTCGATGCCATGGTGCCTGACAAGATGCCGAAGTCGCTCCTTGTCGTGGGCTCCGGCGCCATCGGCATCGAGTTCGCCTCGTTCTACCGCGCACTCGGCGCCGATGTGACGGTGGTGGAGGTGCTGCCCCAGATCCTGCCCGTGGAGGATGCCGAGATTGCCGCCTTCGCCCGCAAGGCGTTCGAGAAGCAGGGCATGAAGATCCTGACCGGCGCCAAGGTGACCAGGCTGGAGAAGGGTGCCGACTCAGTCACCGCGACCATCGACGACGGCAAGGGAACGCAAAGCTTGACGGTCGACCGGGTCATCTCGGCCGTCGGCGTGGTCGGCAACATCGAGAATTTGGGGCTGGAGAAGCTCGGCGTGAAGACCGAGCGCGGCTGCGTCGTCATCGACGGCCTCGGCAGGACCAGCGTGCCCGGTATCTACGCCATCGGCGACGTAGCCGGCCCGCCGATGCTGGCGCACAAGGCGAGCCACGAGGGCGTGCTGTGCGTGGAGGCGATCAAGGGCCTCCATCCACATCCACTCGACAAGCGGATGATCCCCGGCTGCACCTACTGTCATCCGCAGATCGCCAGCGTCGGTCTCACCGAGGCGGCGGCCAAGGAAAAGGGCTATGACATAAAGGTCGGCCGCTTCCCGTTCGTCGGCAACGGCAAGGCCATCGCGCTGGGAGAGGACCAGGGGTTGGTTAAGACCATCTTCGATGCCAAGACCGGGCAGCTCCTGGGTGCCCACATGGTCGGCGCGGAGGTCACCGAGCTGATCCAGGGCTACGTGATCGCCATGCAACTCGAGACCACCGAGGAGGACCTGATGCACACGGTCTTCCCGCATCCGACTCTGTCCGAGATGATGCACGAGAGCGTGCTCGCCGCCTACGGCCGGGCGCTGCACATTTGAAGGGGTCTCCCTCTCCCCGCGCGTCGCCGGCCTCTCCGCGTATGCCATCAGCGCGGGAGAGGGCCGGGTGAGGGGCAGGGGCACACTCTACACTTGGAGCCTGCTGATGCCCCTCACCCTAACCCTCTCCCCGCGAGCGGGGAGAGGGAATCTGCCCGCTGCCTTCACTCCCCATTTACCTCATTTCCTTGTGCCCAGCGACGTACGCTGAGGGGACGTCCAAACTCGTGCGCGGGTAGAGAATTGCCTGGGCGCATAGCGGGCCGCGCCTGGAGGCATGGACGAACGGAGAAGCTCCATGGCCATTAACGCACAGCAGCTCATCACTTGGCTTGTGGTCGGCTTGATCGCCGGCTGGCTTGCTCATCTCTTTGTCGGAGGGCCCACCAATATGCTGGGCTATCTGATTGCCGGCCTTCTCGGCGGGCTTGTCGGCAGCTGGCTCTTCAACGCGATGGGCTGGAATCTCAACCTCGGCAATACAATCGTCGAATCGATTATAACGTCGGCCATTGGTGCCGCCGTCGTCGTGCTGCTGGCGAAGCTGCTTCACGTGCTCGGGTAAAATAAGAGGGGCCCAGACGCGTAGGGTGCACGACCCGGCCGCGCCTCGTTGCACCCTACGGATCTCCTCCGATCCACCGCTCCAGCAGCCGCAACCCCAGGAAGCCGCCGGCGACAATGGCGGCGAAGGTAACGAACGAGCCGAGCGCCAGGGTCGAGACTCCGGTCACGGCCTGGCCCAGCGTGCAGCCCAGAGCCATCACGCCGCCCACGCCCATCATCGCCGCGCCACAGAGATGGCGCACGGTGTCATCGGCGTCCGCGAATGTTGCCAGGCGGAAGCGGCCCATCGATCGGGCCGCAGCAAAGGCGCCAAGCATCGCTCCAACGACACTGGCCACCCCGAAGCCCGGCATCGGCGTCGCCGTGTAGAGCGACAGCCACTGCAAGGTGTCCCCCACAGGGCGAATGAAGGTGAGAGACGCGGGCGGCATCGGCCGGGTTGCCATTTCGTCATATGCGAGCCCCGTGAGCGTCCAGGCCGCCACGATGAGCCCGCCGACGCCCAGGCCAGAGCCGATGTGCCGGGCCGATTTGCGGAACCGGCCATCGGCAAGGCAGTAGCCGAGCGCACCCGCCACGATCAGCGCGGCGAGAATGACTTTCGCCACCGGTGATGAAAGGCCTGCCAGGTGACCGAGCAAGTCTCCAAGGCTTTGGCTTGGCCCCCAGCCGAGTGGAATTCTTGTGGCCCCCTCCAGCATCGCGCGCAATGGTGCCAGCACACCTGCAATGGCCATGAAGGCGGCGAGGCCCAGCACGAGCAGCACGAGCAGCGCCCGCAGATCGCCGCCACCGGCGCGCGCCAGGTTGCGACTGGGACAGCCGCCGGCCAGAACCATGCCGATGCCGAACATGAGGCCGCCGGCGCTGTGGCCCAGCCAGTTGAACGCCGGTGCCAGATACATCGAGCGGCTGAGATCGACGATACCCAGCGTGTCCAGCAGCGTCGCGCCGGCCAGAGCCGTCGCCGCCGCCAGCACCCACGCCCGGAAGCGGCGGTAGTCGCCGAAATTATGGATATCGGCGAGGGATCCCATGGCGCAGAAATTGCTGGCGTAGATCAGCAACCCCAGCAGGAAGCCGATCAGCAGGCCGCCAAGCGCCAACACCAGGGGCGCCTGCGCGGCGATGGTCTCGCGGACGGCGCTCATAACGCTTGCGCCCCGAACCTGCTCGTTCCCATCGCCGCTACTCTGAAGCCCGCCCAGCCAACGGTCGCCCAAAAGACCTGTGCGCGCTCGCCCGGCGCCTCAGGTCGCTCACTTGCTAAGCATTAGCAAATTGCTAAATGAATTTCCTCATGGACACGACGATTCCGGGCGCTGTGGAGCGCAGCGGCAAGACCTCCTCGCAGATGGGGCCGCGCTTCGTGCATCTCAAGGTGCACTCCGCCTACTCCCTTCTGGAAGGGGCGCTGCAGATCGGCACGCTGGCCAAGCTCGCGGCCGCGCAGCGCATGCCGGCCATTGCGCTCACTGATTCCAACAACATGTTCGGCGTGCTGGAGTTCTCCGACAAGCTCGCCGCGGCCGGCATACAGCCCATTGCCGGCTGCGCCCTGCAGACCGACTTCGGCGAGGGCCACGGCTCCGGCCCTGCCGCGCGCCTCGCCCCCGCCGACAAGGGGGCCAAGCCGGCCGGCCCGCTCGCCTTCCTGTGCCGCAACGAGGTTGGCTATGCCAACCTCGCTAAGCTCGACAGCGCCTGCTTTCTGAAGCCGGCGCTCAACGAGCCGCCGCATGTCAAGATCGCCGACGTTGCCGCCCGCTGCGCCGGCCTGATCTGCCTCACCGGTGGGCCCGATGGGCCGATCGACACCGCCATCCGCGGCGGCCAGGATGCGCTGGCGCGCCAACGCCTGGAGCGGCTGAAGGAGCTGTTTCCCGGCTCGCTCTATGTCGAGCTGCAGCGCCACGGGTTGCCCCACGAGCAGGAGGTGGAGCCGAGGCTGCTGCGGCTTGCCTACCAGCTCGGCCTGCCGATCGTCGCCACCAACGAGTGCTACTTCGCCAAGCCCGACGACTACGAGGCGCACGACGCGCTTTTATGCATTGCCGGCGGCAACTACGTGGTCGAGGACAACCGGCGCCGGCTGTCGCGCGAGCATTACTTCAAAAGCGCCGATGACATGGTGCGGCTGTTCGCCGACCTGCCCGAGGCGCTGGCCAGCACGGTGGAGATCGCCAAGCGCTGCGCCTATCGCCCGCGCGGCCGCAAGCCGATCCTGCCGCGCTTCGTTGCCGCCGCGCCGGGCGCCAGCGTCGAGGAGCAGCTGGCCGTCGAGGCCGAAGAGCTGCGCAGGCAGGCCGCCGCGGGGTTGGAGCGGCGCCTCTCTGGGCAGGAGCCGGCGCCGGGATTCACCCGGCAGGACTATGAGAAGCGGCTGGAATACGAGCTGGGCATCATCGTCAAGATGAAGTTCCCGGGTTACTTCCTGATCGTGTCGGACTTCATCAAGTGGGCGAAGGCGCACGACATCCCGGTGGGGCCGGGCCGCGGCTCCGGCGCCGGCTCGGTTGTCGCCTGGTGCCTGACCATCACAGATCTCGACCCCCTCCGGTTCGGCCTGCTGTTCGAGCGATTCCTCAATCCTGAGCGCATCTCGATGCCGGACTTCGACGTCGACTTCTGCCAGGACCGGCGCGACGAGGTCATCAAGTACGTTCAGCAGAAGTATGGCGCCGACCGCGTCGCCCAGATCATCACCCATGGCAAGCTGCAGGCGCGCGCCGTGCTGCGCGATGTGGGGCGCGTGCTGCAGATGCCCTATGGCCAGGTGGACAAGCTCTGCAAGCTCGTCCCCAACAACCCGGCCAACCCGGTCACGCTGCCGGAGGCGATCGAGGGCGAGCCCAAGCTGCAGGAGGCGCGAGACAGCGACCCGATGGTGGCGCAGCTCCTGCAGATCGCCCAGAAGCTCGAAGGCCTCTACCGCCACGCCTCCACCCACGCGGCGGGCATGGTGATCGGCGATCGGCCGCTCGACGAGCTGGTGCCGATGTACCGCGATCCGAAGTCGAGCTTCCCCATCACCCAGTTCAACTGGAAGCAGGTGGAGAACGCCGGACTCGTCAAGTTCGACTTCCTCGGTCTCAAGACGCTCACGGTGCTGCAGAAGGCCGTGCAGATGATCAAGCGCACGCGCGGCGTCGATATCGACCTGCTCTCCGTGCCGATCGACGACAAGAAGAGCTATGAGCTGCTGGCCAAGGCCGACACGGTGGGCGTGTTCCAGCTCGAAAGCACGGGCATGCGCGAAAGCCTGAAGCGGCTGCGGCCCGACCGCTTCGAGGACATCATCGCCATGGTGGCGCTGTATCGCCCGGGCCCGATGGACATGATCCCCACCTATGTCAACCGCAAGCACGGCGAGGAGGAGGTGGACTGCCTGCATCCCCTGCTGGAGCCGGTGCTGAAGGAGACCTACGGCGTCATCATCTACCAGGAGCAGGTGATGCAGATTGCCCAGGTGCTGGCCGGCTACACACTGGGGGATGCCGACCTGTTGCGCCGCGCCATGGGCAAGAAGGACAAGGCCGAGATGGCGCGGCAGAGAAGCCGCTTCGTCGAGGGCGCGGCAAAGAACAAGGTCAAGAAGGCGGATGCGGAGTACATCTTCGATCTGGTCGACAAGTTCGCCGGCTACGGCTTCAACAAATCCCACGCCGCCGCCTATGCGCTGGTCAGCTATCACACGGCCTATCTGAAGGCGAACTACCGCGAGGAGTTCCTGGCGGCGTCGATGACGCTCGACATGGGCAACACCGACAAGCTTGCCATGTTCACCGCCGAGGCGCGCAAGTCCGGCATCGCCATCGAGCCGCCGTGCGTCAATGCGTCGGAGGTGGATTTCCTGCCGTCGGAAAAGGCGATCCGCTATTCGCTGGCGGCGCTGAAGGGCCTCGGCGCCCAGGCTGTGGAAACGCTGGTGGCGGAACGCAACGCCAATGGCGCGTTCACCGACCTCTCCGACTTCGCCGGCCGCAGCGACCCGAAGGCGCTCAACAAGCGGGCGATGGAGACGCTTGCCGCTGCCGGTGCTTTCGACAGCCTGGAGCGCAACCGCGCGCTGGTGCAGGGCAATGTCGATGCCCTGATGGCATTCGCCAACCGCACCGCTGAAAACGCCGCCCAAGGCACGGCGGACCTGTTCGGTGGCGCGGGCGGTGCCGAAGCGCGCGCCCAGGTTGACCTGCGCCCCATCCGCGCCTGGACTCCGATGGAGAAGCTGCAGCACGAGTTCGACGCCGTCGGCTTCTTCCTTTCCGGCCACCCGCTCGATGCCTACGCCGGCGTGCTCGGCAAGCTCAACGTCGTCTCGTTCGCGGAGCTGGAGGCGCGCGCCGACCGCGGCAACGTGGCCGGCCGCCTCGCCGGGGTGGTGGTGAACGCCCGCGAGCGGCGCTCGCAGAAGGGCAACAAGTTCGCCTTCGCCATGTTCTCGGAGCGCACCGGCCAGTTCGAGGCGGTAATCTTCTCCGAGACGCTGAATGCGTGCCGTCACCTTCTGGAGCCCGGCACCGCCGTGCTCGTCAACGTCGAGGGCGAGCGTGACGGCGAGGCCCTGAAGCTGCGCGTCGGCAGCCTGGAGTCGCTGGATCAGGCGGCGGAGGGCGTGCAGAAGGGGATCAAGCTGGTTCTCGATGGTCGCACTCTGAAGACCGCCCCGGCAGGCCGCGGACCGATCGACGAGCTCAAGGCCCTGCTCAAGCCCAACGGCAAGGGCACCATCTGCCTGAGCATCGCGCTGGAGGACAAGGGCCGCGAGGCCGAGATCGTGCTGCCGGGATTCTTCGACATCTCACCGGCGCAGAAGGGCGCGATCTCCACGGTGCCGGGGGTGCTGGAGGTGATTGACGTGTAGGGTGCAATAAGCCGAAGGCGCATTGCACCGTTTCCCGCATCTCGGTGCAATGCGCTGCCGCTTATTGCACCCTACGTTGCTGCGCTGCTGCCGGCGCTCGCAATCGTGATCCGGCGTCGGTTGCACGCTGCCGGCACCTCTCCATATGGTCGGCGGCAACATCCTCAATCACCGGAGCCCTCATGCCCGATCTCACCGCCTTCCCCATCACCAAGCGCTGGCCGGCGCGGAATCCGGATTGGCTGCAGCTCTACTCGCTGCCGACGCCCAATGGGGTGAAGGTGTCCATCATGCTGGAGGAGATCGGGCTGCCGTACGAGCCGCACCTGGTCGACTTCGGGAAGAACGATCAACAGACGCCGGAGTTCCTGTCGCTGAACCCGAACGGCAAGATCCCGGCGATCATCGATCCGGACGGGCCGGGCGGCAAGCCGATCGGGCTGTTCGAATCCGGGCTCATCCTCGTCTATCTCTCCGACAAGACCGGCGGCAAGCTGGTGCCGGCAGATGCGGCGGGCCGCTACGAGACCATCCAGTGGGTGTTCTTCCAGATCGGCCACATCGGGCCGATGTTCGGCCAGGTGGGATACTTCAACAAGTTCGCCGGCAAGGACATCGCCGACAAGCGCCCGCTGGAGCGGTATGTGGCTGAATCCAAGCGTCTGCTGGGCGTCCTCGAAGGCCGCCTCGCCGACCGGCAGTGGATCATGGGCGAGACGTACACCATCGCCGATATCTCCATGCTCGGCTGGGTGCGCAACCTTATCGGCTTCTACGACGCCCGCGACCTGGTGGGATACGAAGCCCTGAAGGCTGTCCCGGCCTGGCTGGAACGCGGCCTGGCGCGGCCGGCGGTGCAGCGGGGGCTGGAGATTCCGAAGCGCGCTTGAGGGAAATCGGAAGTCCGAAATCAGAAATCGGAAGGACTCATCTACGGTCGCCTTCTGATTTCTGATTTCCGTCTACTCCTCCGCCTTCGCCTCATCCCAAAGCCGGTCCATCTCCTCCAGGCTTGATTGTGCCGGCGTGCGCTCCTGAGCGGCGAGCTTCGCCTCGATAGCGTGGAAGCGGCGGGTGAACTTGGCGTTGGCCGAGCGCAGCGCCGTCTCCGGATCGAGCTGTAGGTGGCGGGCTGCGTTGGTGACGACAAACAGCAGGTCGCCAAGCTCCTCCTCGATCTTGACTTGGTGCGATAGCGCCAGGCCCGGAGGGTCTGACGCCATGGCGATCGCCTCCTCCAGCTCGGCCAGTTCCTCTCGCATCTTGTCGAAAACCGGCGCCAGCGACGGCCAGTCGAAGCCGACACGGGCGGCCTTGTTCTGCAACTTGACGGCGCGCGTGAGCGCGGGAAGGCCAAGCGGAACGCCGTCGAGGACGGATCCCCTCTCCCCGCTCGCGGGGAGAGGGTTAGGGTGAGGGGCGGGACCAAGTGGAAAGCTCTCAGCCTGCCCCTGCCCCTCACCCCGGCCCTCTCCCCGCGAAGAGCAGGGAGAGGGAGACGCCGCCGCCTTCGCCGCCCTCTCCTCCGCCTTGATGCGCTCCCAGAAGCCGGGCGTGACGCCGCTGGCGCGCTGCTCGGGGGTGCCGAACACGTGCGGGTGGCGCCGGATCATCTTGGTGGTGATGGCCTCCACGACGTCGGCAAAGGCGAAGGCGCCCTGCTCCTCGGCCATCCGGGCATGGTAGACCACCTGCAGCAAGAGGTCGCCCAGCTCCTCCTTGAGATGGTCGAGGTCGCTGCGCTCGATGGCATCGGCAACCTCGTAGGCCTCCTCGATGGTATAGGGCGCGATGGTTGCGAAGGTCTGCTCCAGGTCCCACGGGCAGCCGGTGCCCGGTGTCCTGAGCGCCACCATCACGGCCAGGAGATCCTCAATGCGTTTGCGCGGCTCTGTGCTCATGATCAGCCTTTCTCAAGAGCCCGTGCGGATTGCTGCTGCGTCTGATACCACGGAATTCGCCTGCACCAACATGAGCGGCCCATGAGCGCCACGATCCGCGTCACCGACAGGATCTCGATCGATCCGGCAGAGCTGGAGGAGGCCTTCGTGCGTGCCTCCGGTCCCGGCGGCCAGAACGTCAACAAGGTCTCGACCGCGGTGCAGCTGCGCTTCGATACGGCCTCGCCGTCGCTGCCGGAAGACGTGCGCCAGCGCCTGCGGCGCCTGGCCGGGAGGCGGCTGACCGGCGAGGGCGTGATCGTCATCACCGCCGCGCAATTCCGCACCCAGGTCCGCAATCGCCAGGACGCACGCGAGCGGCTCATTGAGATGATCCGCCAGGCAGCGGAGCCACCTCCGCCGCTGCGCCGGCCCACCAAGCCCACCTATGGCTCTACGCTGCGGCGGCGCGAGGAGAAGCGGCGGCGCTCCACCGTCAAATCGCTGCGCCAGGTCTCCAGGAAAGATGAATGAGCTGACTTGCGCGCCTCACTCGCGGCCATATGCTTGAGCCTTCGGGCGCGACCGCCGTGCCGATCAGGAGTGCGAAGCCTCGCTCATGACCCGTGTCGCATCCATCGGTGAATGCATGATCGAGCTGTCGCAGGCGGCCGGGGGGCTGCTGGCTCGCAGCTGGGGCGGCGATACGCTCAATACGGCCGTCTATCTGGCGCGGCTGGGGGTTGCCGTCGACTACGTGACGGCGCTGGGCGACGATCCGCTGAGCGACGAGATGGTAGATGCCTGGAAGGCGGAAGGCGTGGGCACCCGGCTGGTGCTGCGGGTGCCGGGCCGTGTGCCGGGGCTGTATCTCATCACCACGGACGACGCCGGGCAGCGGCGCTTCAACTATTGGCGCGACAGCGCGCCTGCGCGGCTGCTGTTCGACCTGCCCGAGACGCCCGCCATCGTCGCCGCAATTGCCGGCTACGACCTCGTATACCTTTCCGGCATCTCCCTGGCGCTCTACGGCAAGGATGGCCGGGGCCGACTGCTTGCCGCACTGGATGGCCTGCGTCGCCGCGGTGGTCGGGTCGCCTTCGACACCAATTTCCGCGCCCGTCTGTGGTCCAATCGCGAGCTGGCCAGCGCGGCCTACCGCGAGGCATTCCTGCGCGCGGATGTGATCCTGGCCTCTACGGAGGATCTCGACCTGCTGTTCGGCGCCAATGGCCTCGCCGAGTTGCCGACGCGGGAGCCGGAATCGGAGGTCGTGCTGAAGCTCGCCGAGCCGGCAGTGCGGATCTTCCATCGCGGGCTGGTCTCGACGATCCCGGCACCGCCCGTTGATAATGTCATCGACACCACAGCCGCCGGCGACAGCTTCGCCGCTGCGTATCTGGCGGCGCGGCTCATGGGAGCCGACGTCGAAAAGGCGGCGCGTTGCGGCCACGCCCTGGCCGGCGCCGTCGTGCAGCACCGTGGCGCCATCATCCCGCGGGCGGCGATGCCGGAGGACTGCAGCAAGGTGCTGGCACGGCCTGTCGTAGCAGGGAGCGCAAGATGACGGGATCAGAAAGCGATATCGCCCGCACGCGCCGCACGCGGCTTGAGGAGCTGTTGCGTGCAGCGCCGATCATCCCTGTCCTCACCATCGAGCGCGAGGCGGATGGCGTGGCGCTGGCCCGGGCACTGGTGGCCGGCGGCCTGCGGGCGCTGGAGATCACGCTTCGTACGCCGGCGGCGCCGGCGGCGGCCAAGGCCATCGGCGAGGGCGTGCCGGAGGCGATTGTCGGCATCGGCACGGTGCTGACGCCGCAGGACCTGGAGGCCGCGCGCGGGCTCGGCGCCCGCTTCGCCGTCAGCCCCGGCGCCACGTCCGATCTGCTTGATGCGGCGGCGGCGGGAGATCTGCCGTTCATTCCGGGCGTCCAGACCGCCTCCGAGCTGATGGCGGCGCTGGCGCGGGGGCTGGACGTGGTGAAGCTGTTCCCGGCTGTGCCGGCGGGGGGAATTGCCGCCTTGAAGGCCCTCGCCGGCCCATTCCCGCAGGTGCGCTTCTGCCCGACCGGCGGCATCGGCGAGGATAGTTTCCTCGATTGGCTCAGGCTCGCCAACGTCGCGAGTGTCGGCGGTTCCTGGCTCGCCCCCGCCGCCGACATCCGCGCCGGCAACTGGCCGGCGATCACCGCGCGGACGCGACGGGCGGTAGACATGGCCCGGCAGGCGGGACGATAAAGCGCGTTCTGTTGAGTCAGATCCTGCCGATCCACTTCGGGGAGTCCTGCCGGTCGACTTCGGCGAGTTGTCCGGCGGATGCGCCTTTGTTTGGGGGAAAAGCATGCGCCTCGCTGCAGCCAGCGCGATCGTTGGTGCCAGTCTAGTCATGAGCGGTTGCACCCTCGACGTCGCTCGCAACGCTCTCCCTGGGAGTATTCACAGCGACATTGCGCCAAGCGCCCAGGAGATGCTGGCGCTCCACAACGACAAGCGCCGCGCGCATTGCGCACCGGACCTTACCTGGTCGAGCGAGCTGGCGGCGGCGGCCCAGGCGTGGGCTGATCGCTGCGAGTTTGCCCACGCCCCGCGTTCGGTGAACCCCAATCAGGGAGAGAACCTGGCCCGGGGTGCGGGAAAGCTGGGCGCGGCGGCGCACCTTTTCGCGGGCTGGTACGAGGAGGTGCGCCAGTACAACTTCGCCACACCCGGCTACCAGAAGGGCACCGGCCATTTCACGCAGATCGTCTGGCGTGGCACGCGCGAGGTCGGCTGCGGCGTCGCCACTTGCGGCGGGAAGTCTTTCTGGGTGTGCCGCTACGCACCACAGGGAAACATCGTCAATCCCGGCTATTTCGAGAAGAACGTGCTGCCGGTTGGGTGCGAGCCATGAGTGTTTGAGCGTAGGCGGATGAGGTGAGAGCCGTAATCCGCCGACTGGCGATGCAGCGGAGGATTACGCTTCGCTGCTCCGCCCTACTCGCTCTTCGCGTCGTGCCGGCGGCATCAGCGCAGAGGCCGTCAGGCTAGCTCCCAGTCGAGCGTGATCTCGGCGTTGAGCACCTTGGAGATCGGGCAGCCCTGCTTTGCGCCCTGGGCGATCTTCTCGAACTGCTCGCGGTCGATGCCGGGCACGCGCGCCTCCAGCGACAGCGCCGAGCGCGAGATCTTGAAGCCCGGGCCTTCGGGCTCGATCGTCACACGTGCGGTGGTGGCAATGCTTTCGGGCGTGAACCCGGCGGCCGTGAGGGCAAACGCCAGCGCCATGGAGAAGCAGCCTGCGTGCGAGGCCGCCAGCAGCTCCTCCGGGTTGGTGCCCTTGGTATCGCCGAAGCGAGTGTTGAAGCCGTAGGGCGCGGCCGAGAGCACCTCGCTCTGGGAGGTGAGCGACCCCTTGCCTTCCTTGCCGGTACCCTGCCACTGGGCGCTCGCAGTCCTGGTGATGCCTGCCATGGTGTGCGACCTCCGTTGTCCGGACAGTGATCTGGAAACTCCTGTTCCTCCAAGGTGGTTACGGAGCGGGCGCACTCAATGGCCTGACGGAGCGCAGGTTAATACTTGGCCTTCACTATTTCTTGCTCGGGCCGGAGCCCCGACCGTGAGAAGCTAACATTTCGCTGAGCGTTTCAGCAGGGCGATATCGGAGATCACGATCCCCGGATTGGGCAGCTTCTCGCCCTCCGCCGCAGCTGCACATGCGCCGGACCGGTTACCTGTCTGTAATCGTGCAATAGCGAGATTGGACCAGGCATTTCCGAACTTTGGAGCATCGATAACCGCCTGCTCGAGCATCGGCAGAGCATCAACAGGCCGCTTGGCCATCAAGAGGTGGCGGCCGTAGTCGGCTCGCAACATTTGCGACGGCTCAGGCTGCTTCAGGGCGATGCGGAATAATTCGTCTGCGTAGTCCATGTCATTGAAGCGCGTCTGCACCAGCGCCGCGA
Organism: Hyphomicrobiaceae bacterium; assembly: GCA_036280295.1. Lineage (GTDB taxonomy): Bacteria > Pseudomonadota > Alphaproteobacteria > Rhizobiales > Hyphomicrobiaceae > AWTP1-13. Next base: position 22,619 of record DASURA010000357.1, read on the forward strand.
AAGCATGGTAAACTCCGCTCGCTTCCGGCATGATCACGTACGCTTGATTGAAACGACGGGACGCGATGACGAAGTCGCGGGAGTGAAATGCGTTCCAACCACGCTTGAGCGCCTCGTCCAACGCCCGTTGGCGCGATCCTGTGTCCCGAATCATGTTGGCAACGAACTCTTCATCCAAAGCGATCAGGGACGGCGGCTTGGTGGCAAAGCCATAGAACGGTCGCTCGTTCATTGGCACTGGATAGGTTTTCTTGGTTACGCGTACTCCAGGCGCTACCTCCACGATTTCAGCAACGGCCGGCTTCTCCTCCAAATAGGACTTGGAGAGCTTGAACGCCGTCGAGGCCAACAGAATCGCCAGGAATAACAGCGGAACAATACTTCTCACTGACATATCCCCCGCTTGATTCGGCAGCATCAGGCGTATGGCGGATTTTCCGCCGCAATCCGTCGCTATGGCGGAAATGGCGGATTACGCGCTGCGCGCTAATCCGCCCTACGCCGACCACTTCACTTCATCGTCGGGATCACGAACTCAGCCCCTTCCTTCACGCCGGAAGGCCAGCGCGAGGTGACGGTCTTGGTCTTGGTGTAGAACCGCACCGAATCGGGTCCGTGCTGGTTCAGGTCGCCGAAGGCGGAGCGTTTCCAGCCGCCGAAGGTGTGATAGGCGAGCGGCACGGGGATCGGCACGTTGATGCCGACCATGCCGACCTGCACCTTGGCGGCGAAGTCGCGCGCAGCATCGCCGTCGCGGGTGAAGATGGCGACGCCGTTGCCGTACTCGTGGTCGTTGGCGAGCTTCAGGCCCTCCTCATAGGTCTTGGCGCGCACGACGGACAGGACCGGGCCGAAGATCTCCTCCTTGTAGATCCGCATCTCCGGCTTGACCTCGTCGAACAGGCAGCCGCCCATGTAGAAGCCGTTCTCGTAGCCTTGCATCTTGAAGTCGCGGCCATCGACGCGCAGCTTGGCGCCTTCCTCGATGCCCAGCGCCACGTAGTCCTTCACCTTCTTCAGGTGCGCCGACGTCACCAGCGGTCCGAAGTCGGCATCGGCCGACGTGGACGGGCCGATCTTCAGGCTCTCGACACGCGGGATCAGCCTCTCAACCAGCAGGTCGGCAGCCTCTTGACCGACCGGCACTGCCACCGACACGGCCATGCAGCGCTCGCCGGCCGAGCCGTAGCCGGCGCCGATCAGGGCATCGACGGCCTGGTTCATGTCGGCGTCAGGCATGATGATCATGTGGTTTTTGGCGCCGCCGAAGCACTGCACGCGTTTCCCATGTGCGCAGCCCTGGGCGTAGATGTAGGCAGCGATGGGGGTGGAGCCGACAAAGCCGACGGCGGCGATGTCCGGGTGCTGCAGGATGGCGTCCACGGCCTCCTTGTCGCCGTTGACGACGTTGAGGATGCCGGCCGGGAGCCCCGCCTCCAGGAACAGCTCCGCCAGCAGCAACGGCACGCCGGGGTCGCGCTCCGACGGCTTCAGGATGAAGGCGTTGCCGCAGGCAATGGCAGGGGCGCACTTCCACAACGGGATCATGGCCGGGAAGTTGAACGGCGTGATGCCGGCGACCACGCCCAGCGGCTGGCGCATGGAGTAGAGGTCGATGCCGGGGCCGGCGCCTTCCGTGTACTCGCCCTTCATCAGGTGCGGGATGCCGATGGCGAACTCGACCACCTCCAGGCCGCGCTGCAGGTCGCCCCTGGCGTCAGGGAGGGTCTTGCCGTGCTCGCGCGCCAGCACCTCGGCTATCTTCTCGTAATCGCGATGGGCGAGCTCCAGGAACTTCATCAGCACGCGGGCGCGGCGCTGTGGGTTCGTAGCGGCCCAGGCCGGCTGCGCGGCTTTTGCATTCTCCACCGCCGCGGCCACCTCGGCCGTGGAGGCGAGCGGCACGCGGGCGCGCACGCTGCCGTCCAGCGGCTGGAACACGTCGCCGAACCGGCCCGATGTGCCCTTCACATGCTTGCCGCCGATGAAATGCGTCAGCTCGGCTGGCACGGTGCTTGATGTGGCATTCGGCATGGGGCCCTCGGAGGTGACACAGGTATCGCTCCTCCATCCTAGAGCGGGCTGGCCCGCTCGGCCAAGGCGGACGTTCGTTGCACTGACCTGCAGGGCGGACGGACGAGCGCACTCGGCATGCGCGGCCCAGCGCCAGTTGCGACTGCGCCACGAGTTGGCGCATTTCGCTGGCGGATGCCTGATTGCAGATAGCATCTATGCAAAAAATATGACCCCCTGTGTCGGGCGGGGATGAGGAGTACGCAGCGCCCCGAGCCCGGAGTCAGACCGAGACTCAGGCAAGGGCGCCTCCGGACGGCATCGGGGCTGCGCGGAATGAGGGGGAATCAGGGCAGTGAAGCGAGCGTTTCTGGGCATTGCAGCCATTCTTATCCTGACCGGCCAATCCGCCGCTGAGGGATTGTCGCCGCCTCCCAGCCGCATCAGGGCGCCCGGCGCGTCCATGGGCCCTGCCTGGGGCGGATTTTATGTCGGCGTCGGCCTCGGCGCGGGCACCGTCACCCAGGATCTCTCAGGGGATAAGGAAGTCTGGCGCCAAGTAGGCTGGCAGTGTGGCCGAGCCCAATATACCAAGAGCTATGAACCGTTCAGTGACAAGGACACCGGCGATATCGGTATCTTCGGCACCGTGACGGTCGGCTATGACAGGAAGATCCGCGAGGGCTGGGTCGGCGGCGTGTTCGCGGACTATGACTTCGGCTCCAATGTCTCCGCCGACGTGTCTATCGGCAAACACAGCGGCTCGATCGACCAAAACGACGCTTGGTCGGTTGGTGGCCGTCTCGGCTTCCTTGTCACCCCGTCGACGCTGCTATACGGCACCGGCGGCTTTACGCAGGCCAGCTTCGATGTTGGCGACTTCGGCTCCCAGACCTTCAATGGCTATTTCGTCGGCGCCGGCGTCGAGACGGTCCTGCGCGAGAACTGGTCGCTGAAGCTGGAGTATCGCTACAGCGATTTCGGGTCGGAGAACATCATCAATAGCAATAAGCTGACGGCCGATCTTGAGCCGTCCACCCACTCGGCCCGCCTCGTCCTCATCTACAAACTCGGGCACTAGGCCGGATTAGCGGAGCGTAATCCGCCGCTTGCGCCTATAGGAAGGGCGGCTTGCGCGCTGCGCGCTCATCCGCCCCCCGTTGTTTGCCCAAATCCGACGCCGGTTGCGGGCAGTGCAGTCCATGCGACCAGCGCGTGTCTTTGCTGCAACGCGATGCGATGCTATAGGCGCCAGCAAGCAGGGCTCGCAACGAGGAATGGGACTCATGGAGAGGATCAAGGTCGCCGGTACCGTCGTGGAGATGGACGGCGATGAGATGACGCGCATCATCTGGCAGCTCATCAAGGACAAGCTGATCCATCCCTATCTCGATATCAACCTCGAGTACTACGATCTCGGCATCGAGAAGCGCGACGAGACCAACGACCAGATCACCATTGACGCCGCCAACGCCACCCGGAAGCACGGCGTGGCCGTCAAGTGCGCCACTATCACGCCGGACGAGGCGCGCGTGGCCGAGTTCGGCCTCAAGGAGATGTGGAAGAGCCCGAACGGCACCATCCGCAACATCCTGGGCGGCGTGATCTTCCGCGAGCCCATCATCTGCAAGAACGTTCCGCGCCTGGTACCGGGCTGGACCCAGCCGTTCGTGATCGGCCGCCACGCCTACGGCGACCAGTACCGCGCCACCGACTTCAGGTTCCCCGGCAAGGGCACGCTGACGCTGAAGTTCGTCGGCGAGGACGGGAAGGTGATCGAGCGCGAGGTGTTCAAGTCGCCAGGCCCGGGCGTGGCAATGTCGATGTACAACCTGGACGAGTCGATCCGCGACTTCGCGCGCGCCTCGTTCAACTACGGCCTGATGCGCAACTATCCGGTCTACCTGTCGACCAAGAACACCATCATGAAAGTCTATGATGGACGCTTCAAGGACATCTTCCAGGAGGTGTTCGACGCCGAGTTCAAGGCCGAGTTCGACAAGCGCAAGCTCACCTACGAGCACCGCCTGATCGACGACATGGTGGCCTCCTCGCTCAAGTGGTCGGGCGGCTACGTCTGGGCCTGCAAGAACTACGACGGAGACGTGCAGTCGGATACCGCCGCGCAGGGCTTCGGCTCGCTCGGCCTGATGACCAGCGTGCTGATGTCGCCGGACGGCAAGACCGTTGAGGCCGAGGCTGCGCACGGCACCGTCACCCGCCACTTCCGCCAGCATCAGCAGGGCAAGGAGACCTCGACCAACTCGATGGCCTCGATCTTCGCCTGGACGCGTGGCCTCGCGCACCGCGCCAAGCTCGACAACAATGCCGAGCTGGCCAAGTTCGCAGCCACTCTGGAGAAGGTGAGCATCGACACGGTCGAGGCGGGTTACATGACCAAGGACCTGGCGCTGCTGGTCGGCGACCAGCAGAAGTGGCTCTCTACCACCGGCTTCCTCGACAAGATCGACGAGAACCTGAAGAAGGCGATGGGCGCGTGAAGCCAGGGTGTCAGACCGGAAGGTCTGATACTGATCCGGCCGAGTCTTTAATGGGGGTTCGGGAATGGGGAGTGGGGAGACGCGACGCCCGTGAAGCGCGGATCGCTCCCCATTCCCGATGTCCTGGGGCGCTCGATGAGGGTGGCGCCCCTACAAGATCGAACGGCCCGCGTCGATGGGCTTTCCCTTGTTCCTGCCCCTTACCCTGGCCCTCTCCCGCAAGCTCTCGCCGACGGTCTCGGCCATCCATGCCTGCCGCTGCACCTGCAGGGAGGCCGTGGATTGCCGCTGGCATGCAAAAGTGCTCCCGCTCGAGTGAACGAGAGCACCAAGACAGTTGGAGCTGGACAGACCGCCTAGCGCGGGCCGCTGAAGCCGCCGCTGCGCGGCGGGCCGCCGGTGCCACTGCGCGCACCGGCACCGCCGGCACCGGGCCTGCTCCCCGGCCGGCCAGGACCACCCGCCCGCGCCGCTGGCGCTTTGCCGGGCAGCAGGCCTTCGCGCTGGGCCTTCTTGCGCGCAAGCTTGCGGGCGCGGCGCACGGCCTCGGCCTGCTCGCGAACGCGCTTCTCCGATGGCTTCTCGTAATAGTTCCGCAGCTTCATCTCGCGGAAGATGCCCTCGCGCTGCATCTTCTTCTTGAGCGCCTTGAGGGCTTGATCGACGTTGTTGTCGCGAACCTGGACCAGCAAGCGGTGTGCCTTCTTTGGTGTTGCCTCGACGGAGTTGGTGTCGATGGGCGCCAAAAGCACGGCGCCCAAATGGAGCGAACAGTCAAAGGCCGCGGCAGGG
>DASURA010000358.1:0-17404 GCA_036280295.1 Hyphomicrobiaceae bacterium
CCGACCATGGTGAAATGATCCTGGTGGCCGTTAAGGTAGGCCATGAACACGACGCCGGTCTTGTAGAAGCGCGTCGGCGCCTTGAAGATGTGGCGCGACAGCGGGACGGTCGGCGCAAGGACCTCGTGAAAGGCCCCGAGATCGTCCGCAGCCAGAGCCGAAAGCGCGGCGGAAGCGGCGGGGGCGATGGCGTCGAAGATGCCGAGCAGCGCGTGCGAGTAGCCCTGCGCATCGCCGGCGATCAACTCGGCGTAGTTGAATTCGTCGCCGGTGTACATGCGAATGCCCGGCGCCAGGCGCCGGCGCATGGCGATCTCCTTGTCCTTGTCGAGGAGCGAGATCTTGACGCCGTCGACCTTGGCGGCGTTGGCGTTGAGGATGTCCACCGCGGTGCCCATGGCGGCATCGGGATCGCGCGAGCCCCAGTAGCCGGCCAGCGTGGGGTCGAACATATCGCCGAGCCAGTGGATAATGACGGGCGCCTTCACCTGCGACAGCAGCCGGCCGTAGACGCGGGCATAGTCGTCGGGCGAGGTCGCCACGCGCACCAGCGCCCGCGATGCCATCAGGATGAGTCGACCGCCTACGGCCTCGATTGCGGCGATCTGCTCCTCATAGGCGCAGATCACATCGTCGAGCGAGCGTGCTTCGGCCGAGTCGAGGTGGTCCGTGCCGGCGCCGGAGAACACGACGGCCCCCTCGCGCCCTCGCGCCCCAGACACCGAACGCTTGATCAGCTCCAGCGCCATCGGCCAGTCGAGGCCCATGCCGCGCTGCGCCGTATCCATTGCCTCGGCCACGCCGAGGCCCAGGCTCCACAGGTACTCGCGGAAGGCGATGGTGCGGTCCCAGTCCGGCGCCGCCGTCAGCCACGGATCGACATCGGCGAGAGGGTCGGCCACCACATGCGCGGCCGCCAGGGCGATGCGGTTGAGCGGGCGGCCGGGGACGGCTGCAAAGCGTCTGGGCGCGGAGAGGGCATAGGGGACGAGCCGTCCGCCAGGTTCAGGGTCTGCCACTGGCGCTACGCTCCACAGGTACTCGCGGAAGGCGGTCGAACATATCGCCGAGCCAGTGTTCATGGCCTACCTTAACGGCCACCAGGATCATTTCACCACCGCCCTGACGGCGCGCTCCAGCCCGACCGTCGCCACCCGATCCGGACGGCTACACCATCCTGGTGCACTCCTCCTCGCACACGGTAACGCCCACCACCTTTCACCAAGCTCCTCTACGACACCGCCAAGGACCTGGCCGGCGTGCTGCCGCTCGCCAATATCCCGATCGTTGTGGTCGCCAACGGCAAGCGCGGCTACAAGAGCCTCGGCGACCTGGTGAAGGCCGGGCTGGCGAAGCCGGGAAGCATGAACTTTGCCTCGGCCGGTGCCGGCAGCGCCACGCATCTGGCCGCCGAGCGCCTGAAGCTTGCCACCAAGCTCAAGGCGGCGCACGTCGCCTTCAAGGGCTCGGCGGATGCGCTGACGGAGATCATCGCCGACCGCATCGACTACTACTGCTCGCCGGTCGATGCCGCGATCAGCCTGATCAAGGACGGGCAGGTCACCGCGCTGGCCGTCAGCAGCGCCAAGCGCGCGGCTTCGCTGCCCAACGTGCCGACAACGGTTGAGGCGGGCTACCCAGACTCCGGCTTCCAGTTCTGGATCGGCGCCTTCGTGCCGCGGGCGACACCGGCGGCCATCCGCAACCGGCTGCACGACGAGATGGTGAAGGCGATCAAGAGCCGGTCGATCGCCAAGAAGTTCGCCGATCTCGGCGCCGAGCCGCTGACGATCTCGCCGGAGGAGTTCGACGCCATGGTCAAGAGGGAGATCGCCTCCAACGCCATCGTTGTGAAGGCCGCGGGCGTCAAGGTGAACTGACGGGTGGCGGGCCGCCTGCACGGCGGCGACTCCTTGCGGTGTCAGACCCTCCGGGTCTGACACCATTTTCCTGCCGCAAGACCGTTGATCGAGACCATTGCGCCGCCCGCAATTTTCGCCAGAATGTCCAGCGCGGGAGTTGGGGGAATTTTCGCATGCCTACGAGGAGTGGCCGCCCCGAGCGGGGGGCGGCATGACGGATATTGCCCAGGAAGCTTTTCGCGGTGCTTCTCAGGATGCCGCACGGGATGCTGCCCAGGCGCCGTGGTCGCTCGGCGACGGCGACCGCGCGGTTTTGCGCCAGCTGATCACCGACCTGCGCCGCCTGCTGCCGCTGGCGAGGTCCAACGAAGAGCTGATCGTGCTTGGCGACGTGATATCGGCAGTCGAGAAGGTGCGCGACGGCGAGGGCGTCGAGGAGATCCTCACCCTGTCGGTCGGCGTCCAGGACGGCAATGATTCCTTCAACGAAGGCTGGTTCATCCGCCTGGGGCTGAGCCCGGAGGGCATCGTGCTCGACAAGCTCAACACCACCTTCACGGTGGAGATGGGACATGACCGCGTCGCCACCAGCTACGCGGTACTGCAGCCCGGCGGCGGCTTCGACAATGCCGGCGTCGCGAGCTGGCTCACCCAGCTCAACGAGATGCGCCGCTGGAGCACCGCCGAGATTACCGGCGAACGCTATCCGCTGTGAGGATCAGTTCCCTCCCCTCGCTTGCGGGGAGAGGGGGAGCCTCACTGCATCAGCTTATCGATCGTGATCGGCAGGTCGCGCACGCGCTTGCCGGTGGCGTGATAGACCGCGTTGGCGATCGCGGCAGCCACGCCGACGATGCCGATCTCGCCGACACCCTTGATGCCCAGCGGGTTCAAAATCGTGTCCGTCTCGCCGACGAAGATCACCTCGAGCTCGGGCACGTCGGCATGCACCGGCACATGATAATCAGCCAGGTTGGCGGTCATCACCCGCCCGAAGGCGTGATCTATCAGCGTCTCCTCGTGCAGCGCCATGCCGATGCCCCAGACGATGCCACCGATGATCTGGCTGCGCGCCGTCTTGGGGTTCAGGATGCGCCCTGCAGCGACGGCATTGACGACGCGCGTGACGCGGACCACCCCGAGCTGCTCGTCCACCCGCACCTCGGCGAACACCGCGGAATGCGTGTTGCTGGCGTAGGCACTGTTGTCCTTGAACTGGGCAGTGTGCTCCTCCACGATGCGGTCGACGCCGCCGTGGCGCATGGCGTCGACGATCGGCACCGCCCGGCCGGCGTCGGCATTGCTCACGATCTTGCCGTCGCTCAGCATGGCATCGTCGGCGGACACCCCGGCGAGCGGCGAGCCGGGCGCCTTCTTGGCGAGGTCCACCAGGGTCTTGCGCACCGCAGTGGCCGCCGCGACGATGGCGTGCGACACCGAGGTCGCCAACCATGACCCCCCCTCCACCGGCGCATGCGGCAAGGTGGAATCGCCGATCCTGATGCTGATGTTGTCGATGGGCAGGCCGAGCATGTCGGCCGCCACCTGCGCCATGATGGTGTAGGTGCCGGTGCCGATGTCGGAGGCGGCGCAGGCCACCTCGGCGTGGCCATTGGCGGAAAGCGTGATGCGCGCGGCGGCCGGCACCTGCAGCGCCTCCCAGACGCCCGACGCCATGCCCCAGCCAATCAATTCGGTGCCATCCCGCATCGAGCGCGGCTCGGGCTTGCGCTTGCTCCAGCCGAAGCGCTCCGCGCCCTCGCTGTAGCACTTGCGCAGCTCGTTGCTGGTAAACGGAGTGCCCGCGTTCTGATCGACATCGGAGTAGTTGCGGGTGCGCAGCTCCAAGGGGTCGAGCTTCAAGGCGACAGCCAGCTCGTCCATGGCGCACTCCAGTGCATAGACGCCCGATGCCGCTCCCGGCGCGCGCATGTCGCACGGCGTCGGCACGTCGAGGCGGACGAGCTTGTGCGCGTACCGGGCGTTGGGGCTCTTGTAGAGCACGCCCGACCAGATCGTATCCTTCCTCGCGAAGTCCTCGAACTGCGAGGTCATCGCAACCGCCTCGTGCTGGACCGCCTCGAGCACGCCGTCACCGCGCGCGCCCAGCGCCACGCGCTCGATGGTGCCGGGCCGGTAGCCCAGGGCGTACATCTGATCCCGCGTCAGCACCACCCGCACCGGCCGCTTAAGGGCCAGCGCGCCCAGCGCCGCCAGCACCGCCTCGAATTGCGGCCTGAGCCCCGAGCCAAAGCCGCCGCCCATGAACGGCGACAGCACCCGCACCTGGTCGGGCTTCAGGCTGAACACCCCGCACAGGTAGCGTTGCACGTTCTGTATGCCCTGGGTCTTGTCGTGGACTGTGAGCTTGCCATCGCCCTCCCAGATCGCGGTCGCGGCATACAGCTCCATCGGGTTGTGGTGCTCGATGGCGAGCGAATAATCCGCCGCGTGGCGCACCTCGGCCTTGGCCAGCGCCGCCTCGGCATCGCCGCGCGGCTTGGCCGGGGTAAGCGCGAAGGCGTCGTCGTCCAGCGCCACGGCCGCGTCGAGCCGCTGCATCAGGTCGGTGACATGCGGCACGGCCTCATACTCGACCTGCACCAGCGAGGCGGCAAAACGGGCGGTCTCCCAGTCCTCGGCCAGCACCAGCGCGATCGGCTGCCGGCTGAACAGGATGTGCTCGTCGTAGAGTGGACGGAACGGCGCGCCGTCCGGCGCCACGTCATCCTTGTAGCTGGCATCGGCCTCGGCCAGATGCGGCCGATGCGTATGCGTGAGAACGTCGATGACGCCGGTGACGTGCTTCGCCTTTGCTGTATCGATGCGGCGGATGCGTCCCTTGGCGATGGTGGAGGTGACGACGGCCCCGTACACGAGGCCGGGCGCCTTGGGCTCGGCGGCGTACTTGGCCGCGCCGGTGACCTTGGCGCGGCCATCGATGCGCGATGCCGGGGTGCCAATATGGGCCGTGCCGATGCGCGAGGCCATGGCTCACTCGATCCTCTTGTGATTGTTGGACTGCGGCCGGCCGTGCGCCGCCTGGCCAAGGGCACGCACGATCGCGCGCCGTGCCAGCTCGATCTTGAAGTCGTTGTGGCCGTAGCTCCTGGCGCCGCTCAAAGCCGCCTCGGCTGCCCGCCTAAAATTGGCCTCCTCCGGCGCCTTGCCGTTAAGCTCGGCCTCGGCTTGCGGGTCGCGCCACGGCTTGTGCGCGACTCCGCCGAGAGCGAAGCGGGCGCCTCGCATGGTGCCGCCGGCGATCTCCATCCCCACCGCCACCGAGACCAGGGCAAAGGCGTAGGACAGGCGATCGCGGATCTTGAGGTAAGTGTAGTGCTGCGGGTAGCCCTGGACCGCCAGCTCCAGCCCGGTGATGATCTCATCGGCACCCAGCGTCGTGTCCACCTGCGGCGTCTCGCCGGGCAGGCGATGGAAATCGGCGAAGGCGATGCTGCGCTCGCCCTTCGGGCCCATCGCCTGCACCTTGGCCTCCAGCACCGCCAGCGCCACGCACATGTCAGACGGGTGCACGGCGATGCAGGCATCGCTCGCTCCCAGGATCGCGTGGCCGCGGTTCAGGCCGTGGCGAGCCGAGCAGCCCGTCCCCGGCTCGCGCTTGTTGCAGGGCGTCGCCACGTCGTAGAAGTAGGAGCAGCGCGTACGCTGCATCAGATTGCCGCCGACCGTCGCCATGTTGCGCAGCTGCTGCGAGGCGCCGGCCAGGATCGCGCTCGCCAGCAGCGGATAGCGCGTTTCGATCAGCGGGTGGTAGGCAAGATCGGTATTCGGCACCAGCGCGCCGATGCGCAAGCCGCCTTCGGCGGTCTCCTCCACAGCCCGCAGGGGCAGGCCGGAGATGTCGATCAGCCGGGCAGGGCGCTCGACGTCGCTCTTCATGAGGTCGACGAGATTGGTGCCGCCGGCGATCAGCTTGGCCCGCGGCCCGGCCGCCGCCATCTGCCGGAGGGCATCGCCAACGTCAACGGCGCGCGCGAACTCGAAGTTGATCATAGCCGCCCCTCCAGGGCCACCATCGCCTGCTGGATCGCGGCCACGATGTTCGGATAGGCGCCGCAGCGGCAGATGTTGCCGCTCATGAGCTCGCGAATCTGCTCGTCGGTCTGCGCCTTGCCCTCGATGATCAGCCCGAGGCCGGAGCAGATCTGTCCGGGCGTGCAATAGCCGCACTGGAAAGCATCGTGCTCGATGAATGCCTCCTGCAGCGGGTGCAGCCGTCCGTTCGTGGCAAGGCCCTCGATGGTGATGACGCGCTTGCCTTCCTGCATCACAGCGAGCGCGAGGCAGGCGTTGATGCGCCGGCCCTCGACCAGCACAGTGCAGGCGCCGCACTGACCGTGGTCGCAGCCCTTCTTGGTGCCGGTAAGATCCAGATGATCGCGCAGGGCGTCGAGCAGGGTCGTCCATGGCGCCACGTCGAGCGTCCTGGCAACGCCGTTTACCGTGAGGCTCACCGGCATCTTGCCGGGAACGGGTATTGCAGCGCCGGCACGCTGCGTCTCCTCCTGCGGCATGGGCGGTCTCCGTCAGCGTGGATCATGCAGTGGGCGGGGGCCCGATACGGTTGAGGGTTATCGGCGACCCGCCCCTGCCGCCATCGGTGACAACCCTGAAAACGCGGATCTGGCTCGGATTTCCGGGCGCCATTCTCCGGCCGTGTAGGGATGCGACCTGACGCAGGATTGTCGGCATCCGGCGGGCTCTCTATAGAGGCGGTCCATCCTGGACCGCCCATCCTGGACGTCCGTGAAGAACGCCGGGGAAGCCGCGATGCCCTCTGATGCCCTGAAGCAGCCGTTTCCCTATTCCTTGCCCAAGGAAAAGATCAAGATCCTGCTGCTCGAAGGCATCTCCGAGACGGCCGTCGATTGCTTCAAGGCGGCCGGCTATAGCCAGATCGACCGTCGCACCAAGGCGCTTGGTGCCGCTGACCTGCGCCAGGCACTGACCGACGGTGTGCGTCTGCTTGGCATCCGCTCGCGCACCCAGCTGACCGCCGAGGTGGTCGAGGGCATCCGCTCGCTGGTGGCAGTGGGTTGCTTCTCTGTCGGCACCAACCAGGTCGATCTCGATGCCTGCCAGGTCATGGGCATCCCGGTCTTCAACGCGCCGTTCTCCAACACGCGCTCGGTGGCCGAGCTCACCATGGCCGAGATTGTCATGCTGATGCGGCGCATCTTCCCGAAGTCGGTCGCGGCGCACACCGGCGGCTGGGAGAAGAGCGCGGTCGGCTCCAGCGAGGTGCGCGGCAAGACGCTCGGCATCGTCGGCTACGGCAACATCGGCACCCAGCTCGCCGTGCTCGCCGAGGCGATGGGCATGCGCGTCTTCTACTACGACCACACCGACAAGCTCCGCCACGGCAATGTCGAGCCCACCGATACCCTGGAGGACCTGCTCGCCCGGTCCGACGTAGTCAGCCTGCACGTACCGGAGACGCCGGCCACCCAGGGCATGATGGGCGAGCGCGAGATCAGCGTGCACATGAAGCCGGGCGCCATCCTGATCAACAACTCGCGCGGAACGGTGGTTGATCTCGATGCACTGGCCGCAGCCCTGCGTGCCAAGCGCCTTTCTGGCGCCGCCATCGACGTGTTCCCGGTCGAGCCCTCGTCAAACGCCGAGAAATTCGTCACCCCGCTGCAGGGCCTCGACAACGTCATCCTCACGCCGCACGTGGGCGGCTCCACCGAGGAGGCGCAGGAGCGCATCGGCTCCGAGGTGGCGCGCAAGCTGGTGGAATATTCCGACGTCGGCTCCACCACCGGCGCGGTGAACTTCCCGCAGGTGCAGCTCCACCCGCGCCCGGCGGGTACGCGCTTCATCCAGGTGCAGCGCAATCTGCCCGGCGAGCTGACGCGCCTCAACGAGGTGTTCGCCCGCTATAAGGTCAACATCGCCGCCCAGCACTACCAGACCAGCGGCGACCTCGGCTACGTCGTGCTCGACGCCGACGGTCCCGTCGCCGAGGCCGAGGAGATCGTCAAGGAGATCCGCGCGCTGCCCGGCACCATCCGGGCGAGGATGCTGTATCGCAAGTAGTCGGTGTCAAACCCTCGCACCAGCACTCCAGCGGCTGGGTGCTACGGTGTTAGACCCGGAGGGCCCGACACCTGCTTGCAGCGACGAGGCCGGCGAGCCAATCGACCGGCACGGCTGTCCTCAGCGATCCGGCTCGTCACCCTCCGCCACCGTGCCGCCGATGATGTTGGTCATGTCGGAGCCATCCTCCTCCTCGGCCTCCAGGAAGGTCTCGTCCTCCTCCCCGGCCACAGCCTCGTCGTCACCCTCGATGGCGGGCAGCGCATCATCATCGCCCTCCAGCGCCTCCTGGGACGCCACGGGCGCAGGCCGCTTGGCCCGCGGCTCAGGCGCGGGCGCCGGCGCCATTGCCTCGGCCGGAGCGGCATCGAGCCTGAAGACCGTTTCGCAGATCGGACAGACGATGGGGTCGCGGTTGAGATCGTAGAATCGGGAGCCGCATTCGGGATTCTGGCAGGTGCGCTTGGTGCCGCGCTCGGCTTTTGTGGACATTGGCCTACCCTCTAGGCGGAAAAATTTGGGGCTGCTCATTGCCACGGGTCGCCAGCGCCTGTCAAAAAGCAATTGCACTGACGCACCAGGGCATTCGCCTCCTCTATAGGTCAGGCGCTGGCAAGGTTGACAGCCTCGCGACTGCTTGCTCTAAGGCAGCCGCCGGAACGAGGGGTCGAGACGGGTCAGCCCTCTCGCATCGGGCATTCAGGCTGATCTCACCGTCGGCCGCGAGGGGGTCCACCCCCATCCTGACAACGGCTCTCATCAGCCAAGGTCACGCCTGACTGTGCCGCACACAAGCCCATCACCGCTCAGCTCCCGCCGGGCCAGCACCCTTGCCGGCCGCATCCGCGTGCCTGGCGACAAGTCCATCTCGCACCGTGCGCTGATGCTCGGCGCGCTAGCCACCGGCCGCACGCGCATCACCGGGCTGCTGGAGGGCGAGGATGTGCTGAATACGGCCAAGGTCCTGCAGGCACTGGGCTGCCCGATGCTCAAGCACGGCTCCGCGTGGGAGGTGCTTGGACGGGGCGTCGGCGGGCTCCAGCAGCCGGCCGGCGACCTCGACTTCGGCAACTCCGGTACCGGCGTGCGCCTGATACTCGGCGTGCTCGCCGGCCACAGCTTGACGGCACGCCTGGTTGGCGATGCCTCGCTGTCTCGCCGGCCCATGGGCCGGGTGCTGCGGCCGCTGGAGCGGATGGGGCTTGAGGTCCTGGACAAGGGCAAGGATACCCTGCCTCTCGGCATCCGTGGCTCGGCCGATCTCATGCCGATCGAGTACCAGCTGCCGGTCGCCTCGGCGCAGATCAAGTCGGCAATCCTGATTGCCGGGCTGCACGCCAGCGGCGAGACCACGGTGATCGAGCCGGAGGCCACCCGCGACCACACCGAGCGTATGCTCGGCTATCTCGGCGCCCAGGTGACCGCGACCAAGCGGCAGGGACTGCGCGCGGTCTCGGTCAAGGGCGATGCCGAGCTTGGCGGCAAGGACATCAACGTTCCCGGGGACCCGAGCTCGGCCGCCTTCCTGGCCGCCGCGGCGCTGATCGTGCCGGGCTCGGAGGTGGTGATCGAGGGCGTGCTCGTGAACCCGACGCGCACCGGGCTCTACACCACGCTCCGCGAGATGGGAGCGGACGTGGCCTTCCTGAACGAGCACATCGACGGCGGCGAGCCGGTGGCGGACATCCGGGTGCGCCATGGCGGCAAGCTTCGCGGTGTGCGGGTCCCGCCCGAGCGCGCTCCAAGCATGATCGACGAGTACCCCGTGCTGGCCTGTCTTGCCGCCTACGCCGAAGGCGAGACCCGCATGGACGGGCTGGCGGAGCTGAAGGTGAAGGAGAGCGATCGTCTCGCCGCGACTGCGGCCGGCCTCGCGGCGAACGGGATCGCTGCCAGGGCTGAGGGCGACAGCCTCATTGTCGAGGGCGGCAGGGGCGTTCCCGGCGGCGCCGTGGTTGCCACCCATCTCGACCACCGTATCGCCATGTCCTTCCTGGTGCTGGGCCTCGGCGCAGACCGCCCTGTGACAATCGACGACGCCGGCATGATCGCTACCAGCTTCCCTGCCTTCCGCCCGCTCATGGAGGAGCTTGGCGCGACATTTACTGCACCGGAGGCGGTATGATTGTGGGTATGGTGGTGGCCATCGACGGTCCGGCCGCCTCCGGCAAG
Organism: Hyphomicrobiaceae bacterium; assembly: GCA_036280295.1. Classification (GTDB taxonomy): domain Bacteria; phylum Pseudomonadota; class Alphaproteobacteria; order Rhizobiales; family Hyphomicrobiaceae; genus AWTP1-13. The sequence continues at coordinate 10,098 of DASURA010000358.1, forward strand.
GGGACGCTCGCCAAACGGATCGCGGCGCACTTCCGGGTGGCCCACCTGGACACCGGTCTTCTTTACCGGGCCGTGGCGCGGGATGTGTTGAAGGCCGGCAAGGCGCTTGACGATCCGGCCGCAGCAACCGCCGCAGCCGCAGGCCTTGACCCGGCGACTCTGGAAGATCCGGGCCTGCGCCATCCCGGCCTGGGCGAGGCAGCCTCCATTGTCGCCCGCATTCCGCAGGTGCGAGAAGCGATGCTGGCCTATCAGCGCGCCTTCGGCCGCAGTCCGAATGGCGCTGTTCTTGACGGCCGTGACATCGGCACGGTGGTGTGCCCCGATGCGGATGTTAAGCTTTATGTGACAGCCTCGCCGGAAGTGAGGGCCGAGCGCCGCTTCCGCGAGAAGCTTGGCCGCGGCGAGCAGACGACCCTGCAGGCGGTTCTGGACGACATCCGGCGACGGGACGAGCGCGACGCCGGCCGGGAAGCCTCGCCGATGCATCCGGCAGAGGACGCCTTCTTGCTGGATACCAGCAATTTGGATATAGAAGCCGCGTTCGATACCGCTGTCGGCGTGATCTTGAGGAAGGTTGCACAACGCGGGCGCACCTAGCTCTCGTCGAGAAGGGGCGCGCTCCAATCCTGTTGTGAATACCCGCCGGCGGCATTCAGAGACATCACGGGCGCGATTTTGGCATGGGTTGGAAGCCCTGTGTGGGCCATTACCCGTTCCAAACGCAGCCTTCGGAGCAGAACAGACAAGACTGGTTCAGGAGCAAGAATGACCACCACTAGCGCCCCCAACAAGGATCTCACGCCAACGCGCGAGGATTTCGCCGCCATGCTCGGCGAGACCATGCCCGAGGACGAGGTGTTCGAGGGCAGCGTCGTCAAGGGAACTGTAACCGCCATCGAGAAGGATCTGGCGGTGATCGACGTTGGGCTCAAGATGGAGGGCCGCGTGCCGCTGCGCGAGTTCGCGGCGCCGGGGCGTGCCAGCGAGCTCAAGGTTGGCGATACCGTCGAGGTCTACATCGAGCGCACCGAGAACGCGCTCGGCGAGGCCGTGCTTTCGCGCGACAAGGCCCGCCGCGAGGAGAGCTGGGTCCGTCTGGAGCAGAAGTTCAACAACAAGGAGCAGGTTGAAGGCATCATCTTCAACAAGGTGAAGGGCGGCTTCACGGTCGATCTGGATGGTGCCGTGGCGTTCCTGCCGGGCAGCCAGGTGGACGTGAGGCCGGTGCGCGACATGGGCCCGCTCATGAACACGCCGCAGCCCTTCAAGATCCTGAAGATGGATCGCCGCCGCGGCAATATCGTCGTCTCGCGCCGCGAGATCCTGGAGGCCACTCGCGCCGAGCAGCGCTCCGAGATCGTCGCCAAGCTGGCCGAGGGCCAGGTGATCGACGGCCTGGTCAAGAACATCACCGACTACGGCGCGTTCATCGACTTGGGCGGCATCGACGGCCTCCTGCACGTCACCGACATGGCTTGGCGCCGCGTCAATCATCCGAGCGAGATCGTCAACGTCGGCGATACCGTCAAGGTGCAGATCGTCCGCATCAACCCCGAGACCCAGCGCATCTCGCTTGGCATGAAGCAGCTGCAGGCCGATCCGTGGGCCGGCATCGAGGCCAAGTACCCGGTCAGCGCCCGCTTCAAGGGCACCGTGACGAACATCGCCGACTACGGCGCGTTCGTTGAGCTGGAGCCGGGTGTCGAGGGCCTGATCCATGTCTCCGAGATGAGCTGGACCAAGAAGAACGTCCACCCCGGCAAGATCGTCTCCACCAGCCAGCAGGTGGACGTGCAGATCCTCGAGGTCGACCCGCAGAAGCGCCGTATCTCGCTGGGTCTGAAGCAGACGCAGGACAACCCCTGGGAGGCGTTCCTGGCCGCCCATCCGAAGGGCACGGTGGTCGAGGGCCCCATCCGCAACATCACCGAGTTCGGCCTCTTCATCGGCCTGGACGGCGGTGTCGACGGCATGGTGCACCTGTCGGACCTGGACTGGAACCGCTCCGGCGACGAGGCCATCAAGGACTACAAGAAGGGCGACACCGTCCACGCCGCGGTGCTCGATGTGGACCCCTCCAAGGAGCGCATCAGCCTCGGTATCAAGCAGGTCGGCGGCGACCCGATGGAGAAGGCGGGTGCCGTCGTCAAGAAGGGCAGCCAGGTCACATGCGAGGTGGTGGCGGTGCAGGACAACGGCATCGAGGTCAAGATCGTCGATACCGATCTCACCACCTTCATCAAGCGGTCCGACCTGTCGCGTGACCGCTCCGAGCAGCGGCCGGAGCGCTTCAATGTGGGCGACAAGGTCGATGCCGCGGTGACGGCGTTCGACAAGGCCAGCCGGCGCCTCTCGGTCTCCATCAAGCAACTGGAGATCGCCGAGGAGAAGCAGGCGGTGGCGCAGTACGGCTCGTCCGACAGCGGCGCCTCGCTGGGCGACATCTTCAAGGCCGCCATCAAGAAGAAGGACGAGGCATCGCAGTAGTGTGCTGGTGTCAGCACCCTCCGGGTCTGGCACCATGACTCCAACGTCCGTGCGGAATGGTGTCAGACCCGGAGGGTCTGACGCCCACTTACGGTGGGTCGCGTCATGACCTTCGAGACCGAAGCCGTCCTCGACCGCCGGCGCCTGCGCCGGCGACTGACGTGGTGGCGGGTGCTGGCGCTGACAGCCGGCACCTTGGCGCTTGGCTTCCTGCTGTTCTCCTCAGCTGAGCGGACAGGGCTGATCGGCCAGCGCCAGATCGCCCGCGTCGCCATCGAGGGCCTCATCACTGACGACCGCGACATGCTGCGCCTGATCAAGAAGCTCGGCGAGAGCGACAAGGTCTCCGGCGTGATCCTGGCCGTCAACAGCCCCGGCGGCACCACCGTGGGCGGCGAGGCGATGTTCGAGGCGCTGCGCGAACTGGCCAAGAAGAAGCCGCTCGTGGCGCAGTTCGGAACTGTCGCCACCTCGGCGGCCTATATCGTCGGCCTCGCCACCGACCAGATCGTGGCACGGGGCAATACCATCACCGGCTCCGTCGGCGTGATCTTCCAATGGCCGGAGATCGCCGGCCTCCTGGAAAAGCTCGGGATCAAGGTCAACGAGATCAAGAGCGGGCCACTGAAGGCCACCCCATCGCCATTCCAGCCCCTGGACGAGGCGGGCAGGGCAACGACCGAGCAGATGGTGGCAGAATCACAACGCTGGTTCGTGAATCTGGTGCGCACGCGCCGCCGCGTCGACACGAAAAGCATCTCCGGGCTTGAGGAAGGCCGGGTATTCTCCGGTCGCGAGGCCCTCGCCAACAAGCTGATCGACCAGATTGGCGGCGAGGCCGAGGTGGTCAAATACCTCGAAGATCAGCGCGGCGTGCCCAAAGGGCTGGATATTGTCGACCGGAAGCCCAGCCGCGACAGCGACTGGGGCATCGCCCGGTTGGCGACCAGGGCGCTTGCACGCATCACGGGTATTGCCGCGATTGACCAGGTTGCCCAGCTCCTGAGCGACGATCGTCTGGCAAGCTTGCGCCTTGACGGCATGCTGTCCATTTGGCACGGTACGGAAAGATAAGGAATTACAGGGTGTTCTGGGGTCAGACCCCTTGCCTCTACCATCGGGCAGACAATGCACGCTGGCGCAAGGAAGCTGACCCCGCCCCACCTAGGGACGCCAAGGGACGCGTGTGGCATGATCAAGTCCGAGCTGATCCAGAAGATCGCGGCCGCCAACCCCCATCTTTACCACCGAGACGTGGAGCGGATCGTCAATGTGATCTTCGGCGAGATCGTCGACGCCTTGGCGAGAGGTGACAGGGTGGAGCTGCGCGGCTTCGGCGCCTTCACCGTCAAGCATCGGGCGCCGCGCGTCGGCCGCAACCCCCGCACAGGCGCCTCGGTGTCGGTCTCAGAGAAATACGTGCCGTTCTTCAAGACCGGCAAGGACCTGCGCGAGCGGCTGAACAAGGATGAAGGCAAAGAGGTGCGGTTGTAGCGGGTGACCATCTCACCATGCTCCGACGTATCCTCCACCTCCTGGTGCTGCTGCCCGCGGTGATCGTGCTGGCGGCGCTGGGCGTGGCCAATACGCACGACGTGCGGCTGGCGCTCAACCCGTTCCGCCCCCATGACCCGGTGCTGGCCCTGACGCTGCCGCTCTATGCCTGGTTGCTGGCAGCCATGATCGTCGGCGTGCTGCTGGGTGGCCTCGTTACCTGGGTCACGCAATACCGCTGGCGCCGCAGTGCCCGGCGCGGCGAGGCAGAGGCACGGCGCTGGAAGGCGGAGGCCGAACGCCTCAACCGCGAGCGGCATCTCGGCACCGTGCGATAGCAAGCCCAGCAAAATCTCGTGCGCAGAACATTAAGCGTGTCACACGTGGCGACTGGCACAGGTTTCAAGTTTTAGGTGTCAGGGAACGGCTTAAGCTGCCCCTGATCCCTGGAACCTGAAACCTGATCTCTGAAACCTGAACCCTGGCCCCCATGCGCATTTTCGATGGTGCCGCCGTGGATGCGGCGCTTTCCTATCCGGCCCTGGTGGACACGCTTGAAGAGGCGTTTGCCAACGGCGCGCTGGCACCGCCGCGACACCACCATGCCATCGCGCTCGACGGCCGGCCGGAGGCGACGCTTCTGATCATGCCGGCCTGGGAGGCGAGCGCGCCCGGCTCGCCCTCAGCGGGGCGCTACATGGGCCTCAAGGCAGTCACCGTGTATCCGGACAACGCCGCCGCGCACGGCAAGCCGGCCGTCCTGGGCAGCTATCTCCTGATGTCCGCCCAGACCGGCGAGACGCTGGCCGTCATGGACGCCACGCGGCTCACGGCATGGCGCACGGCGGCGGCCTCGGCGCTGGCAAGCCGCCACCTCTCGCGGCCGGACTCCTCACGGCTCTTGATGGTGGGCGCCGGGGCACTGGCGCCATTCCTGGTGCGGGCGCACACCTCGGTGCGGCCGATACGCCAGGTGCGGGTGTGGAACCGCTCACGCGCCGGCGCTGAAGCGCTGGTGGCCAATCTGGCCGGGTCCGGCATCGCCGCCACCATCGCCGATGAGCTGGACGCCGCGGTGGCCGAGGCCGACATCGTCTCGGCGGCGACGCTCTCGTCCCAGCCCCTCATCCACGGCGCTTGTCTCAGGCCTGGCACTCACCTCGACTGCGTCGGCGCCTTCAGGCCCAACATGCGCGAGACCGACGACGAGGTGGTGCGCCGCGCCCGCATCTTCGTCGATACCGAGGCCGCCTTCGCGGAGGCCGGCGACATCATGCAGCCGCTGCAATCCGGCGTCATCGGCACCAAGGCCGTGCTGGGCGAGCTGGCCGATCTGTGCCGCGGTGCCGTGCAGGGACGCACATCGTTGGCGGACATCACGTTCTTCAAGTCAGTCGGCACGTCGATCGAGGATCTGGCGGCCGCTGTGGCGGTGTATGAGCGCTACGAGCGCGGCGGCCCTCCTTGAGGCGATCAGATGCAAGCCAAGCCGGTTGAATTGCCTCTGATCGAGTGCTCTGTAACTTTTCTGACGCCGGAGGAAGGAGGACGCGCAACCCCCTTCCCGCTGGGAGCGCTTTCGGGGAACGGCTATCGGCCCCATTTGGTGGTCGACGAGAAATCGAGCCTCAATGCCACCGGCGATGGTTGGAACGGCGAGGACTACATAGGTGTCGCCTTCAACTCAGGGCCGGAGCACCCGCTGGCTGGATCGGCAATGACGGTCCGGCTCACAGCGACATACTTCCCCCATTCAATGTACGACGCGCTCAGGCCAGGCGTCACCTTCACGGTGCGTGAAGGTAGGCAGGTGGTGGGCTTTGGAAGCGTACGGCGTTGGATCAGGTGATGCCAGCAGCTATACTCCCGCGCATGGCTCACACCACCAAAGTCAAAATCTGCGGCCTTACCACCGAGGCGGCGCTCGATGCAGCGCTGGCCGGGGGCGCGGACTACGTGGGCCTGGTGTTCTTCCCGCCCAGCCCCCGCAACCTGACGCCCGTGGCGGCAGCGCCGCTGGCGGCGAAGGCGCGCGGTCGGGCCCGGATCGTGGCGCTGATGGTCGACCCGGACGACGCGCTCGTCGAGGCGGTGGTGGCGGTGGTCGATCCGGACCTGCTGCAACTGCATGGCGAGGAGGCGCCGGAGCGGGTGGCGGAGGTGCGCCGGCGCTGGGCCAAGCCGGTCATGAAGGCCGTCAAGGTCGAGACAGCCGCGGATGCCGAGGTGGCGCTTGCCTATCGCGGCGTCGCCGACCTGATCCTGTTCGACGCCCGCGCCCCCAGGGACGCCACTCGCCCCGGCGGCAATGGTGCCGCCTTCGACTGGGGTGCCCTCGCCAGCGTCAAGGGCAAGGTTGCCTACATGCTCTCAGGCGGCCTCGGCCCGGAGAATGTCGCCGAGGCAATCCGGGTGACGGGCGCCGCCACCGTTGACGTATCCTCCGGCGTGGAGACTCGACCCGGCCAAAAAGACCCGGAGCTGATCCGGCGCTTCCTTCGGGCGGCAAAGGCGGCTAATGAGGGCGCCGAGGCGTAGGGTGCGTCCGCGACGTAGGGTGCAATAAGGCGATAGCCGCATTGCACCGCTGTCGCCCGGTGCAATGCGCTTCGCTTATTGCACCCTACGCGAATTGGGATTCCAACCATGGCGACGACGCAGCTCAACACCTATCGCAGTGGCCCCGACGAGCGCGGCTTCTTCGGCCTCTACGGCGGCCGCTTCGTCGCCGAGACGCTGATGCCGCTGATCCTGGACCTGGAACAGGCCTACAACGAGGCGAAAGCCGACCCGGCGTTCCACGCCGAGCTCACCAACCTTAACACCCACTACGCCGGTCGGCCGAGCCCGCTCTACTACGCCGAGCGGCTGACGGAGCATCTGGGCGGCGCCAAGATCTACTTCAAGCGCGACGAGCTCAACCACACCGGCAGTCACAAGATCAACAACTGCCTGGGCCAGATCCTGCTCGCCCGCCGCATGGGCAAGACCCGCATCATCGCCGAGACCGGCGCCGGCCAGCACGGCGTCGCCGTGGCCACCGTCTGCGCCCGCTTCGGGCTGCCGTGCGAGATCTTCATGGGCGCGGTGGACGTGGAGCGGCAGAAGCCCAACGTCTTCCGCATGAAGCTGCTGGGCGCCAAGGTCAACGCTGTCACCTCCGGCGGCCAGACCTTGAAGGACGCCATGAACGAGGCGCTGCGCGACTGGGTGACCAACGTGCGCGACACCTACTACATCATCGGCACCGCCGCCGGCCCGCATCCCTATCCCGCCATGGTGCGCGACTTCCAGTCCGTCATCGGCAAGGAGGTGCGCGAACA
>DASURA010000359.1:0-2645 GCA_036280295.1 Hyphomicrobiaceae bacterium
GTGTCTATCTCGGAGATTTGTTGCCCCGCCGCAACCCGCTGTCACATCAGCGTCGCGGCGTGGGGCCTTATGTAGGTCCACCCAAACCCGTTGTCAACCGTCCAAAACGGTCCTCGCATCTTTTTCAATTGCCACCTCGGCGTTGTGGCAAAAATGCCGCGATTCCAGCGCCTTGCCGAGGGGTGCTTATCCACAGTCTCACTCCGTTGGCCGGCCGTGCGGGACGACCTTCAGCCGCCCTTCGCCTGCTTCACGAAGGTGTCAATGAAGGTCGCCGACAGGTCGACGGTGGCGTTCTTGAAGGCCGGATCGAGCTGCTTGAGAGTGGCGAGGATGCTCTCCATGCCGCCCCGGCCGAGCACGCCGCTGCGCGAATAGCTCGGCAGCGAGGCCTTGACGGCGGCCTCGTAGAGCTTGCGGTCGCCAAGCAGATACTCTGGCGGCACGGTATCGGCGACCTCTGCCGGGGTGGCCTTGGCGAGCCACTGCAGGGCGGCATAGAAGGCGTTGACGAGACGCTGGGTGGTGACAGGGTTGCGGTCGGCGAACTCCTTCCTGAGGTAGAGCACGGCGGCCGGATTGGTGCCGCCGAACAGCGCCTTGGTGCCGGCCTCCGAGCGGGTGTCGAGCAACAGCTTGATCTCGCCGTCGGCATCGAGCTTGGAGACGACCGGGTCAAGGTGCGAGAGCGCGTCGACCTGGCCGTTCTTGACCGCTGCCACAGCGCTGGCCCCGCCGCCGATGCCGATGAAGGAGGCGTCGGTGGCTTTCAGGCCGACCTTGGACATGGCAAACAGCGCCATCAGGTGCGTCGACGAGCCCGGCGCCGTGACGCCGACCTTCAAGCCTTTGAAATCGGCCACTGATTTGACCTTGCCGGCGAGCTCCTTGCGGACCGCGATAACGATGCCGGGGAAGCGGCCGAGCTCAATCACGGCGCGGATGTCCTGTCCCTTGGCCTGCATGCGGATGGTATGCTCGTAGGCGCCCGTCACCACATCCACGGAGCCGCCGACCAGCGCCTGCAGCGACTTGGCGCCGCCGCCGAAATCGTTGATCTCGACATCAAGCCCCTGCGCTTTGAAGAACCCCTTGCGCTCGGCGATGGTGAGCGGGAGGTAGTACAGGAGCGGCTTGCCGCCGACACCGAGCACCACCTTGGTCTTCTCGGGGGGCTTCTCGGGCTTGGTCTGCGCCACGGCGGGCCAGGTGCCGAGCAACGTTGCGGCAGCCATGGCCGCGGCCGTCAGGAGAGTCTTGAGCTTCATCGATCGCTTCCTTCCCTTGGTTCACATAGTCGGCGGAGGACGGGAGGGGGAGATCGGGAGTCGGAAGTGGATTATGGCGAGCGTAGGCGCTCCACTCCCCATTCCCGACCTCCCCATTCCCCTCTTCACGCGCGCCGCACCCAACAGCCAACATCAGTCCCGCGCGGTTTCGGCGGATTGGCCGGGCCGCCAGACCAGCAGGCGCCGCTCGACCAGCGTGACGAGATGATCGACGAGGATCACCACCACCGTCAGGATCAGCATGCCCGAGAAGACCCCGGTCACGTCGAACACGCCCTCCGCCTGCTGGATTCTGTAGCCGAGCCCCGCGGCTGAACCCAAGTATTCGCCCACCACTGCGCCGACCAGCGCGAAGCCCACCGAAGTGTGCAGCGAGGAGAACATCCACGACAGCGCCGACGGCCAATAGACATGGCGCATCAGCTGGCGCTCGCTCAGCCCGAGCATGCGGGCATTGGCGAGCACCACTGGGCTCACCTCCTTGACGCCCTGGTAGACGTTGAAGAACACGATGAAGAACACCAGCGTCACGCCCAGCGCCACCTTGGACCAGATGCCGAGGCCGAACCACAGGGCGAAGATCGGCGCCAGGACGACGCGCGGCAGCGCATTGATGGCCTTGACATAGGGGTCGAACACGGCGGCCAGCACGGCCTGACGCGCAAACCAGAAGCCAATGATGATGCCGCCGCCGGCACCGATGGCAAAGGCGAGCAGCGTCTCCGTCAGGGTGATGGCGAGGTGATGCCAGATCTCGGCGCCGGCGAGGTCCTGCACTGAGCGCGTCAGCACATCGAGCGGCGTCGAGAAGAAGAACTGCATCTTCCTGGGGTCGCCGATCAGCGAGGTGCTGGTCAGGACATGCCAGAAGGCCAAGCCGACGAAGGCGACGAGGATCTGCAGGGCGAACAGCCGGGTGCGGGTCATGCGTCCTTTCCTTCGCCCTGCTCGTAGGCCTTCTGCACCTCGACCTTGAGCAGACTCCAGATCTGGCGATGCAGGGCGTGGAAGCGCGGCTCGGCGCGGATGTCCGCGATATGGCGCGGGCGGGCCAGGTCGATCGCAAAGTCGCCGATCAGGCGCGCGGCCGGGCCGGACGACATCACCACCACCCGGTCGGACAGTGCGATCGCCTCATCGAGGTCGTGGGTGACGAACAGGAGCGCCTTGCGGTCCTGCTGCCAGAGGCCGAGCAGCAGATCGCCCATGATGACCCGGGTCTGCGCGTCGAGCGGGCCGAACGGCTCGTCCATCAGCAGGATCTTGGGCTGGCGCGCCAGCACCTGGGCCAGGGCCACGCGCTTCCGCTGGCCGCCGGAGAGCTGGTGCGGGTAGCGCTCGGCGAAGCTCCTGAGG
>DASURA010000360.1:0-50958 GCA_036280295.1 Hyphomicrobiaceae bacterium
TCCTCGCGGCCCTCGCCGTTCTGGTCCTCGTCGATGCCGCGCACGTGCTTGGGCTCGGTCATGCCGGGCCGCTTGGCGATGCCGTGCGAAATGTACTGCACCGCCTCGAAGCGGGTCATCTCCTGCTCCTGCAGGAAGAACGCAGCGTGGCTCTCGCGCTCGGCAAAGATCGCCACCAGCACGTTGGCGCCCGTCACCTCCTCGCGCCCGGAGGACTGCACGTGCACCACCGCCCGGTGCACCACGCGCTGGAATCCGGTTGTCGGCTGCGCCTCGGCGGAGCCCTTCACGTACAGGCTGCCGAGCTCGTTATCGAGGTACTCGGTGATGCGCTTGCGCAGGGCGTCGAAGTCGACCAGGCAGGCTTTCATCACCGCGGCAGCATCGCGGTCGTCCAGGAGCGCCAGCAGCAGGTGCTCCAGGGTCGCATACTCGTGATTACGCTCATTGGCGTATTCCAGCGCGCGATGCAGCGACGCTTCCAGGCTTTGGGAGAAGGCGGGCACGGCGGTGGGCTACTCCTTTTCCATCGTACACTGCAACGGATGCTGATGCTGGCGCGAGAAATCCATCACTTGGGCGACCTTGGTCTCGGCCACCTCGTAGGTGTAGACGCCGCAGATGCCGACGCCCTTGTGGTGCACATGAAGCATGATGCGTGTGGCATCCTCACGGCCCTTGTTGAAGAAGCGCTCCAGCACGTGCACGACGAACTCCATCGGGGTGTAGTCGTCGTTCAGCAGCAACACCTTGTATAGGCTCGGCTTCTTGGTCTTGGGGCGCGTCTTGGTGATGAGGCCGGTTTTGCCCTCATCATCGCCCCGTGAGCCGTTGGAACCGTTCCTGCCCGCCATCTCTGAAGCCCGCTCCCCGATCAGCCATCCTTGCCGCAAATCACCCCTATCTTACCGACAGGCGGGGCGTTTTCGCAAACGCTGGTCGAGATTGATGCAAATGCCGGGCCTACGATCATCCGCCATGTCATCCGTTGTATCACCCCTGCTGCGACCCCTGTTGCGGCACCTCGCACCGGCCGGGGCGTCATACCCGGTGTCCGCATTCTCCCCCATATGGTGAACGACCCGTCGAAATGCGACACAAAAAAGCCAAGTCCCGCGCGGCCGGCGCGGGCTTGGCTTGCAAAACAGACGTATCTGGGTGCTCAACGCCAGCCTTAGCGGGCGCTCTGGAATGCCCTCTCAACCGGGCGATAGGCTTCCTTGGCCAGCTCTGCGTAGAGGCCACCAAGCTTCGAGACCTCGTGCAGGTAGTCGTCATAGGCGCGCTTGGCGTAGCCGGTCTGGATCTCCACCGCCTGCTCGAAAGACTTCGCCGTCAGCAGCTTCTCGACTGTGGCCGTGCCTTCCTCGAACGACCGCTTGGTGTAGTCGCTGATCTCGGCGGCAATTGCCTGCCAGCCCTTGTTCCATTCGCCGAAAGCCTTCATGGCGGTATCGACGTTCTGCTGCCCGAGCTTCTGGAAGTCCTCGAAATTCTTGATCATCGGCGTTCGTCCCTGGCGTGATGGCTGGGTGCTTGCGGGGAATCGACCGATCCCGTGGACCGCTTCGACATTGCGGAATATATGCACCGCACAATAGATGTCAAGGTAAATGCTGCACTGCACGATTAACCTTTCGGATGAGCCCGCCATACGCTCATTCTTGCTTAACCCGGACCTCGTTAGCCTTCGTGCCAAGGGTGCTACGCAAGCAGCGGTGTGACCGCACTGCCGGGTCACGCCTCAAAGCCGCCCCATTAACGCGGTCAAGGCAGGCAGGGGCGCTCCCAGAGACTGAGCTGGGAGCGGGTGCGCCGGCCACCGCCAGAAGCGCTGGGAACGAGGGAATGGACTTTCCGCTGTGCCGACACCGGCCCCTGTGGGGTCGTGAGACGGGCCGTCGTCGCGCCATTCTGCTGTGGCGCCATCTCGGTGCCGCCCTGCTCGCTGTCACGGTCGCGCTGCAACCTCTGCTCGCCGAGGCGGCGGGTGCAAGCCGGCACGCCGTGCTCATGATCGACGCCAACACCGGTCGCATCCTCTACGAGAGATCCGCTGATGCGCCGCGCTATCCGGCCTCGCTCACCAAGCTGATGACGCTCTATCTCCTCTTCGAGGCGCTGGAGGAAGGGCGGCTCTCGCTCGACAGCAAGATCCGGTTCTCCGCCCATGCCGTCGCCGCACCGCCGTCCAATCTCGACGTCGAGGAGGGCACCGAGATCGAGCTGCGCGACGCCATCAGGGCGCTGATCGTCAAATCGGCCAACGATGTCGCCGTCGCCGTCGGCGAGCGGATCGCCGGCAGCGAGGAACGCTTCGCCGAGCTCATGACCCGCAAGGCGCACGAGCTGGGCATGAAATCCACCCAGTTCCGTAACGCCTCAGGTCTCACCGAGCCGGATCAGCGGACGACCGCGCGCGACATGGCCACCCTGTCGCTCCGGCTGATGGACCGCTTTCCCAAACGCTACCCGCTGTTCGCCACCAGAACCTTCACCTGGGGTGGCGATACCTACCGCAATCACAATCGCCTTCTGTTCAGCTATCGCGGCGTCGATGGCATGAAGACGGGCTACACCCGCGCTTCAGGGTTCAACGTGGTCGCCTCGGCACGGCGCGGCCGGAAGCACCTCCTGATCGCCTACTTCGGTGGCAAGACGTCCCGCTCGCGCAATGCAGCGGTGCGCGCTCATCTCAATGCCGGCTTTGCCAAGGCCTCCGAGCACAAGACACGTCGTCCGGCGCCGCTGCTGATCGCCGAGGCCAAAGCCCCGCCGCTTGCCGTTCCGCGTCCGCAACCGGCTCGGGCGTCGGCGCTGTCAGAGGGCGATGTCGACCCCGCGCAGCCCTCCTCCAATCCTCCACCGCCTGACAAAGCGGCAGATGCAGAGGAGGATGACGCACCGGCGACACAGCCAAGCCCGGCAGAGTCTGGCCACCAGGCTGCCGCCGAGCATGGTGTGTTTCAGATCCAGGTTGGCGCCTTCCAGACCAAGGAGGAGGCCGCGCGCCAGCTCGCCGTTGTGCGCGAACGCGCGGCCACGGTTCTGGACAGCCATGCCCCACGCATGACCGAGATCAGGCGCGGCAACAAGGTTCTTTTCCGCGCCCGCTATGTCGGTTTCGACGCGCAAGCCGCCGCCGTCGGCGCCTGCAGCGCCTTGAGGCGCCTGGAGATCGACTGCCTGGTTACGCGGGTCGATTAGGATGACCCAACAATGGCTCAACGTGTCGGGCATCGGGCTCGACTTCGCCGGCTTCATGCTGCTCTTGCGCGAGTGGTGGCTCGCGTTCTTCAACGAGGGGCGGCAGATGGAGCTGGCCGAGCAGCTCGACCGACTGCGCACCACGCGCAAGCTGCGCCCGCTGGCGCCCGGCGCGAGCAACCCTTACGAAGCGCTCGACCGGTTCGCTGATGAACAGGCAATCCTCAAGGCTCGTGTCGAGCACAAGGCCGCGTTGTTGGCACGGCGGGGCGTCTTCCTGCTTGCAACCGTACTGATCGTGCTCGGCTTCCTGCTGCAGCTCCTCGGCGCATGGCCCGGCTGCTGCGCACCGTGGATCACGCCGCAGTTGTAGAGGCGGACCAACAGGATAGGGCGGATGAGGGCTTGTGCCCAACCCGCCCTGCAAGCCTTCAATAGTCGTAGAGGCAGGCCTCGTACCGGTTCCACCAATAGCGGCTGCCGGTGCGCAGCGCATTGCGCCTCAACCAGCTGCAGCTGCCGTAGTAGCCGTAGCCGTAATAATACGGTGCACCGAAGTAGATGCCCCCATAGCGGTGATGCCCGTGATGGCGGTGATGTGAGAAGTGGCGGCCGCCGAAGTGGTGGTGGTGATGCCCACCGCCATGGAAGCCGTGTCCGTGTCCGTGTCCGCGCCGTGCATCCGCTGGGTCGGAGATGGCGGAGACCATCAGAAGGCCGAGCACGGCACAGCAGAGCAAGAGCAGCTTTCTCATCGGTTTTCCCCCTTGTGTGGGTAAAGCCCCCCAAAGCCTGCAGTCGATAACGACAGTAGCGGCAAAAGGCCGTCGCCGTATAGCAGCCAAAAAGCTGCCAAGCCTTGCACTTAGCGATGGTCGCCCTTGTCGCCGGTCGCGGGCGCCCGAGAGAAATCCGGTGGAGACGGGCATGGCTGGGCAGGAAAACAGTATCGGGCCCAGCCGTCGCGCCGCGAATCGCGCTATGGCATTTCTGTCCCCTGGGAAGGAGGAAATTGACGCCATGCCCACCCGATACGAATACGACCTCGACGCCAACCACGAGTGGCGCTGGATCGCCATTGCCGCCAATGGCGCAACCGTCGGCGTCTCGCCCGTGGGATATGCCAACCTGCAGGATTGCATGCACGCGGTCGGGCTCATGCACGCGCCCGGCAATTTCGCCGTGCTGCCGAGCACGCCGGTCGAGCCGCTGCCACCACCCGAGAAATCGCTTTCGCGCCTGCAGCGGCGCTGAACGTCACGTCCGGCGGAGCCTGCGATTTCTGTTTGCGGCTCCCCCTTGGCTTTCGCGCGCCATCCCACTATGGTGCGCCCGGCTTGGCTCCGGATGGCCCGACGGCCCCGGCCCATCGCCCGGCATGTGCCGCCTTAGCTCAGCTGGTTAGAGCGCTAGATTGTGGATCTAGAGGTCCCCCGTTCGATCCGGGGAGGCGGTACCATCCCAGCAGCCGCGGTTGCTCGCGCGTGTTTTCACAAACCGTATTCGCGCACTCCGTGTACCGTTCATATGAGCCGGTACATGGAGTGGGCTCCAACCTGCACGACGCCCGCCATCTCATGCAGGGCCGCCAGGCATTGACCTGTTCTTTACGTCCAGCCTGCTAGGACTCCGAGGCTTGCGAGGACGTTGGTGGATCACCCCAGATCTGGCGTTCAGTCGCTGCGCCTAACAACGCCTCGACAATCGGATGGTGTGCGTCGATGCAGCCGGGCTTCCTCTGCCCGGCTGCCCCAACGGGGCGTTGGTCATGCAGACAGTTCCAAGTGAGGCCGGCGAGTTCGCCAGACGGCTGGCGGAGGTGCTCTTCACTGTCGTGGAGTTCCTCTGGAGCTGGTCGTTCGGCCAGATCGTGGCCATGTTCCGCCTTCCCCTCAACACCCTGCCACTGTGGAAGCAGATCCTCTTCGCTGTCGTCCTGTTCGCGCTCGGCTACATCTTCAACCGGGCCTCGAAGGACTTCCTGAAAGCCGTGCAGTCGGTGGTCAGCGCCGTCGTCGGCTTCGGTACGGCCCTGATCGCCCTGATGCCGCAGGTGATCTGGGCTGGCCTCATTGCCTTCGGTGGCGCCTGGATCATGATGAACATGAACCCGACGTGGATACCGGAGGTGCTGCGCTGAGGGGCCGTCATGGTCGGGGCTCCGGAGACTTTGAAGCGCCTCGACCCGGCGGTCCTCCTGCACCGGGTGCGGCCCCGGCCCCTCCGCTCTCACCTCAGCCCAGCAAGCTGCGGCAGAAGCTCTGCGTGGTCAGGCGGACGCGCAGCGAGCGGTGCGCGGTGGCGCCGATCTCACGGGCAAGATCGGGCTGCGCCGCCAGCGTCTGCATGAGCTCGGCGGCATGCCCGACATCGGGCTCGGCCCATTGGCCCTCCGAGCCGAAGTACTTGCGCTGCGGATCGACCACGTCGGTAAGCTGATAGCGCACCGGCAGCGCGTTGCGCTCGTTCATGAAGTCCATGTTGCCGGACCAGCCGGTGGCGACCACCGGGACGCCGGCGCACATGGCCTCGGCCAGTGGCAGGCCGAAGCCCTCTGATCGGTGCAGCAGGGCGTAGGCATCGGGCGTCCCCCACCAGTCGAAGAACTCCGACCGGCTCATGGGCTTCCATACGATCTCGATATTGCTGGCCTGGCCGACACCGCGCAGGATCGCCGCCCGCGCCGGCGCGTAATGCTCAGAGCCGGTAACGAGGAGGCGCAGCCGGCAATCCCGGCGATTGCCGAACGCCAGCTTGAAGGCCTTGATCAGGGCCAGCGGGTTCTTGCGCTCGAAGCCGGAGCCGATGGACATGGTCGACACCACCGTGAAAGGCTGCTCGGGCCGCGCCGCACCAGTCGCAAACGGCGATGGCGGCGGGTGATCGAGCACAACCGGATGCGGACAGACCTGGACTGGCTGGCCAGCACCCAGCGCACACACTGCGTTGGCCGTGAAGATGCTCGGCACCGCGATATCGTGCACCACCGGCAGGCCGCGCTCCCAGCTGCGCGGCAGCCGCGGCAGCTCCCACGCCCAGTAGCCCGTAATCAGCTTGTCCTTGAGGAAGTCAGCGCCCAGCGAGGCCAGCGCGAAAGGCGCGTAGGGCGCGCCGATCACGAGCACGACGTGCGCCGCGCCACGATAGGCGCCGGCATCGGGAATGCCGTGCGCGATATTGCCGGCGACCTCGTGGAAATAGCGGCAGAGATCGTGGCCGATCACGCGATAGCCGTCGTTGCGCAGGGCCATGGCCGCGAGCCGCGCCGACTGGCCGATGCCGGACGGACTGGACAGCATGCCGATGACGATGCGCGGCACGGCACGATCACGCAGCATCTCACGCGGCGGATTTGCGAGCCGCGGTTTGATGCGGCCAATGACGGCGTGCGCCGCCTTCTGGCGGACCGCGGGTGGCGTGCGACGCCACAGCGCCGTGGCAGCCCGATGCAGCAGTCGCGACATGGCTTCGCGTTTCCCCCTACGATAGCCGACGGGGCGGCACGATGACGACACTGAGGCGGCGAGAATGGAGAGGCCGCCACTGCCTTATGCCAGCGTTGCATGGCACGGCGACCGAAAACCCGTAAGGCATTTTCTGTTTTGTCGATCGCCAACGATTAGTAAAGACACACCGCAGCCACAATCAAACTAATCCCCAGATCGAATTTCTCCCAGCTGCCAGCCGGCAATATTACATCAATGATACATATTCAAAATTATATCATATGTATGATTACGTAATAATCATCAGAAAGACCTGAAAATTATACTGTGGAGCGAGCACCTGGAAACCTGTTCGCCCATCACGCGGCCTGCCATGCTGGCTCAAGACAAAGCGCACAGGAATTGGAGCATGCTCGAAGCCTTGGCCGACCGCCCGCTCCCCCTGCGCAAGAGCGCTTGGCGGGATCTGCTCGACGGTGCCCGGCGCATCGAGCTATGGCCGCGGCTCGGCTGGCAGGAGGTAAAGCACCGCTATCAACGCACCGCGCTCGGACCATTCTGGAGTGTCATCAGCCTCGCGGTCTTCGTTGTCACCATCGGCGCCGTGGGAGCTGGGCTCTGGAAGCAGGACCTCGACACCTACCTGCCCTACCTGACAGCGGGCATGGTGGCTTGGACGATGATCTCCACCACCCTCACGGAGGCGTGCGCCGTCTTCATCACCAGCGCCGGGCTACTGCGCAGCGCGCAGTGCGACTTCTCCCTCCTCGCGTACGCGCTGGTCTGGCGCAATCTGCTCGTGCTGCTGCACCATTTATCGGTCTGCCTGCTGCTCATGCTGGTGCTGGCGCCGCATCTGCTCACCCCGGCCACGCTCCTCCTCATCCCCAGTCTGATCCTGCTGGCCGTGAACGGCGTGTGGCTCACGCTGCTGCTGGGAATGGCCTGCCTGCGCTTTCGCGACATTCAGCAGCTTGTCGCCAGCATCATGCAGATTGCCATGTTCGTAACGCCGATTTTCTGGCCGATCGACCAGTTGGCCGGGGGACGCCTCCTCGTCGTGCACCTCAATCCGCTTTATCATTGCGTCGAGATCGCCCGCGCACCAATGCTGGGGACGGTACCGACACAGGCGAATTATATCGTGGTGATCGCTCTCGCCATCGTCGGCTGGCTTGTCACCATTTGCGTCTTCGGACGCTATCGTGACCGCATCCCCTATTGGAGCTGAGCGACGGTATGGCCACGGTCATTCTTGACAACGTGCATGTCGAGTTTCCCATCTATGGCGCCGCGCGCAGCTTGCGCTCGGCGCTGTTCGCAAGCGCGACCGGGGGCCTCGTCCAGCGCGATGCCGCCCGCCACAAGCGCGTCGTCGTCAGGGCCTTGAACGGTGTCTCCTTCACCTTGCGCGACGGCGACCGCCTGGGGCTGGTCGGTGGCAATGGCGCCGGCAAGTCGACGCTTTTGAAGGTTATGGCCGGCATTTATCGTCCGGTTGCAGGCCAGGTACGCGTCAGCGGCAGGATCACGCCCTGCCTCAATCTCCTGCCCGGGCTCGACCCGGAGGATACCGGGTACGACAACATCGTGACCGGCGGGCTGTTCCTCGGCCTGACGCGCGCTGCCATCGAGCGCAAGATTCCCGATATCGAGGAGCTAAGCGGGCTTGGCGAATATCTGGCGCTGCCGGTGCGCACCTATTCAGCCGGCATGCTGGCCCGGCTGGGCTTCGCTCTCGCCACCGCAGTCGAGCCGGGTATTCTCCTGGTCGACGAGGGCATCGGCGCCGGCGACGCGAGCTTTGCCGAGCGCGCGGCGCGCCGCAGGCAGGGGCTGGTCGACCAGTCCAGCATCCTGGTACTAGCCAGCCATGCTGATGACCTCATCCGCAGCTGGTGCAACAAGGCGGCCCTGCTCGAAGGCGGGCGACTGCGCCTCATCGGCGAGGTCGACGAGGTGCTCGAGGCCTACCATTCCGGCCGGTTGCCGGCCCAGCTCCCGGCTGCTGCCGAGTGAGAGATTGGCCGGCATCATCGTTCCCGAAAAGTTCCGTCCTGCACTCACCTGCGTCCCACTGTCATCGCCGCGACATCCCCGCCCTCTCTCCGCTCGTCGCCCGGGCGCACCCCACTGGATACCGGAGGCAAGCACCGTTATGACAGTGCGACTATCCCACCACTCGCCAGCTCACTCGCGGCGCGTGCAAGCATCAAGAGCATTCCTGCAAGGGAGCAACGCCATGGCCATGGACGCCCAAGAGATCGAGCGGCTCATCAAGGCGCGCTTTCCCGGTGCCGAGGTGACGATCACCGACCTCGCCGGAGACGGCGACCACTTCGCCGCGCACGTGGTGGCGAAGGAGTTCGCAGGCAAGACCAGGGTGCAGCAGCACAAGATGGTCTATGACGCCCTGCAGGGGCACGTTGGCGAAGCCCTGCATGCCCTGGCCTTGACCACCACTGTCCCCAAACATTGACTTCCCGCGCGCTTTGCCCACATCCTAGGCACAGTATGCGCCGGTCCAGCGCCTCGACTCATAACGCTTCGCCCTAACGTAGCGCTCGTGAATGAGGAGGCTCGGTTGAGCTTGGCGCCCACCAACAAATCAGCCTCAAAGGGACCCTCATGAGCGACCAAGCCGTCCAAGACTGGATCCGCAAGGCCGTTGCCAACAACGACGTTGTCCTTTTCATGAAGGGGACCAAGGCCGCCCCGCAGTGTGGCTTCTCGGCCCAGGTCGCCCAGATTCTTGCCCATCTCGGCGTGCCCTACATGGATATCAATGTCCTGGAGGACATGAGCATTCGCGAGGGCATCAAGGGCTTCAGCAATTGGCCGACCATCCCACAGCTCTACGTCAAGGGCGAGTTCGTGGGTGGATGCGATATCGTGCGCGAGATGTTCCAGGCCGGTGAGCTGCAGCAACTGCTGGCCGAAAAGGGCATCGGCAACGCCGGCACGCATATGACCGCCTGAGCCGCGCCCCCGGTTACGACGCAGCGGCGACCTTCAGACGCCGTGGACGGCGGCGACACAATGCTGCCGTCTCGTCGCCTGAGAAGGGTGCATTCGCCGTGCATTCGCGGTTCTTGGGGGACGCACCCGTCGATGCAGCCGAGCCGCCGTCGCCTTCTGTTGCTATGCGGTATTGTCGCCGCCAGTGTCTGTCTGGCGCTGGGCCTCAGCCTTCCCTTCCTGCGCCTGGGTGAGGGACCGATCCTTGGGTTTGCCGGCGAGGAGCAGTCGCTCATCGCCGTGGTCAGCGCCCTGCTCCGCTCCGGTCAGTTCCTTCTGGGCGGCACGCTCCTGGTGCTGGCGCTCCTGATCCCGATCCTGCGACTGCTCTACCTCGTTCTTCTCGCGGCGATCCCGCTCAAGGATATCACGCGCTCGGGCGACACCCTGCGCACGGTCGCCTGGCTCGGCCGCTGGTCCGCGCATGACATCCTCGGCCTCGCCGTTGCCACTCTAACCGTCACCGCCCAACAGCCGATCGAGCGCATCGGCAACGGGGCCTACCTGTTCGTCGCGGCCATGCTGGCGATGATGCTCGCCGCCAGCTGGCTTCACCGTGACATCGGCGCCTCGCACTTGCGCCTGTCGGCCGAGACCGCCGCAATATCCGCCGCGGCACGAGGGCGCGCGTTTGCGATCCTCGTTGTCGCCGCTACGTCGGCACTGGTGTTCGGCCTGCTGCTGCCGGTCGTGCGCCTCACTCGCGCCTATGGCGGGGCAGATCAGCACTCGATTGCCAGCCTCCTTCCGGCACTGCACGATGCGGGCGAGATCGCGCTGTGTACGGCGATCCTTGCGGGTGCCGCGGTGCTGCCTGCCCTTCGCCTGCTCCATTTGTGGGCGCTTATCGCCTGCCGGTCGCTGCCGGCCGGCGCGTTCCGCACCGGGATGGTCGCCATCACCGGCACCTTGGGGCCCTATGGCATCGTCGACACGCTGGCCCTGACGCTGGCGCTCGTTTACGTCATCGCAACCGGCCTGGTCGCGCCTGCCCTGGAATGGGGGACCAGCGCCCTCATCGCCTCGGCCGCACTCACGCTTGCCGCCTCTGCCTGGGGCAACAGCGCGCCATCGCGCCCGCGCAAGCTGACAGAGCGGCTCGGGGCATTGAGGGAAGCAGAGACGGCATAGCTGCCCGCACCGGATTGCCTTCGGCTATTTCGTCCTGCGCCTGCTCCGGCCCGCCGCTTCGCGCGTCGGCTTGAGGATCAGGATATGCAGGTCGCGGCTCGCGGAGTAGTCCGTCTTGTGCATTTCATAGCGCGTCGGGCTGATCTTCTTCACGCCGTCGCCGCAGAAGCTGATGAGGTTCGACGCGCTCCCTGTGTCCACAACGATATGCAGGTCGTCGATCGGCCGCTCCCAGTTCGCCCCGGCCGCGAGCAGGTAGGAGATCCGCTGCTCGGAGAACGGTGCGCCATGCTGCGACTTGGTTTTCTGGCGGGCCTGGTCGACGGCGGCGAGGAAAGCGTCATTGAGGCAGTATTTGCGACTGTAGGCCTTGAACCATGCGTCCTTCATCGCCTCGGGATCGCCAAGCAAGGTTTGCGCCGACCTGCCGATGCTGGGCTTGTAGCGCTGCTCGATCTTGACCTCCTTCCTGGCCGGGAACTTCTGCTCCCAGTAGTGCGTGGTCCTGAGCGTCCAGCGAGGCGACAGCTGCTTGAGCATGCCGCGGCCGACGCTGTACTCCTCGACCGCCGTCAGGCCCTTCTTGGTAAGGTCCTCGCCGTCGCCGGGCGGCACCCGGCGCAGCGCCTTGTCCGTCGTCTGCAGGTGCGGTGCAAGCGGCACGTTGAGCCGTTCCAGCTCTGCCGTGCGGTCCACCCCGCGCGCGAACGCCTTCTGCACGACGTTGACCTTCACCGGCTTGCCATCGACGAGAGCGGTGAATCCGAGCAGGTTTTTCGGATCGTCAGTCGGCAGTGACACATCGGTCGCCGCATCCGAGACCGTGACATCGGGCATGGGAAACACGATCAACGAGCGCACCTCATCGGAGGCTGGATTGCGGAGGCGGTAGGTCGCGCGAATCTGCCTGGGCGAGATGTAGAGCTCCTCCGATTTGATCTCGATCTCGGCAGTCTTCGGCAGCAGCAGGCCGCCGGTTGCCAACTCCGCCGTCCGCTCCGCCGCCCGCGCCATCGTCGACGGCAGGAGGCTGGGGCAGCCGATCAGGGTGATGGCGGCGGCCAGGCGCACAACCAGCCTCGGCCAGCTGGAAGTTGCGGGCTTTGTGGAAGTCGCGATCCGCACCCTATCGACAAGCACAAGCAGCATGGCGCACCGTCCGTGGTTGCGGTGTGCCCCCGCCCCCCTGTTACGCACACTGCTCGCGCTGACCTATCGGGCAAAAACCCGAATTTCGCGGCGCCAAGGTGGGGTCAAATGGTCAGCGACGACCCAGCACCTTCGAGAGTTTATGGCGCCGGGCCTGCGCCTAGCTAGAGGCGACCCACGCCTCAAACCGTCTCGCGGAACTTGTTTGTGATGGGATACCGCCGATCCCGTCCGAAGTTCCGCGCCGAGATCTTGACGCCCGGAGCAGCCTGACGGCGCTTGTACTCAGCCAGATAAAGCAGCCGCTCTACCTTCTTCACCGTTGCCGCGTCGTGGCCGCGGGCGACGATATCGGCCAAGGGCATCTCCTTCTCCACCAGGCAGGCGAGGATGTCGTCGAGCGCCGGGTACGGCGGCAGCGAATCCTGGTCAGTCTGGTTCTCGCGCAGCTCGGCGGTTGGAGCCTTCGTCAGAATATTCTCCGGAATCACCACGCCGGCCGGACCCTTGCCACCCTTCGGCACATGCGCATTGCGCCAGTGCGACAAGGCGTACACCTCCATCTTGTAGAGGTCTTTGATCGGATTGAACCCGCCGTTCATGTCGCCGTAGAGTGTGGCGTAGCCGACCGACATCTCGCTCTTGTTGCCGGTGGTGAGCACCATCGATCCGAACTTGTTGGAGATCGCCATCAGAGTGGTGCCGCGCACCCGGCTCTGGATGTTCTCCTCGGTAACGCCGGCATCGGTGCCCTCGAAAATCTTGGCCAGCTCGTTCATGAAGCCTTCCACCGGCGCGGCGATCGGCACGATGTCGTAGCGCACGCCGAGCGCCTTGGCGCAGGCTGCCGCATCGGCAAGGCTGGCCTCGGAGGTGTAGCGGTAGGGCAGCATCACGCAGCGCACCCGCTCCGCCCCCAGCGCATCGACGGCCAAGGCCGCAACCAACGCCGAATCGATGCCGCCGGACAGCCCCAGCACGACGCCGGGGAAGCCGTTCTTGTCAACGTAGTCCCGGAGGCCCAGCACGCAGGCGTGGTAGGCGGCCGCCTCGCCGCTCTCCAGCGCTGTCCGCAGGGCCGTCCGGCCCTCCCAGCCCTTGGCCGTACGGCGCAGCTCGATGACCTGAAGCGCTTCCTCCCAGGCCGGCAGCTGCGCCACCAGCGCCCTGTCGGCATTTAGCATGAACGAGGCGCCGTCGAACACCAGCTCGTCCTGGCCGCCCACCTGGTTCAGATAGACAAGCGGCAGCCCGGTCTCGGTCACCCGCGCGACCGCTACGTTGATGCGCATCTCCGGCTTCGGCCAGTCGAACGGCGAGCCGTTGGGCGAAAGCAGCAGCTCGGAGCCCGTCTCCTGCAGGCACTCGCACACCTCGTCCTTCCAGATGTCCTCGCAGATCGGCACGCCGATGCGCACGCCGCGGAAGTTGACCGGACCCGGCATCGGACCAACATCGAACACGCGCTTCTCGTCGAACACGCCGTAGTTGGGCAGCTCTACCTTGTGCCGCACCGCCTGCACCTTGCCGCCGTCGAGCAGGGCGACTGAGTTGTAGATCTTGCCGTCCTCCGGCCAGATGGTGCCGACGATCACGCCGGGGCCACCGTCGCCTGTCTCCGGTGCCAGCGCCTCGACCATCGTCCGCGCCGCACCACCGAACGCCGGCTTGCGAACCAGGTCCTCGGGCGGATAGCCGGTGATGAACAGCTCCGGATAGACGACCAGGTCGGCGCCCTTGTCTGCGGCTTCAGCCCGCGCGGCGCGCAGCTTGGCGGCATTGCCGGCAAGGTCGCCAACCACCGGGTTGAGCTGTGCGAGCGCGATCTTGAGCGTGTCGATGCTTGCGTGTGTCATTGAATGGGTCGTTGAATGTGTGATGGGCGGGCATTATGGCTTGGCCGCCCTGCCACGCAAGGTGGTGGATGAGACGGGGGTCAGCCACCTCGCTTCTACGTTTCGATTTGAATCTCCCACCTGTGCGCGAGGGGTCTGACCCCGTATGTCACCCAACACCGCCACGGCGCTCGGCGTCGGTGCAATCCTGCTGTGGGCCACGCTCGCGAGCCTCACCGCGGTCAAGGGCGCGGTCCCGCCGTTTGCGACGACGGCCGTCTCGCTCGCCATCGGTGGCGCGATCATGGCCGCGGTCGCTCTCGTGAGGGGGCGCCCAGGCCTGCTGAAGCCGACGCCCGCATCGCTGGGTCTCGGCATCTACGGCCTGTTCGTCTACCACGCGCTCTACTTCGCCGCCCTCAGCCTTGCGCCTCCAGCAGAGGCAAGCCTGATCACCTCGATGTGGGCGCTGTTCACCGTTCTGTTCTCTGCGCTGCTGCCGGGGCATCGCCTGCGGCCGGGACATATCATCGGTGCACTTCTGGGGTTTGCCGCTGCGTTCGTTCTGACCCACGACAAGCTCGGCGGCACCGGTAGCGACCTGTCGGATGTGCGCTGGGGCTATGTGCTGGCGGCCGGCTGCGCCCTGGTGTGGTCGAGCTTCTCGGTCGCCTCGCGGCTGCTCGCCGCTGTCCCCAGTGAAAGCCTCGCCGCCCCCGCACTTGCCAGCGCCGCCCTCGCCGCGCTGGCGAGCCTCGCCTTCGAGGCCTGGATCGCACCACAGGATTGGGTTGCATGGGCGGCACTGGCCGCCATCGGCGCAGGCCCGCTCGGCATCGCCTTCCTCTTGTGGGATATCGGCATGAAGAAGGGCAACGTGCCGCTGCTCGGCGTGCTCTCCTACGCTGCCCTGATCATCTCCACCGCCCTGCTCGTGATCCTCGGCTTCGCCGAGCCGGCATGGACCTTGGCCGTTGCCTGCGCGCTGATGGTGGCGGCGGCGGTGGTGGCGACGCGACCGTAGGACGTAGGGTGCAACAAGCGGAGCGCATTGCACCGTGCCGAGACAATCGGCGCAATGCGTCTTCGGCCTTCACCCTACGCTATCGATGGATCCGCGTGATCTTTGATCCTTCCAGGGTCAGATTGTACATCAGGCCCTTGTTGTCGAAGATGAAGCCGACGATCGGGTGGTTGATGCGGCTGGTATCGATCGAGCCGCCGGTCCCGACCGTGACAACTGCCACCGAGGCGTCGACGCCCACCTTCCAGCCCTGCGTGCGCCGGAAGTGGTGCAGCGCCTCTGGCGTCATGAAGACGATGATCACCGATCGGGTCTGCGCGCCGAGCTGAAAGCCGATCGAGGCCGACACCAGGTTGTAGTAGTCGACGGTGCGCTCGCGCGTCAGCAGCGAGCCCTCGCCGTACTCGCCGCCGATGCCAAATCCGGCCTTGACGACCGTCGGGAACACCAGCACCGCGGCGGCCTTGGAGACCAGCTCGCGCGAGCCGTGCACCTTGTTGAAGAAATCCTCAAGTGTGTTGCGGACGCTCGCGTCCAGCTCCACCGCTGTGGCCGCTTCGCCTCTGGGTGCGGTGGCAATTGCAGTCGCTACAACCAGTGCGAGCGCAAGCGCAAAGCTACGGCAAATCCGATGCATGGTGGTCATGTCCCCCGATTCAGTCCCCGACTCGGAATTAAGATTGCTTGTGGGGCGACATTCGGGCGACGGCAAGACGGCCACAGGCCCTCGCATCACCCGCTGCAGCTTTATCACACGGGTGGTGCGCTTCAACGCCAGGCGGTGGAGGCGGTCCGGGCCTGGCGGCCCGACATCGTGCTGATGGACCTGCAGATGCCGCGCGACCGCTCGCAGGCGGAGACGGAGCGCGATCTTGATGCCCTGGCCACCCTGCTGAAAAGCAAGCCCGGGCCGAAGATCCGCCTGATCGGCTACGGCGACGACATCGGCTCACGCTCACACAAACCTCAGGGATCGCCCTGAGCCGCGCCCAGAAGGTCGCCGCCGATCTGCTTGCCCGCGGCGTAGCCACGGAGCGGCTTGTCCTGGCAGCGCGCGACGGCTCCCGGGAGATTGCGCAAGGGCATGGGCCCGGAAGCGCCAACCGTCGCGTAACCTTCGAGCCGGCCTACATCGGCGAGTGAGCGCGACGCGATGGCAGCGGGGAGAAAAGTCATGATCCTTGGTGCCGTCGGCGTCGGCAAGACCTCCTTGGCATCGTCTGGCGTTCGACAAGTTCGAAGGAAACTACAAGGCGACCATCGGGGTCGACGTTTACACGACGACGGTGGCGATCGAAGGCGACGCCGGGGAAGCAACCCTGCCGCTGGTGCTGTGCGCTACCGACGGCGACTTCGGCACGACCATCTTCGCGAACACCTATCTCAACGGGGCTTCCGCCGCCGTCGTTGTCGCCGATGCGACGCGGCCGGCGACGATCCCCCATCTCAAGAAGCTCGTGATCGGCTTCAAGGACTTGCTGCCCGGCCGGCCCTGTGCCGCCATCCTCAACAAGGTCGATCTGCTGCCGGCCGCGCCATCGCTGTCGCCCGAGGACTATGGCTCGCCCGACCTTGCGGTCGCGACGAGCGCCCTGACCGGCGCGGGCGTGCGCCCGGCTTTCGCCAGGCTCGCCGCCACGCTGCTCCGCCGTGGCCTGTAGGAGCCGAACCGGAAGCAGATCTGCCGGCGCCTCGGCTGGCTCATTCGAATATCGACGTGCCAAGGCCGGAAGCACTTATCAGCGACGGCAAGCTGCAGTACGACCACCGCTGCTCGCAGAGTCGCCGTGCCGCTGGCGCGCACACTCAGCGGTTCCACCAGAAGAGAGCAAGGAAGCCATGACCATCACCCGCCATGAGCCATCGAAGATCTACTCCAAGGTCGTAGAGGCCAATGGCCTCGTGTTCACCGCCGGGATCGTCGCCGACGATATCAGCCAGGACGTAAAGGGCCAGACGCAACAGGTGCTGACTGAGATCGACCGGCTCCTGAAGCTCGCCGGCACCGACAAGAGCAAGGTTGTGTTCGCCACCATCTGGGTCACCGACATCCGCAATCGCGATGGCATGAACGAGGCGTGGAACGCGTGGACCGGCGGCCAGAACCTGCCCGGTCGCGCCTGCATCGAGGCGAAGCTCGCCGACCCGCGCATGCTGGTCGAGATCGCAGTCACCGCCGCCAAGTAGGCGACCCGGTCGACGGCCAAATCGCTTGCAAAGTAAATGGTTCGTAAACGCCGGAGTAACCCGGCGTTCGCCCTTGCTATGCACACTGGTGGACGCACGGGGCATCTGCTCAGCAAGATAACTTCGATGTGACGCAAAAGCTGCGACCGTGAGAAAAAGCCGTCGCGCGACCGTTGGCACAGTCGCTCGACTGCGGGAAATCGTGCAGTGACGCCTCCGGTACGGCAATTGGCGCCGTGCAGGCAGGCAAAAAGCAAATTTGGAAAAGAGGCAAAGGGGCGATGACGAAGCGGGCGATGAGCGGCTGTGTCCTGGTCTTGAGCGTCCTGCTTGGTACGGCCGGCATGGCGCAAGCAGACGAGACCGGGATTGCCGGCATCCACTCCTGGGTGAAGGTCGGACGCAGGACCTGCATGGGCGACCATTACCATAGCGGCAGCGGCAACGGCGCCACCCGCCGCCTGGCCGAAAGGGCGGCGATCCAATCCTGGACCGACTTCACGGCCTGGGAATATGGATCATCCTGGGGCCGCTACTCGCTCGCCGCCAGTAAGTCGATGAACTGCGATAAATCCGACGGCTGGAGCTGCTTCGTGGAGGCGCGGCCCTGCCGGAATCATTGATTGGACGGACGCGGATGAGGGCGAAGCCCGCGATCCGCCGTCACACGTTGCAAGATCGGGGAGCCATGCTCCGCCAGTCTGCCCTGTGCGCTAGTCTCCTGATCGCGAAATTCGTCTCAGCGTGCCGCAAGGTTGGAACGAATTTCGCGATCTGAAGAACACTAGCCAACATTATGATTGCTCGTGCCATTCAGCTCGAGAAGTCCGCTTCGCCACCTAGCCAAGCCGATGAAGCGGACGTCTCGATCGTCGCACTAGAACGGGTTCCAGGTCGCCTTGGGCGTGAAGCGCAGGTAGCCGAGGCTGGCCCCCAGCCTCAGGCCGATCCCCGAGCGGATCGGTGCCATCACGACGGTGCCATTGCCGACCAGCGTCGCACCCACACCGCCGACGAAATAGGCCGACCCGTCGATGCCGGTAAAGTTGGAGTACAGCTCCTCGGGCGCGGACAGCTTGTAGATCAGGAACAGCGTCTTCGAGCCGGCGCCACCGATGTCGGCGCCGAGGCTCGGCCCATGCCAGTAGATCTTCTGCGAGCTGCCGGCGCGCATATAGAGTGTGCCCTTGCCGTAGCGCACCCCCGCCAGAAACGCGCCGCCACCTTCGGTTCCCAGGATATAGCCGGTTGGGCGCCCGCTGTTGCGGAAGAGATGCTCGATCACGGCCGCAAGGTTGGCGGAGACCTGCCCGAAAAAGCCGGCGCTCGCCGCCTTGATCTCCTCGATCGAGTAGCCCTCGACCTCCCCCGGGGCAAACCCTGGCGGCAAGCCGGGCCGCGCCATCGCAATCTGGCCCGGATCGCCACCTTCGGTCTTGGTTGACCACCCGCTGGTGGACGGCGGCCACGCTGGCGCCGGCTTAGTTGCGGGCGCCAGAGCGGTGACCGCGATCTTTGAATCAGATTTTTCTGTTGCCTTGAGCGCCAGCTTCAGCTCAGCCTTGGACTCAGGCTTCATGTTCGCTGGCTCGACCTTCGGCTGAGGCTTGGCGTCCGCGAGCTTGACCTCCGGTTTCGTCCCGGCCTTGGCGTCCGCAGCCTTGGCTTTGAGCAGCGCCGCGACGGGATCATCACTCAGTATCTGGTCGATCTTGGAAATCAGGTAGGCGGTCCTGGTCTTGACCGTTGCCTGCAGCTCCAGGCTGACCGCCTGCAGCTCCTCAAGCTTGCTGCAGTCGGGCGCCGCACCGGCATCCACTGTACCGAGCGTATCGATGCGCGCCAGCAGCGCGTTGGCGCTGGCGTCGAGGCCGGCGACCCGCTCGTCCTGCAACTCCTCGTAGGCCCGGTCCTCATAGCCGGCGTCCGGCCATTTCCGCTTGGCCTTGAGCAGGCTCATCTTCTCCTGCAGGCGCGGCGTATTATCCGCGCTCAGCTTGCGCAAAGCCGCGCCGGCCTCCGTCACGGCCTTGGCAAAGTCGTCGCTTGTACAGTCGGCGGCATCTCCCGGCCCCGAGTGAAGCGATGTCAGCAGGAGCAAGCCCCCGATGATCAGCAGCAGCGGCCGCATTGTCTTGCATCCCCTTCCCACCGGCGCATTCTGGGTCCGGGATGCGACGAAAAAAAGGTGCCGGCAGAGCTGCCGCTTGCTCATTCGCGGGCCATCGGGCAGCGTCACCCCACGCCGCCAGCGGCGGCATCACCGTCAAATGCGCCGTTCTCGCGGGCGGTCATGCTAGGACAGGCTGGCCGACAAGGTGGCAGCGCGCCGGCAGGGCACCGCCGGTGCTCACTGCCGCGGCGTGGTAATGAGGTGGTTCTGCTCGTCGAGCAAGGGCACGTGGTATTGCAAAAGCACGGTGTCGAACTTGCCCTGCAGCTTGGAGATCAGGGCATTGAGCTGGCGCTTCCAGTCATCCTCGAGCTGGCGCACACCGAACGTGATGCGGTATGTCAGCCGCGGCCCCACTTTTTCCTTCAGCAGCGGCACCACGTTGAGCGTCTCGCCACCGTTGGCGGCGAAGTAGCCGGCAATCGGCCCCCAGAGGACGCCGGCGTCGATGGCACCGGCGCGGATATCGTCGATCATGCGCTTGGCCGGTGCCTCGTAGCGCGTGTCGACCACCAGCGGATAGGGCTTGGCGTTGACGATCAGCCCCAGCGCAGCCATCGTCGTCGCCGGCGGCGTACCGGCGATGATGCCGATATGCTTCTCCTTGAGCCGCGAGTCGGCGAGGCTGTCCGCACCGTCGAGGCCGTGACCTGCGCGATATACCAGCGTATAGGCCGAGCTGTAGTAGTGGTTCGTGTTGAGCACCAGCTCGTCACCCTGGGCGTAGCCCATCACCACGTCGCAGCGCTTGGCGAACAGCGTGTTGCGGATGAATCCGGTGGCCATCGGATACCAGACATACTCGATCGGCACCTTCAGCTCGGCGGCAACGATCTCGGCAATCTTGTTCTCGAAGCCCTCGCCCTTCTCGTTGGAGAAGGGCAGATTTGAGGGGTCGGCACAGACGCGCAGCGACAACCGGTTGACGAGATCGACGCGATGGCCCTCATGCCCCTGAGCGACCGCTCCCTGAGCGATCGCCAAGCTCACGCTGCCACAGACCATGCCGAGGACGCCAAGGGTGGCACCCAGAGCGTTACGCCGGACCGCGCTGGGCGCGATCCTTCTCATCAGGCTGCCGAACGGGCCGTTATTTGGTGCCAAAGCAGGCCTTCTCATGCTCGATCGCGGCCGCAGGCTTGTCGGCGCGCTTCATGGGGCGCCCGCGTGGCAAGCCGCCGACGGCGCGGGCCTTGAGGTAGATGTAGATGTCATCAATGTAGCACATGACATTGGGGTTGTCGCCCAGCGCCGGCATGACACTCTGCTGGGCAGCCCCGACGTTCTCGCGGCCGCTGGCCACGACAAGCATGAAGTCCTCGTATTTCATGGTCTTCAGCGAGTCCACCAGCGCCGGGGCATAGCTCGAGCCCTCGCCGTCAGGACCATGGCAAACATGGCACTCGGAGTGATAGCGCCGGAAGCCGGAGTAGGTATACCAATCGACGGTTCCGTCAGGCGCGATGTTGAAGGTCGGCGATCCGTCCGCCGTCATCCATTTTCCGTCCGTCTCCGTCTTGTCCGGCTGTGCTGTAGATGGCAGCGCCGGTAAAAGACAAAGCACGCCGAAGAGTGCGAATAGCAGTGCGCCCCGCTTCATGAGCATCCCTCTGGACTGAGCGTTCTTGTGTTGGTCGCGACCTTGGCAGCCAACGGGCCGGCGCAGATTGCTCCGCGCCGACCCGCAGCCCTGTCAGCCGCCGATCGCTACGGCAGCGAGAATACGGTGAGCGTGCCGCCCAGCGCGGTGTAGTCACGCAGGCCAGCGTAGCCGCCGACCGCGCCGAGACCGTCAGTCGGGTTGGTGAGACCCGCCGCCAAGCCGATGCCAGCCCAGCCGCCGACGCCCGAAAGCACCGCGACGTACTGCTTACCGTTGTGCATATAGGTCATCACGTTGCCGATGATGCCCGACGGCGTCTTGAAGCGGAACA
The DNA here is from genome assembly GCA_036280295.1 of Hyphomicrobiaceae bacterium. Lineage (GTDB taxonomy): Bacteria > Pseudomonadota > Alphaproteobacteria > Rhizobiales > Hyphomicrobiaceae > AWTP1-13. Next base: position 21,105 of record DASURA010000360.1, read on the forward strand.
GCTCCTTGCCGTCCTTCTCGTCGACCGCCTTGATGTAGCCTTCCAGCGTCCCGTAGAAGACCACGCCGCCGGCCGTGGCGAGCGCGCCCGACCACACGGAGAACTTCTCCGGGATCGACCACTTGATCTTGCCGGTGCCGGCGTCCCAGGCAATGAAGTTGCCCATGCCGCCGTGGCTGCCCGGTGCCGGGAACATGGAGAGCGTCGCACCCACGTAGGGCTGCCCTGCCGTGTACGACACCCGGAACGGCTCATAGTCCATGCAGACGTGGTTGGTCGGCACGTAGAACAGGCCGGTCCGCGGTGAGAACGCTGCAGGCTGCTGGTCCTTGCTGCCGAGCGCCGCCGGACAGATGCCCTTGGTGTTCACGTCCGGGCCGCCCTTGAAGGTGGAGAACTTCGCGACCACCTGCGGACGCCCGTACTGCGGGCTGTTCTTGTCCATCACGACTCCGGTGGTCCAGTTCACCTGCGGGTCGAACTTCTGCGCCACCAGCAGCTCACCGGTCACGCGATCGAGCGTGTAGCCGAGGCCGTTGCGGTCGAAGTGAACGAGGGCCTTGCGCTTCTTGCCTCCCACGTCGATGTCGGCCAGGATCATCTCGTTGATGCCGTCATAGTCCCACTCGTCGAACGGCGTCATCTGATAGATCCACTTCGCCACGCCGGTATCGGCATCGCGAGCGAAGATCGACATGGTCCACTTCTGGTCGATCGGCTTGCCGTCCGGGCCGGCGCGCTGCACCGGGTTCCAGGTCGAGGGGTTGGCGGTGCCGTAGTAGAACAGGTTGGTCTCCGGATCGTAGGAGTACCAGCCCCAGGTGGTGCCGCCGCCGATCTTCCACTGATCGCCGGTCCAGGTCTTCAGCGAGGAGTCCTTGCCGATCGGCTTGCCGAGCGACATGGTCTTCTCGGGATCGACCAGCATCTCATCATCAGGCCCGAGCGAATAGGCGCGCCATAGCCGCTTGCCGGTCTTGGCGTCGTAGGCCGTTACATGGCCGCGCACGCCGAACTCGGCGCCGGAAATGCCGACGATGATCTTGTCCTTCACCGGCAGCACGGTGGCCGTGTTGGTCTCGCCCTTCTTCGGATCGCCGTTGACGGCCTTCCACAGCTCCTTGCCGGTCTTGGCATCAAGCGCCACGACGGTGGTGTCAGCCTGGTGGAGATAGATCCGGCCATCAGCGTACGCGACGCCGCGATAGACCGTGTCGCAGCACATCACGGGGATGACGGAGGGATCCTGCTTGGGCTCGTACCGCCAGATGATGCGGCCATCATTCTTGAGGTCGAGGGCGTACACGATATTGGGGAACGGCGTATGCACGTACATGACGTCGCCGATCACCAGCGGCGAGCCCTCGTGGCCGCGCAGCACGCCGGTCGAGAACGTCCAGGCCACCTTGAGGTTCTTGACGTTGTCGCGCGTGATCTGATTGAGCTTGGAGTAGCGCTGGTTGGAGTAGTCACCCGTTTGCAGCGCCCACTGCGACGGATTTGATGTCTGCTTTATCACATCGTCGCTGGCTGACGCCGGGACCGCGAATGACGCGATCAGGGTCAGCGCTGCGCCCGCAAGTGCGTATCTGCGCATGCTTCCACTCCTTGGGTCGTACGTTGTGTTCTTGGGTGGTAGCGATCGTCGACAGGACCAGCAAACCCCACCAGGCCGCACACCGCCGCACACCGGAGTTTGCGAACGCGCCACTGTGATTGGGCCATCACCGGCGTTCCTTTAAGGCGAATACTACCATACCAAGTGTAAACATCATCCTGCGCCAACCGCAAGTTAAAACGATCGCTGATCGACCACCAGAAACGCCAGCTGATTAATTGTTCGCGTACCTTACGACCGTCCCGACGGCGCCCTATTTGTGGACCAGCCGATTTTTGAGCGCATGGGATTTTTCCCAGGGTGCAGACCAACAAGGGTGCTGAACCGCAGCCGTGGGCAGAAGCCCTCTGCCGGTGTGTACATGGTTCGCATAAATGGGGTGTTGCCGGACGTCCTGCGGTGCACAACGGCACACAGGGCCCATAACGCCGGTCCGCGCACCCCGGTCAGTCGGTCTGCTTGCTGCGCTGCAGGGATGATCGGCGCTCCGGCCGTTGTCCGCCAATCGCCATGTTTTGAGGGTGGCTGGCTGGGGAGAGGCTGTATGCGACCCATGCGGCCCCAAGACAGCGACGCTCAGGCTCGCGCCATAGCGGCTCATGCCATCAGCACCGCCCAGACCAGGCTTTGTCAGTGTCAGTGCTATGCCGGGGCGTCCCCGGCATCCATCTTGCAGCGGCCGGCCGGCTCTCGTGCGATGATCGAGAACTCCGCTTCGTCGCTCTGGCTAGTGGCGAAGCGACATCTTCGATCTGAATCGCACTAGCAATCATAATGTTGGCTGGTGTCCTTCAGTTCGCGAAATTCGTTCCAACCTTGCGGCACGCTGAGATTTCGCGATCAGGACACTAGCCTGGGAGCTGAAGCCGGCAGGAGTTGGCGTAGGCCTGCCAGCGCCGGACGTAGACCTCGACGCCCGCGCGCATCATCGCCAAATCCCTGTCGGTCACCGGCCGCATCACTTTTCCGGGTGCTCCGAGAACCACCGAGCGCGGCGGGATCTGCTTGCCTTCGGGAATCAGCGCGCCGGCCCCGACCAGACATTCCTCGCCGATGGATGCGCCATTGAGAACGATTGCGCCCATACCGATGAGGGCTCCACGCCCGACGGTGCAGCCGTGCAGCACAACCCGATGCCCGATGGTGGCCTCAGGCCCGATCGTCAGCGGGAAACCCGGATCGGCGTGCAGCACGCAGCCGTCCTGCACGTTGCTGCGAGCACCGATCACGATCGGCTCGTTGTCGCCGCGCGCGACCGTGCCGAACCAGACGCTGGCCTCCTCCTCGATGCGGACATTGCCCGTCAGGACAGCGTTATCAGCCACCCAGAAGCGACCGCTCGCCGGCACGATCACGCGCCGACCGTCAACCTCGTACAAAGCCATCAGTGCCCCGCGAGTGTCAGACCCTGCTGGTCTGACACCATTCGCCAAACCTGCTTTTGCCATCCTGGTGTCAGACCCCGCAGGGTCTGACACCTCCGCTCACGCATCCTCCAGGTCCATCTCAAGGATGGCCATCTGGAACTGGTAGCAGAGTTCGCCGTCCTCATCGTCGCGTGTGATCGTGCCGATGAAATCGTCACCGACATAGACCTCGGCCGAATCCTTGATCTTGGGGCGTGCACGCACGGACAGCGTCTTGGCGCCGAACACCTTGCGCATGTAGGTCTGCACTTTAACGAGCTCTCGCGCTTCCACAGGCGTCTCCTTAGCTGCAACCGCAATCGTCCGGTGCGAGGCGTTGATCCATAAAGCGGGCAGGCTCAGGGCAGCCTGCCGGCCCAATGATTTTTGCCGGCACGCCGGCTACGGTGGTCTGCGGCGGCACCTCTTTGAGCACAACGCTGCCGGAGGCTATCTTGCTGCAATTACCAACCCGTATGTTGCCCAGCACCTTGGCGCCGGCACCGATCATCACGCTGTCGCCGATCTTCGGGTGGCGATCCCCCGTCTCCTTGCCGGTGCCGCCAAGCGTCACCCCCTGCAGGATCGAGCAGTTATCGCCAACTGTTGCGGTCTCGCCGATCACGATGCCGGTGCCGTGGTCGAGCATGATGCCGATGCCCAGGCGCGCCGCCGGGTTGATATCCACCGCGAAGATGCGCGAGCCCTGGCTCTGCAAATAGAGGGCGAAGTCGCGCCGGCCCTGCTTGAGGAGGGCGTGCGCGAAGCGATGCGTGACCAGGGCATGAAACCCCTTGAAGTAAAGCAGAGGCTCCAGATAGCGCGAGCACGCCGGATCGCGGTCACGGACGGCGGCGAGATCGGCGCGGAAAGCCCGGCCAAGCTCCGGCTGCGCCGCCAGCACCTGGCCGAAGGTCTCGGCGATCAGACCGGCATCCACATCGGAGTGGTTGAGGCGCTGCGCCAGGCGGTGGCACACGGCGTCCTCAAGGCGGTCCTTGCTGAGCACCGTCGCATAGATGAACCCGGCAAGCGCGGGCTCGACGCGGATGGCCTCCTCGGCCTCGCGCCGCAGATCCATCCATATCGGATCGACCGCGGTGATGCTGGAAAGCTGCGTGCGAGCCATCGCCACCTCATTGGTCAGGTTACAGGGCAGCTTCACCGCGCCGCCCACCGCACTCCTCTGGCAAGGCCAGTCTTGCACGTAGGTTGGCCGGCAGATCAAGTCAATGCGGAGCGGATGGAGTGAGGCTCCTCGCCGCCCGCAGCGCTTTTCCCATCAGCGCACCGCCGAGGGGTCTGACCACATCTCGGCGCTCAGCCCTTGCGCTCGCCCTCGATCTGGGCGACGGACTGGGCCAGGAAATCCGACATTGCCCGGCGCAGATCGGCATCGGACACGGCGACGTTCTTGTCGTCAAAATCCTTGCGCAGCTTCTGGAATACGTCGTCGTCACCCTTGGTCGTGAGATCCGCCTTGCGCAGGGCTTTCACGTAGTCCTCCACAGCCGTGCCGCTCAGGCCGAGCTTGCCCGCCGCCCACTCTCCCAGCAGCCTATTGCGCCGCTGCTCAGACCTGAACTTCAGCTCCTCGTCCAGAGCGAACTTCTTCTCGAAGGATTTCTCGCGCTCGTCGAAACTGGTCATGCGATCTCTCCGCGTCGGGGCTGTGCATACCCCGCGTTCGCCAAGTGTTCCAGGGAGCCATCGATTTATTGCAAGTCGAGGCTGTGCGTAGGGCTGCCATAGCTCGACAGAGGGGCGGAAATCAACGGAGGGTGGCAAGGAAAGGTGTCGACTCCAACCGATTGTGGTGCGGCCATGGCGTTGTTTCGCGGACGCCCTTCGGGTAGTGTTCGGCGCAGCCTGCCTTACCGAACAGGGCCTCGTTGTGCGCCGCAGCACACAGGAGACGCTGCAACGACAAGGGAAGCGCATTTCCTCTCGATCCTGCCCCGACCAACATTTCAAGAGGACAACGAGAAATGAACAAGCGGCGCCGTGTCTATGAGGGCAAGGCCAAGGTGCTCTATGAGGGACCTGAGCCCGGCACGCTGATTCAACATTTCAAGGACGATGCGACCGCGTTCAACAACAAGAAGCACGCGCTGATCGAGGGCAAGGGCGTGCTCAACAACCGCATCTCCGAATACATCTTCCTGCGCCTGGGCGAGATCGGCGTGCCGACCCATTTCGTGCGCAGCCTCAACATGCGCGAGCAGCTGATCCGCGAGGTGGAGATCATCCCGCTCGAGGTGGTGGTGCGCAACGTGGCGGCCGGCTCGCTCGCCACACGGCTGGGCCTGGAGGAGGGCAAGCCGCTGCCGCGCCAGATCGTCGAGTTCTACTACAAGAACGACGAGCTCGGCGACCCGATGGTCACCGAGGAGCACATCACCGCCTTCGGCTGGGCGACTCCGCCGGAGATCGACGAGATCATGGCGCTCTCCCTGCGCATCAACGACTTCCTGGTCGGGCTGTTCCTCGGTATCGGCATCCGCCTGGTCGACTTCAAGATCGAGTTCGGCCGCGAGTGGGAGAACGAGCAGATGCGCATCGTGCTCGCCGACGAGATCAGCCCCGACTGCTGCCGGCTGTGGGACATCGCCACCTCCGACAAACTCGACAAGGACCGCTTCCGGCGCGACCTGGGCGGGGTGCTGGAGGCCTATCAGGAGGTGGCGCGGCGGCTCGGCGTCCTGGCCGGCAGCCCGCGTCCAAGAGGCAGCGGCCCGGTGCTGGTCAGCTCCAAGCCGAATTAGCTCGTGCACGGTGTCAGACCCTCCGGGTCTGATACCGTTTCCGCAATTGGGTTGGCATCTCGGACGGAGTCATGAAGGCCTGTATCAAGATTACGCTGAAGCACGGTGTTCTCGATCCCCAGGGCAAGGCCATCGAGCATGCCCTCAAGAGCCTCGGCTTCGACGGCGTCGATGAGGTACGCCAGGGCAAGTATATCGAGGTCGAGCTCAACGAGAGCGATGAGGAAAGGGCGCGCGAGCAGGTGGACAAGATCTGTAGCGACCTTCTGGCCAACACCGTGATCGAAACCTACGCCTACGAGATTATTCGATGAGGGAGCGAGGAAGGCGCAGTCGGATCGCCTGGAGGCCGCAGGACGCAACCGCCGCTCGCCTGATGGTGCTCGCCGCGGCCATCGGCGCAGGAACTCTGGGCGTCACTCCGCTCCTGGCGCAGACGCCCGCTACCGAGACAACAATCTACCGGGGCAGCGAGCATCGCTACACCGTGGCGCTGCCGGTCGGATGCCGTCACGTGGAAGGCCCGCGTACCGTCGACGCCATTTGCGCAGTGGATCTCGACCCCAAGAAGAGCGCCGTAGCCAGCGCCGCCCGGTCCCTGCTCCTCAGCGTCGCGGCCGAGTCGCTTACCGGGGAAGGCGATACCTCCATCACGGGCCTGCTGAAGCGTTATACCGAGGCTAGCTTCAAGGCGGAGATTCCCGAAGCCGTGTGCGGCGAGTCCGACCAGGCGCGCGCCAAGATCGAGAACCTCAGCCAGGCGGTCGAAGGCGAAGACCTCGTCTACACCGCAGATGTAACCTGCGCCGAGATCAAGTTCCTCCAGATCGGCAGGCGGCACGCCCTCGTGCGCCACGTCATCGGTCCCGATGCGGTGTTCCGGCTGGTCGCCCGCGCGCCCGAGGAGGTTTTCGACACGCAGCGCAGCACCATTGATGCATTCTTCGCGAGCTTCCAGCTCAGCGCCGCGGCGAAGGCCGAGCAGGCCGGCAAGTAGCGGCCCAATCACGAGAGGACTGCCAGAGCAATGCGCGCTGCCGTCATCGTCTTTCCGGGCTCCAACTGCGACCGCGATGTGAAGGTTGCCATCGAGCAGGTCATCGATGGCCACGTCAGCATGGTCTGGCACGCCGAGCCGCAGGTGCCCGAGTCGGACCTCATCGTGCTGCCCGGCGGCTTTGCCTACGGTGACTACCTACGCACCGGTGCCATGGCGGCGCACTCGCGCATCATGCGGGACGTGGTGGCCAAGGCCAGGGCCGGCGTACCGGTGATCGGCATCTGCAACGGCTTCCAGGTGCTGTGCGAGGCCGGCCTTCTGCCGGGCGTCCTGATGCGCAATGCCTCCCTGAGGTTCGTATGCAGGGATGTCTGGCTCAAAGTCGAGGAGACCGGAACGCCGTTCACCAGCCGCTATCGATCCGGCGAGGTGATCCGCCTGCCCGTCGCCCACGGCGACGGCAACTACTTTGCCGACGCGGACACGCTCAACGCGTTGGAGGCGGAGGGCCGGATCGTCTTCCGCTACGTGGACGAGGCCGGCAACGCGACGCCGGAGGCCAATCCCAACGGCTCGCAGCACAATATCGCCGGAATCTGCGACGGCAGGCGGCGCATTCTGGGCCTCATGCCGCACCCCGAGAGGCTGATCGAGCCCCTGCTCGGCGGCAGTGACGGCTGCCGCCTGTTTCAGAGCGCTGTCGACACAGTGGCTGCCTGACGACGGCAGACCGGTTCGCAGGAACCACCGGCGCCCGCTCCCGTTGAAGCCCGTAAACGGCACGGCCTGCGGCCCCGCTGCGCGCGGCGCCGCTGTCTGCCCTTGCAGGTTGGAGCCATCGCCATGTCTACTGCGGAGATCCGTTCGCTTCTGTGCGCAGCCGCCATCCTGGCCCTCGGAAGCCATGCGGCGGCTGCCCAACAGGCGGCGCCTGGCACCACGGAACCGGCCGTCAAGCCATCCGAATCGCCTGCCACACCAGCCCCACAGAGCCTGGAAGGGCTTGCCGTGTTCTCATCCGACGGGACCAAGGTGGGCGAGGTTCGCTCCGTCAGCAAGGGTCCTGGCGGCAACGTGGTCGCCCTGTTGGTGCGGACCGGAGGCTTCCTTGGGTTCGGCGGCCGCACTATCGCCATCCCCGGCGACCGCTTCACCCGCAAGGGGCCCAACCTCATCAGTGTCGACCTGGATTCCGAGCAGATCGACCATCTGCCTGAAATCAAAGACTGAGGGCTGGCTGGTGGCGCCTCGAACGGATGTGGCGCCAGCCCTGTACGGCCTCAGCAGCTCTTTTGCCACACCCGCCCGCTCGACGCAGTGACTATGTAACCTCGAAATACCAATATCTTTGACCTTCCAGCCCAACGATGGTCAAAGTCCCGTGCGTGTCTCGGACGCAGCGGGCGGGGGCACCCCCTGCGTCTGGACAGACAACAAAGGGGTCAAACATATTATGTCCACGCTTTTCGGTACCCTGCGGTGGGCAAGGTCGAGCTGGCAATTGCGGCTCCCGGCAGTAAGCTTCACGGGGTACGCCTTGGTCATTGCATGCCTGGCGTGGCTGACGGTCGTGCCGTCCCCCGCGGCTGCTGCCGATCCAGCAGTCAAATTCATGGCGCAAGTCGGCCGCGAGTTGATGGCCGCGGCACGTTCCCGCTCGCCCGGCGTCATGTCCAGCGTCATCCAGCGCTACGGCGATGTGTCCTATATCGGCCTCTATTCGCTGGGCACCTACCGCGATCAGCTGTCCGGGTCCGAGCGCAATACCTATTACGGCGGCATGGTGCGCTTCATCGGCCGCTACGCCGCGACCCAGGCCCCCAAATATCCGGTCGCCAAGGTCGAGTGGGCAAACGAGAGCATCCGGGGCAGCGGGGGCGTCATGGTCGATTCGACGGTTACGCTGGCCGACGGCAGCTCCTACGAGGTGCGCTGGCTGCTGTCCAAGCACGGCAAGAGCTACAAGGTGCGCGACGCCATGGTCCTGGGCCTGTGGATGACGCCGTTCCTAAAGCAGCTGTTCGAGGATTACATCGCCCAGAACGGCGGCAATCCGCGCGCCCTGGTGGCGGTGCTGACACGCTGAGACGGCGGCCGGCGTCCGCCGCTCCCGTGGGATGATGCGCTTTTGGAGAGGGGCCGGTAATACCGGCCCTTTTTTGCTATTCTAGGTGCTAGACACCGCGGTGCCCAAGCCCAAGGAGAGCGCCATGCCGACCCGCGAGGATCTGATCCGCGCCGTCGATCTCGCCATCGCCGGCGACTGGACCGGGGCGCACGAGATCGTGCAGCAGGACGAGGGCGATCCCACCTTCTGCTGGGTGCACGCGGTGCTGCACAAGATCGAGGGCGATGCCGGCAACGCCCGCTACTGGTACCGCCGCTCAGGCGGCCAAGCCTACGAAGCCTACGCCGACCCCAAGGCGGAGCTGGCCGCGATCAAGGCCGTGCTGACGTATTGAAACGTGGAATGTACTTCCAACCCCTGCCGCTCGAATCGGCTTAAGATTCCGCCATAAGCTGCCCCGCGGGCTACGTATGGAACTGGCGCAGCAGGCTTGCCGCGGCATGGCCCTGGAGGCGCAGAAGCAAGAACTTGGGGGTTCGCATGCCGCCATCGACCGCAATGCGCAAAGCCTTGGAGATCCTCACCGCCGTCGGGCTCACCGCCGCCGTCTTCTTCGTGATCGTCGTCGCCAACAGCCTTCTGATGTCGCGCGGCAACTACAGCCGTGGCGTCAGCCTCTGGTACGACTTCATCCTGCGCGCCGACATCCTCGGCACCATGGTGCTCACCGCCGCCGTCACCATGGCCTATGTCTGGTACCGCAAGGACGGCGGCACCGGCGGACGCCCGCGGCTTTGAGCTGCTGCCATCCCGGCACTTGCCGGTACTGGCGAAGGCCGACGCTCCCAGGATCCATCGACCGCGCGCACCAGATTCTTCCGTTGACTGGATACCGGGAACAAGCTCCGGCGCGACATGGCGTCCGAGGCAAGGCGGCGGCACGCCGCGGCAGGCCAAACGGCCCTTGCCGACTTACGTCACCACGTATCGCTCGGTCGCGTCGGGCACCTCGTGCACGTGCTCGGCCAGCTCCTCCAGGCCACGCGGCACCGGGCCGCCGTAGGCCCAGTCGAGCAGCTCCACGGTATGGGCCAACGGAATGTCCATCGCCGGCCCGAGCTGGGCGATACAGCCGATATTGCCGGCGGCAACGATATCCGGCCGCACGCTCCTGATGTTGCCGATCTTGCGGTCACGCAGGTCACGGGCGATCTCCGGCTGCAGAATATTGTAGGTCCCGGCTGAGCCGCAGCACAGGTGCCCCTCCGGCACCTCCGACACCGAGAAGCCGGCGTTGCGCAGGAGCTGGCGCGGCTCGTCGTGGATGCGCTGGGCATGCTGCATCGAGCAGGCCGAGTGGTAGGCGACGCGCAGCGACGACCAGCGCTTCGGCGGCCCCATCTCGTAGGTAGCCAGGAACTCCGTTACGTCGCGGGTCATGCCGGCGATCCTGGCTGCCGCCTCCGCGTACTGCCGATCGCTCTTCAAGAGGTGGCCATAGTCCTTCACTGTGGTGCCGCAGCCCGAAGCGTTGATGATGATGGCGTCAATGCGGTCGCCCTTCTCCATCACCTTGAGCCAGGCATCGATGTTGCGCCGCGCCATCTCCTGGGCCGCCGCCTCCATCCCCATGTGATGCACCAGCGCCCCGCAGCAACCGGCGTTGGGCGCCACCTCCACATCCACCCCGCGTCGCGCCAGCAAGCGGATGGTGGCGTCGTTGATCTCAGGTCGCAGCACTTGCTGGGCGCAGCCGGCGAGCAGGATCACCCGCTTCCTGCGCACCTCTTTGGTGGCCGCAGTGCCCGGACCGGAGAAGGCGGCGCGCCGCGTGAGCTCCCTGGGCGCCAGCTCCAGCATTGCCACCACCTCCTTGAGCCCCAGCTTGCGCAGGAGGCCCACGAACGGGCGGCCCAGCCGGGCGGCAGCCAGCGCCCAGCGGAAGCGATGCGGATAGGGCAGCACAGCCGCGAGCAGCTTCCTGATCGCCTTGTCCTTCAGGCTGCGCCGGCCGGTCGCCTCGATATGCGCCCGCGCATGGTCGACGAGGTGCATGTAGTCGACGCCGCTCGGGCAGGTCGTCGTGCAGGAGAGGCACGAGAGGCAGCGCCCGACATGATGCTGCACCGCGGCGTTGGCCTTGCGGCCCTTCTCGAACATCTCCTTCATCAGATAGATGCGCCCGCGCGGTGAATCGCGCTCATCGCCGAGCAGCACGTAGGTCGGGCAGGTGGCCGTGCACAGGCCGCAATGCACGCACTTGCGCAAGATGCGCTCGACCTCTGCGGTGCGGGGGTCTTTGAGCTGCTGGAGCTTGAAGTTGGTCTGCATGGGTCGAGCTTAGCGCATTGGCCCCGGTCGGGTCGAGCGTCAGCAAAGACGCAAGACATTGGGAAGACGGAAGGCACGGGGCAAGTACGCGCCTGACGGCGGGGGGTCTGCGCTGCCGCTCGACACACCCTACGGCGGGACCGATGTTGAATGTGTTGCGTCTGCGCTGCGCTTGGCCCCGCCTACGCACCCCGCGTCCGCGCCTGCATCGTAGAAGAGCGTTGTGTTGATGACGCGCGGGTTGTGGCCGGTGCGGGCGACCAGACCGCAACCGAGGGCCGCGATCGCGGCTTCGTCCACCGGCTCGTACAGCAGCGTACAAAGCCCCTCGGCAGAGCGCAGCGCCACCAACGCGCGCGGGCGCGTCGCCTGGATGCGCCGCACGGTGGCGACCTTCCCGGGCACCAGGCTTGCCACCAGAACGACCGGGTGGCTGGCGTAGTCGTGCTGGGCGCCGTCGATGCAGCGCACGGCAAGGCCGGCGAGGCCCACCTTGCCGATCAGGGCGCGGGCCAGCCGGCATGCCTCCGGGTCGATGTCGATGCAGGTGACCGGCAGGCCGCCCGCCAACGCATGTATAAAGATGGCCGTCAGCGGCAGCGGACCGGCCCCGACGACAGCCACGCTCTCGCCTGAGCGGAGCTTGGGGCCGGGCGGCACGTGGCGCAGCTCGGCAGCCACCAGGGTCCGATAGCAGTCCCAGTAGGGGAACCGGGCGAGATCGCCGATGCGTGTGCTGGCCAGAGCCACGAGCCGCTGCGCCCACCAGCGCTCCATGGCGCCTTCCGCCAGCGCCAGCCCGTGGCGCAGCGCGGCCCAGATCGGCCGCACATCCGGGTGGTCCAGCACGTCGGCTGGATCGCAGCCCGGATCGCTGCTGTGCACGCTCGCGTCCATGACGCCCTGGACCAGGGCGGTGAGCGCAGCGTTGATCCTGGGGTTCGCTGGCGAAAGATCGCTCTCGCTATTGAGCGCTGCATACGCCTCGTTGATGACGGCGATCAGCCTGCCCGTCGGCATCGGACTCAGCATCGACTGGCAGGCCGTTGCAATGACATCCCCGGCTCCCCCGGACCTGCCACATCCAGGCCGGTGGCGCGCCACCGGCACAAGATGCTACAATAGGCCTGATACGGACAGCGCCTTCCTTGAGCCGACCAAGTGCCCCGATCGCGCAATTCGTCGCAATTCGCCGCGAGGTCGCGAACTTCGTTCTCGACCTGATTATTCTATCCGACCCCAAACATATTCAAGACGAAAATGCGTTCGGCTCACATATTCGAATTGGAAATAGAAGCGCTCCAAAATAACGACAACATATTGAGCCAATATAGATTATTCCCACAATTTACGGCACCCTGTTGCGCTTTTGCATGGCCGCCGAAACAAGAATCAAGATGGGGCGGATATTCGGTTGCGTTGGCGCAAGGCCTAGTTCGGACGGCCCACGAAAGCGGCCATGATCACCCTCGGGCCCGACACGAGCCTGGTGCCCGGCCCCAGCAGCATGGGGAGGAAATTGGTGGCGCCGTAGACTTGGTGCCCACCGCCCTTCACGCGGTAGAGCGTGACGCCCCGCCCCGAGCTGCAGTGCGCCCAGTCGAGCCGGGCGACGCGAGTCACCCCGCCTTCACCGCCGGCCGCGCGGCCTGTTCCACGGACCCTGGCCCCGGCTCTCGCACCACCTTCGCTGGCTCCATCCCTGGCCCTGGCGACGACCGCCGTCGTGGCCGCGCCGCAACCGTTGTGGCGGGCGAGGAAGGCCGCGGTGCCCTCGGCCGACCAGACGCGCCCTTGCCAGCTCGAGAAGCCCACCTTGCCGCCGCGGTAGGGGATCAGCGGGTCGGCGGTGCCGTTCAGCATGACGACCGAAGTCGGACGTCGCGCACGACACGCGGCACCGACAGTCTCCGGCATGCTCGCAATGATGGTGCCAATGCCTGCATACAATCCAGGCGCCTCGCACAGCATGCGCAGCGCCAGCATGCCGCCGTTGGAGACGCCGACCAGATACAGGCGCGCCGGATCGGACGTGCCACCGGTCACCAGATCGGCTGCAAGCCGGCGCAGGAAGCCTACGTCGTCGGCCGTCGAGCCCAGGGCTGCCGGACGACCGTCGTTCCAGAGCAGGCGCTCACCGCGGGGGTAGACCACGGCAAAGCCGTAGCGGGCAGCCAGCCGGTCGAAGCCGTACCAGGCCTGCGTGTGCTCGGCGGAGACGAGCGCCCCGTGCAGCACGATCACGGTGGGCGCGCGGCGATGCCTGGCCGGCACCAGGATCGCCGAGCGGGTACCGCCGGACATCGCCACCTGCATCTCCTCCGAGGCAGCCCAGCCGCGCGCAGCAGGGACAACGAGGGCGGCGAGGGCGAGCGCCAAACCCGGGAGGATGGCTGTACGGAGCATCAGGTGCATGAATCCCCGTTCCTTCTGCGCAAGCCCGCTACCAGGGCCGGCGAAAGCGACACGTTTGATGGATGTCCCGTCCGGGTCTATGGTGCCGACAATCGGCCGCGGGCCAAATCGGCGGATGCGACACCCGAACAGATACGTAAGCAGACGATATGCCACTGGTGCTTGAAGGATCGTGCCGGTGCGGAGCTGTAAGCTTCGCGGTCGGCTCGCACACGCCCTATCCTTATCAACTCTGCTACTGCAGCATCTGCCGCAAGACCGCCGGTGGCGGCGGCTTTGCCATCAATCTGATGGGCGATTCGAGCAGCCTGAAGGTCAAGGGCCGGCGGGCGATCGGCATCTATCGCGCCCAGATCGCCGACGCCGCGAGCGGGACATGCAGCCTTAGCACCGGGGAGCGCAACTTCTGCCGCAAATGCGCGACCGCGCTTTGGCTGTACGATCCGGAATGGGCAGAGCTGGTGCACCCGTTCGCCTCGGCGATCGATACGCCGATCCCGGTGCCGCCGGTGCGCACGCATCTCATGCTGCGCTACAAGGCGGACTGGGTGCAGCCGGCGATCGGTCCGGGAGATCTCACCTTTGACCTGTATCCAGAGGATTCCATCGAGGCCTGGCACAAGCGGCATGGGCTGTGGACTCCTTGAGGGGGTGCGCGCTCTGATCGTATTGGTGATAGGCCATAGGCACGAAAATATCGTTACCGAAAGAAAAAAACGGGAATGGGGAAGTCGGGAGTAGGGAGTCGGATCGATCCCTCGCTGCTCGCTAAACCCCACTCGCCGTTCCCATCTGGAGTACGCAATCCCCATGTCCAACATCAATCCAGGCCCGTTCACCACCCGGCCGGAGATCGACGGCACTTTCGGCGTGGTGGCCTCCACGCACTGGATCGGCACCGCGGTCGGCATGGGTGTGCTGGAGCGCGGCGGCAACGCCTTCGATGCCGGCATCGCCACAGCCTTCACGCTGCAGGTCGTGGAGCCGCACCTGTGCGGCCCCGGCGGCGACGTGCCGGTGATGCTCTGCCCGGCCGGCAGCGCCGCGCCCAAGGTGATCTGCGGCCAGGGCCCGGCGCCGGCGGGCGCCACCATCGCCCATTATCGCGGCCACCTCGGGCTCGACATCGTGCCCGGCACCGGACTGTTGCCCGCCTGCATCCCCGGCACCTTCGAGACCTACATGATGGTGCTGCGCGACTACGGAACATTGCGCCTGCGCGACGTGCTGGAGCCGGCCATCGGCTATGCGGAGAACGGCCATCCGCTGGTGGAGCGAGCCACAGCCACCATCGCCACTGTCGCCGATCTGTTCAAGGATCACTGGCCGACGTCGGCCGCGGTGTATCTGCCTGGCGGCGCCGTGCCGCCGACCGGCACGCTGTTCACCAACAAGCGGCACGCCGAGACCTATCGGCGTATCCTGGCGGAGGCCGAGGCCGGCGGCGGCGGGCGCGAGGCGGAGATCGAGCGCGCGCGGCGCGCCTGGAGCCAGGGCTTCGTCGCCGAGGCCGTCGACCGCTTCTGCCGCGGGAGCGAGGTAATGGACGTGAGCGGCCGCAGGCACCGCGGCGTCCTCACCGCGCACGACATGGCAAACTGGGCACCGACGGTGGAGGACCCGGTGCACCTCGACTACGGCAGCTACCGCGTGCTGAAGCCGGGGCCGTGGACGCAGGGCCCTGTGCTGTTGCAGATGCTGGCGCTGCTCAAGGGCTTCGACCTCGACCGCCTCCCCCCCACCGATCCCGATTTCATCCACATCTGGGTCGAGTGCGCCAAGCTCGCCTACGCCGACCGCGAGGCCTTCTACGGCGATCCCAAGTTCGTCGACGTGCCCATCGAGGTGCTGCTGTCGGAGGCCTACAATGCCGGGCGGCGCAAGCTGGTCGGCGAGACCGCCTCGCTCGATCAGCGCCCCGGCCGCATCGAGGGCTACGGCGGCGAGGTGATCGTCAAGGGTGGGCGCGAAGTTGGCGCAGGTGCCGGCGAGCCCACGTTTGCCCGCACCGAGGTGCCGACCCGCGACGGCGAGGTACGCGGCGATACCGTGCACATCGATATCATCGACACGGCCGGCAACATGTTCACGGCCACGCCGTCAGGCGGCTGGCTGCAGTCGTCGCCGGTCATCCCGGATCTGGGCTGGCCTCTGGGCACGCGCGGGCAGATGTTCTGGCTGGACGAAGGCCTGCCGGGCTCGCTGGCGCCGGGTAAGCGACCGCGCTCCACGCTGTCGGTCGGCATGGCACTGCGCGACGGCACCCCGTACATGAGCTGGGGCACGCCCGGCGGCGATCAGCAGGACCAGTGGAGCTGCCAGCTGTTCCTGCGTCACGCCAGATTGTCTGGATCCGCCGCAAAGATGAACCTGCAGGAGGCGATCGACGCACCGGCCTGGCACATCGAACATTTTCCGCTGTCGTTCTGGCCCCGCACGGCGCGGCCTGGCGTGCTGGTCGCCGAAGGCCGGCTTCCGGCGGCGACCATTGCCGAGTTGCAGCGGCGCGGCCATACCGTGGAGGTGGGTCCGGACTGGTCCGAGGGCCGCCTCACCGCCACCGCGCAGGAAGGCCCCCGCCGAAAGGCCGCAGCCAATCCGCGCGGGATGCAGGGGTACGCGGCAGGCCGGTGACGCCGGTGGAGGCGTGGTTCGGGGGCGGTGCAATGCGCTCGCGCCGTTGCGCCGCGCACGCTTGTTGCGCCTACGATGCCGCCTGCGCCGCCTCGTAGGCCTCACTGGCGGCGAGCCAGGCCTCCTCGGCTTCCTCGCGGGCGCGCTCCAGGGTACCGCGCTCGCGGACGAGAGCCTGGGCGCGTGCCGGCTCCTTCGCGTAGAGGGTTGCATCGGCGAGTGACGCATCGATTCCGGCTATCTGTTTCGACAGCCGCTCGATCCTGGTCTCGGCCTCGGTCACCTGCCTCTTGAGCGGGGCGAGGGCCGCGCGCGCCTCCGCCGCCTGCCGGCGCACCTCCTGTTGCGGCAGCCGCGCCGGCTGCTGGCCATTCGCCTTGGCGCCGGCGCCGCGCATCGCCTCAGGCTCGCTCCCGCGCTCGGCAAGGCACTCGGCGCGATAGGTGTCAATGTCGCCGTCGTAGGCGCGCACGGTGCCGCCGCGCACCAGCCACAGGCGGTCGGCGCAGGCGTCGATGAGGTGGCGGTCGTGGCTGATCAGGATCACGGCGCCCTCGTAGTCGTTAAGGGCGCGGGCCAGCGCCTCGCGGGCGTCGACGTCGAGGTGGTTGGTGGGCTCGTCGAGGATCAGCAGGTGCGGCGCGTGGAAGGTGGCGAGCGCCATCAGCAGGCGTGCCTTCTCGCCGCCGGAGAGCTTCTCGGCCCTGGTATCGGCCTTCTCGACGCCGAACCCCAGCGTGCCGAGCTTCGCGCGGCGCTGCGCCTCGGTCGCCTCGGGCAGCAGCCGGGTGATGTGGTCGTAGGCGGTGAGACGGGGGGGCAGGTCGTCCATCTGGTGCTGGGCGAAGAAGCCGACCGTCATCTTGTCGGAGGCGGTGCGCCGCCCGGCCATCGCCGGCAGCCGCCCGGCAATCAGCCTGGCAAACGTGCTCTTGCCGTTGCCGTTGGCCCCCAGCAGGCCGACGCGGTCGTCGGCATCGAGGCGCAGATCGAGCCCGCGCAGCACCGGCCGGTCGGCGACATAGCCGGCGGCGGCTCCTTCCAGGCGCACCAGCGGGCTCGCCAACGCCTTGGCCGGGTTGGGGAACAGGAACGGCGCCACTCGCTCCTCGACCTGCTCGGCGATCGGCTGCATGCGAGCCAGCGCCTTGACGCGGCTCTGCGCCTGGCTGGCTTTCGAGGCCTTGGCCTTGAAGCGGGCGATGAACGCCTCGATGTGGCGGCGCTCGTCGTCCTGCTTCTTCTTGAGCTTCAGGTCGAGCCGCTGTTTCTCGCGCCGGGTCTCTTCGAACTGATCGTAGCCGCCAGCGTAGAGTGTCAGCTTGCCCTGCGAAAGATGCAGAATGGAGGTGACGGCGCGGTTCAGCAGATCGCGGTCGTGGCTGACGATGAGGATCGTGCGGGGGTAGTCGCGCAGGTAGTCCTCCAGCCACAGGGTGCCTTCCAGATCGAGATAGTTGGTGGGCTCGTCGAGCAGCAGCAGGTCGGGCTCGGTGAACAGTACCGCGGCAAGGGCCACGCGCGTGCGCCAGCCGCCGGAGAACTCCGCACAGGGGCGCTGCTGCGCCGCCTCGTCGAAGCCGAGGCCGGCCAGGATGCGCGCCGCCTTGGCGGGGGCGGCGTAGGCGTCGATGTCGGCGAGACGCTGGTGGATGTCGGCGATGCGCGCGGGGTCCTCGGCGGTCTCGGCCTCGGCGAGCAGGCTGGCGCGCTCGGCATCTGCCGCCAGCACGAAGTCGATCAGCCGCTCCGGCCCGCCTGGCGCCTCCTGCGCCACCCAGCCGATGCGGGTGGCGCGAGGCACCTTGATACCGCCGTCGTCGGGGGCGACCTCGCCGGCAATCAGCTTCAGCAGCGTGGTCTTGCCGGCGCCGTTGCGACCGACGAGGCCGACCTTGTGCCCGCCCGGAATGCCGGCCGTCGCCCGGTCGAAGATGACGCGGCCCTGGATGCGGTAGCTGAGATTGTTGATATGCAGCATGGCGGCGAGGCAATAGCCCATGGCCGGCGCGCTGTCACCCGCATGCAGCCGGCTTGGCCGCCGGCGCGCCCGGGTGCGGCCTGCCGACGTCAACCTGCCGCAGGCGTCCATCACCGGGGCAACGAAATCTCGCAGCCGTGTGCGAAATAGGATGACAGCGGAAACACTATGGTGTACAAGGTTGTTCAGTCTGCAATACTCAACGCCAGCACGAGGAGAGTGCGAGCGGCTGGGCTGGGCCGGACGTTGCTTCTTCCTGCAGCAATGCACTTTCTGCGTCTGCGCTCACCGCGGGTGAGCGATGCGTCGTGTCCGCACCTGAGAAGCCGATAGAGGTTGATGCCGGTCCGACGAGTAAGACGAGTAAGGAGTCCGTCATGCGTATCGACCGTATCGTCGTCACCGGTGATGTCCTGCGGACCGCGGATGGAGACCCCAATCAGCTTTTCAACGTGCGCTGGCTGCGCGGCGAGCTGTCCCGCGTGCTCTACGAGCTGACCGGCCTGTGGCCTGACATCAGGTATCGTGGCAACCAGCCGGATGACGGCCGCGCCGTCGTCGCCGAATGGTATCGGATGCTGGGCCATTCCCCCTCGGTCGAGGCCTGGGCGGCCACCTATGCGCTGACAGCTCCCCCCTCGGCCCTGGTCGAGGCGCTGCACCCCGACTATGACCGCGCGCTGGTGGTCGGCTTCGAATTGTCGCCGCTGCTGCGCGCGGTGCTGGGCCGGATCGGCGTCCCCTGGGTGGATGTTGAGGTGAGCCCGCTCCGCTTCCTGGACGATCTTGCGCTCAACCTGACGTTCTCATGGCCAGTCCGTATCGACCACCCCGGCCTGCTGGCTCGCCGTCAGGTCGGCGACGCCGTGCGCAGGATCCGGTTCCAGCATCGCCACCATACGGCTGCGGCCGATTGCAACGGCGCCTGCGTGTTCCTGGCCCAGACCAGGCATGACCGCACGCTGATCAAGGACGGTGCTTTCTTCCCCGACAGTCTGGCCATGGAGGGCGTCGCGATGGCACTCGGTGGGCGCCGGCTGGTTCTCAAGCCACACCCGCTGGCGCCTGACAACCCGCTGCTCGACGCTCTGCGCCACCACTTCACCGCCGACACCACGGACGCCAATATCTACACCCTGCTGGCCACGGTGCGAGAGGCGCAGTTCCTCACCATCTCGTCGTCGGCCGCCATCGAGGCGCAGCACTTCGGACACGGTGTCGAGCGATTCAACGCCGAAGCCCCCGTTGGTCCCGCGGCATTTGTGAGCGTTTGGGCGCATCGGTCGGCAGCATTCTGGCGCGCGGCCCTGGCGCCCTTGCTGCCGGTGCGCCCAGACGCCACCTCGGAGGAGCCGATGGTCCCCGACCGCCTGCGCCGCAGCCTGCACGCCTGGTGGGGCTTCGAGCGGGGCTTGCCACCATAATCGCCGGAGGCCGGTGTTGCCCTGTCCGCTTCGCGGCAACGCGGGTGGTGCGGCTGGGCGAGCATTCTGGGTCGTTTGCAGCGTTGCGAATGGCGTGGTTCTCGATTTGCGAAAGCCGAGCAGCAGCCGGCATGACGCAAGATGAGCGAGCGCCGCACGCCGCCATCTCGGACCCGCGCCCGCCAACAGTAGACTTTTCTCACAGCCGCCAGACGGGGAGCCGGGGCACCCCGCAACCCAGGATCGCTCGCAAGTGTCGGGCGATCCTGCGAACCCTGACGAAAAGATGCTGTCCACCCAAGACGGCAGCAGGGCGGATTAGCGAAGCGTAATCCGCGGTTTTTCTTGGCTTGGCAAGACGGCGGATGACGGGCTTTGCCCCAATCCGCCCTTGCCTCTCGGCTACGCCTTCACCCCTACGCCGACGGGGCAGCTCAAGCCGGTACCGCCAAGACCGCAATAGCCGTTCACGTTCTTGGCCAGGTACTGCTGGTGGTAATCCTCGGCGAAGTAGAACGGGCCGGCGTCGGCGATCTCGGTGGTGATCGGGCCATAGCCGTTGGCCGCGAGCACCTTGCTGTAGGCGGCCTTGGAGGCCTCGGCGGCCTCGCGCTGGGCCGGACCTGTCACGTAGATGCCGGAGCGGTACTGCGTGCCGACATCGTTGCCCTGGCGCATGCCCTGGGTGGGATCGTGGCTCTCCCAGAAGGTCTTGAGCAGGTCGGCGTAGCTCACCTTGGCCGGGTCGTAGACCACTAGCACCACCTCGTTGTGGCCGGTGCGGCCGGAGCACACCTCCTCGTAGGTGGGGTTGGGCGTGAGGCCGCCGGCGTAGCCCGACGCCGTCACCCAGACGCCGTCGCCCGTCTCCCAGAACTTGCGCTCCGCGCCCCAGAAGCAGCCGAGCCCGAAGACCGCCGTCTCGGTGCCGGCGGGATACGGCCCCTTCAGCGCGTGGCCATTGATGAAGTGGGTCTTGGCGGTCGGGATCGGCTCGGGCCGGCCCTTGAGGGCGGTCTCGGCCGTCGGCATCTCTTGCGTCTTGCGGAAGAACAGCATGGGTCCACCGTGGGTCGTTGTGTCTCGACCCTTGATATAGGCGGCCGGCGCTGCTGCTGCCACGGTGGAAGGGGTCGTCAGCCCTACGGGTCTGGTACCATCACCTCAGCCAGCCGTCCACGCGCCGGTTCTTGTGCCGGCCATCTTCCGTATCGTTGCAGCTGGTCGGCAGCAGCTTGTTGTTGGAGTCAAACCCTGGCCTCATCTTGCCAGCATATGAGACAACGGGCCAGGGTCTGCCCGCAACCCGCGCCGCATTTTGAGACCAGTCATCTCCAGCAAGGCAGGAAACCATCATGGAAGGCGGATGCACATGCCGACAGGTGCGGTATCGCTTGGAGGGCGTGCCGCTCATCGTGCATGCCTGCCATTGCCGCTGGTGCCAGCGCGAGACCGGCGGGGCGTTCGCCCTCAACGCCGTCTACGAGGCGGATCGCGTGGTGCACCTGGCGGCGAAGCCTGAGATCGTGCTGACGCCCTCGATCAGCGGCAGGGGCCAGCGTATTGCCCGCTGTCCGACGTGCCGGGTGGCGGTGTGGAGCAACTATCCGCAGGCGGGCGAGGCCGTGCGCTTCGTCCGGGTCGGCACGCTGGACGAGCCGGACCGGCTGCCGCCCGACATTCACATCTACACCGCCTCGAAGCAGCCGTGGTTGATCCTGCCGCCGGGCGCGCGGGCGGTGCCGGAGTTCTACGACGTGCAGGCCACATGGCCGGCGGAGAGCCTTGCGCGCTATCAGGCGCTGCGGGAAAAAACGAAGTGAGACGCATCGGCCGCACTGCTGCGGACTAAGGAGACCATGAGACAGACACGCAAGCTCCAAGGAATGGCGCAGTGAACGGACGAACACCCCCGGAAACACGCGCCGCCTATCGCCACTTCCTGGAGATCACCGCACGCTGGAACGACAACGACTCCTATCGGCACGTCAACAACGCCGTCTACTACGAGTACTTCGACACGGTGGTGAATGAGTACCTGATCCGCAACGGCGTGCTAGATCTGGAGCGCAGTGCCATCATCGGCCTGGCGGTCGAGACCCAGTGCCGGTTCTTCAGCCCGATCGCCTTCCCGGCGAAGGTGCACGCCGGCCTGCGCGTCGCCCATCTCGGCAACAGCTCCATCCGCTACGAGATCGGCCTGTTCCGCGACGAGCAGGAGACCGCCTCGGCGCAAGGCCACTTCATCCACGTCTACGTCGACCGCGCCAGCAACCGCCCGGTACCGCTGCCGGATGCGCTGAGGGAGGTGCTGGCGGCGCTGGTGGTAGCGCAGAGCTGAATCAAGTCAGCGATGGCCCAAACGCCATCGTGGCCGGCGCCCAGGCGCCAACCGGATCCCCTCTCCCCTTGCGGGGAGAGGGCCAGGTGAGGGGAAGGAACAAGGGAAAGCCCATCCGCGCTGGGCTGCAGACCATACCGTTGCAGGAAAATTCCGACTCGGCAAAGCGGGGTGGGGAGTCGGAAGATCGCGAGTGGGGAAGCAATGACGCTTCGCGGACGTGACTCCCACCCCCATTCCCGATCCCCATTCCCCCTTTTTGGAACCTGGATACGGCCAAAGTCTAGCCGCGCCGTATCAGACCCGCAGGTCTGATGCCTCTCACGACGGCAATATCTTCCCCGGATTGAGGATGTTCTCCGGGTCCAGCGCCGCCTTGACGGCACGCATCACGGCGACGCCCTCGCCGTGCTCGGCCGTGAGGTATTTCTGCTTGCCCTGGCCGATGCCGTGCTCACCGGTGCAGGTGCCTTCGAGCCGGATGGCGCGCTGGGCGAGGCGATCCAGGAACGTGTCCAGCGCCGCCATCTCCCTGGGGTTGGAGCGGTCGACCATCGGCTGGGTGTGGAAGTTGCCGTCGCCGGCGTGGCCGGCGATGGGCGCAATCAGGCCCAGCGACTTGATATCCTCCTCGGTCTCCAGCAGGCATTGCGCCAGCTTGGAGATCGGCACGCACACGTCGGTGGCGAGCGCATCGCGGCCGGGCCACATGTCCTTCACCGCCCAGTAGAACTCGTGTCGCGCCTTCCAAAGCTGGCTGCGCTCCTCTGGACGCTCGGCCCAGTCGAAGCGGATCGCGCCCTCGGACTCGGCAATCTGGCGGAAGGTCTCGACCTGCTCGCGGGTGCCGGCCTCGGTTCCGTGAAACTCCAGGAACAGGGTGGGCTTCTCGGCCAGGCCCAGCTTGGCGCGGGCGTTGACGCACCTCACCGTCTCGCCGTCGACGATCTCCATGCGTGCGGCACCAAGCCCGATCTGGATCGACTGGATCACGGCGTTGCAGGCGCCCTCCAGGGTCTCGAACGGACACACGGCGGCAAGGATCCTGTCCGGAATGCCATAAAGCCGCACGGTAAGCTCGGTGATAATGCCGAGCGTGCCCTCGGCGCCCACCATCAGCCGCGTCAGGTCATAGCCGGCAGCAGACTTGCGGGCGCGATTGGCGGTCTTCACCACCGAGCCGTCGGCCATTACCGCCGTCACATTGAGCACGTTCTCGCGCATGGTGCCGTAGCGCACCGCGGTGGTGCCGGAGGCGCGGGTGGAGGCCATGCCGCCGATGGTCGCCTCCTCGGCGCCTGGATCGATCGGAAAGAACAGGCCCATGTCGCGCAGGTGGTCGTTGAGCTGCTTCCTCGAGACGCCAGGCTCCACCACGGCATCGAGGTCGCGCTCGTTGACCGCCAGGACGCGGTTCATGCGCGCGAAATCGAGCGACAGCCCGCCCTGCGGCGCGTTGATGTGGCCTTCAAGCGAGGTGCCGGCGCCGAACGGAATGATCGGCACGCCGTGCGCACGCGCCACGTCCACAACCTGGCGCACCTCGTCGGTCGTTTCCACCCAGATCACGGCATCAGGCGGCTGGTTGGGAATCCAGGTGATGACGTTGCCGTGCTGGCGCCGGATCTCGGCGCCGGTCTGCACCCGGTCGCCGAAACGCTGGCGCAGAATGGCAATGGCGGTGGCGGTATCGCCCCGCGAAATCTGCTCAACCTCGGCCGGCAAGGCCATATCCCCGATCTCCTCATTCCTCCCGCCGCGACACTGGCCATGCGTGTCTGACGGCCACGGTGGCGGCTCGGCGGATGCTACGTGGCTCGCCCGGCCATGCCAAGGCCGCGTACGGCATCTGCCCCCCCCGCGCCGAAGCTGGTGCCCGCCCGACGAGGGATGCGGTCAGCCGTTTTCGCCAGAACGAACACCGTTCACACCGCTGTGTGTAGAAGTGAAACGGCACGGCATTGCACTGCGGCAGGGCAATTGCGACATGCAGGCGGAGCAAAGCGGAACCCTTTGGCGTTGCCCTGAGACCAGTCATTAGAGGCGGAATGTCCAGAAAGATCCTGAGCCTCGCCGGCTATTACGTGTTCCGCAAGGAAGACGTGGGCCGGCACGGTGACGATGCGTCCAAAGTGGCGTGCCCTCAGATAACGGTTCCGAACGATGGCACAGTGCCGGTCGAGGACATGCGCGACGTTGCAACCGAGACTGCACTTGCCAGCGCCGTGGATGCCTCCCCCGCCGTTCTCGTCAGCCTGTGGGCGCAGGACGGGCGGCTGCACCCAGCGAGAGGGCGGCGATCATCGTAGGGCGGATTTGGTCGTAGGGCGGATTAGCGAATCCGCCGTCTACGGGTGTAAGCAGATTACGGGCTGCGCCCCAATCGCGCTACGCCTTGGCCTCCGCTGCCGCTCCGGCGTAGCGCTGCAGAGCGGCGATGCGGTCGGCGATGGGCGGGTGCGTGGCCAGCAGGCCGGTGAGACGGCCCTTCACCGGGTTCTCGATGAAGAGCGCCTCCATGCGCGAGGGCACGTCGAAGCGGGCGTGGCCCTCTATTTTCCTGAGCGCACGGATCAGGGCGTCCGGGTTCTTGGTCAGCTCCGCCGAGCCGGCGTCGGCCAGGTACTCGCGCGACCGCGAGAGGGCGAAGCGGATCAACAGCGAGATGCCCCAGGTGATCAGGATCACGGCGATGGCCAGCACGATGGCCAACAGCGCCGCGCCGCCGCCGCCGTCGCGGCTGCGCCCACCGCGACCCCAGCCGTTGTCGCCGGAGCCCGCGGGCGCCCGCTGCCGCCTGGGCGTCGGCGACCAGCCGTACGGGAAGTCCCACATGCGGATGATGAGATCACCGAAGAAGGCGAACACGCCGGCGAAGATGATGGCGATCACCATGAGCTGGGTATCGCGGTTGCGGATATGCGTGAGCTCGTGCGCCAGCACCGCCTCCAACTCGTCGGGTGCGAGCGTATCCGCGAGCCCGCGCGTCACGGCAATGACATAGCGGCCCTCCTGCACGCCGGAGGCGTAGGCGTTGAGCGCCGGCGTCTCGATGATCTGCAGGGTCGGCATGGCGAGGCCGCGCGAGATGCACAGGTTCTCCAGCGTATTGTAGAGCTGCGGCGCCTCGGACCTGGTGACGCCCTTGGCCCCGGTTGCCCAGGAGACCAGCAGCTGATGCGTGAAATAGGCGACGACGAACCAGACCGCCGCTGCCAGCACGGCAATCGGCCACGACTGCTTATACTGCCACCAGGCCCCCGCCAGGATCTCCTCGAATGTGCCGCCGTACAGCGCGCTCCAGATCACCAGGAGCGAGTAGAGCAGCGCGTGCAGCAGCGCGACGAAGCCAATCAGCAGGATGACGGAGCGAATGCGGTTGGCCTGGATGTGGGTGTAGAGACCGTAGGCTTGGAACATCGGGATCTCCCTCTCCCCGCAGTGTCTCCCTCTCCCCGCTTGCGGGGTGAGGGCAGGGCACACTCAATGTCGGAGCCCGACCCTGCCCCTCACCCCGGCCCTCTCCCCATGCCCGAAAAGAACATGGGGAGAGCGAGATTCTCAGAACTTCACCTGTGGCGGCGTGCGCACGGCCTCGCGCTCGCCTTCCTCCAGGTTGAAGAAATCCTGCGAGCCGAAGCCCATCGACTGGGCGAATACCACCGCGGGGAAGCTCTCGCGCGTGGCATTGTACTCTGCGGCGGCGTTGTTGAAGAAGCGGCGGGCGGCGGCAATCTTGTTCTCCAGGTCGCTGAGCTCGGTCTGCAGCTGCTGGAAATTCTGGTTGGCCTTGAGGTCGGGGTAGGCCTCGGCGAGGGCAAACAGCTGGCGCAGGGTGGCCTGGAGCATGTTCTCGGCTTGCGCCTGCTCGACCGGGCCGTGCGCCGCAATCGCCGCATTGCGGGCCTGCACCACGGCTTCAAGCGTGCCGCGCTCATGGGCGGCGTAGCCCTTCACCGTCTCGACCAGATTGGGAATGAGGTCGTGGCGCTGCTTGAGTTGCACATCAATATCGGAGAATGCCTGGCGGCAACGCTGACGCAGCGTCACCAGGCCGTTGTAGGTCATCATCAGCCATAGGCCGACCAGCACCAGGAGCGCCAGCAGTACCCAGCCCGCATTGCCCATATCCGCACCCTCCCGTTACGCGGCCAGCGATGCACAGCAGCCACGGTCTGCATTATCCTCAAAGTTGGGGTGAAAATGCGGAGCCTTGCGTCCGTTGGTTTACTGATCCACAAACCCATTTCGACCGGCTGGGAACCAGCATTGCCACGGCTCGACGGCCAGATTTGGGGGAGCTCACAGATGCAAACCGCCAGCTTCGCCGCCTATTGGTACCTGCACGTACCAAGCTGGGTCCTGGCAGCTCTCATCCTCCTGCTGCTCGGGCGGCTGGCGCTGATGCCGCTGATCAGCCCATCCAACGCAATCATGCGCGCCCTGGCAGCCATCACGCATCCGGTCATTGCAACGGTAGGAGCCATGACGCCACGCGTCGTTCCACCGGCGGCCGTGATGGCATTCGCCGTGGCTTGGCTTGCCGCGGCCCGCCTCGTCGTGCTTTGGGTCGCCATGGCGATGGGCGTACGGCTTTAGGGGTTAGTCATGTCTCTTCCGGTCGGGGGCACTTCCACCCCTCTCTCGCGCACACTGCTTATCGGCGCAACCAGTGCGTGTGCCGCGTTCAACGGTTGGAGCATCGCGCCGCTCTGCACCCAGGTGGTGGATGCGACCAGCGCCTGCAGCCTGCTCGATGGCTGGAGCGCCTCCTCCGTGTTCGATTCCGTTGACTACATGCTGGGTGCCGCGCTGCGCGGCTATCCCCTGATGACGCGCTCAGCCATCAACGCCCACGTCACACCGCTGGTGCTCGCCATCATGACGTTGATCCTCGCCGGCATACCGGCTGCCATCTACGAGCGCCTCCGGGGATTGAAGGCGAGCACGCCGATCTCACTTGGCATCTGGCTGGTATCCGCCATCATCCTGCTCGCGCTGCCTGCGATCCTCAGGATGCTCCTGGGCACCGATGATTTCAGTTGAGCACGGTGGCGGCTCAGCTGCAGGCGGCGGAATTGCCATGGCGCATGATACCGGGATAAATGCGCCCTGACGCATTTGCCTCTCTCGCAGCGAGCCCGCCTATGCCATCAGACGGAAACACCATTGCTTCGGGAGCCGAGGCTGTGCTGGAGCCGGCCGACGCCAAGGCCAAGTCGGTTCCGATCTGGATCGTGCGCGATGCGCAATCGCTGCACGAGGCGCCGCTGACGGATGGGCAGCGCGCCTGGGTGGAAGCCGCGGGGTTCAAGGGAACCGGCAATCGCCAGCTGCTGCTGCCTGGCGTGGACGGCTCGCTCGCCGGGGTCGCCTTCGGCATCGGCGACTCGGGCGATCCCATGGCCAGGCCCGAGCTGCTCGTCGGTCTGCTGGCGAACGCGTTGCCGGCGGGCCTCTACCATCTGGCCGGCACGGTAAGGGACGCGGAGCTGGCGGGCATCGCCTGGGGACTCGGCGCCTATCGCTTCCGCCGCTACAAGAGCGGCAACGCCGAGACCGGCGCGGCACGGCTGAAGCTGCCAGCCGGCGCGAAGCTGAGCCGCGTGCAGGCCATCGTCAACGGCGTCTGGCTGGGGCGAGACCTCATCAATACGCCCTCAGCCGACATGGGCCCCCAGGAGCTGGAGGACGTCGCACGGAGGCTCGCCGAGCGCCACGGCGCCAGCGTCTCCAGCGTCGTCGGCGACGATCTGCTGGCGCAGAACTTCCCGATGATCCATGCCGTCGGCCGCGCCAGCACCCGGCCGCCGCGGCTGATCGACCTGACCTGGGGAAGGGCCGGCGCGCCCACCGTCACGCTGGTCGGCAAGGGCATCTGCTTCGACACCGGCGGCCTCGATATCAAGCCGGCGAGCGGCATGCTGCTCATGAAGAAGGACATGGGCGGCGCCGCCGCGGTGCTGGCGCTGGCGCATATGGTGATGGCCATGCGCCTTGATGTGCGCCTCCGCGTGCTGATCCCGGTGGCGGAGAACGCCATCGCCGGCAACGCCTTCCGCCCTGGCGATGTGCTGACGAGCCGCGCCGGCAAGACGGTCGAGATCGGCAACACCGACGCTGAGGGCCGTTTGGTGCTCGCCGACGCGCTCGCGCTGGCCGACGAGGAGAGCCCCGACGCGCTGGTGAGCTTCGCCACCCTCACAGGCGCCGCCCGCGTGGCCCTCGGGCCTGAGCTGCCGCCGCTCTACAGCGATGACGATGCCTTTGCCGGGGCCATCGCCGCGGCCGGCCTGCGCATCGGCGATCCGGTCTGGCGCATGCCGTTCTGGCCGGGCTATGAGGCCAACCTCGACAGCCCGGTTGCCGACATCAACAATGTCTCCGACAGCCCCTTCGCCGGCTCGGTGACGGCGGCGCTGTTCCTGCGCCGGTTCGTCAAGAACGCTCGCCGCTTTGCGCATCTCGACATCTTCGGCTGGCGCCCGGGCCCAAAGCCGCTCGGGCCGAAGGGCGGCGAGGTGCAAGCCGCCCGCGCGCTGCTGGAGGTGTTGAGGGTGGAACGTGGGGCGGATTAGGGCGAAGCCCGTAATCCGCCATATCGCGGCGCATCGGCGGATTACGCTCCGCTAATCCGCCCTATGGAAGCACGAGCACGGACAGAACCGACATTGACCAAACCCGCCCTCGACCCCCGCCGGCACGCCTATCGCGACGATCTCGCCGCGGAGGCGCTGCGTGCGCAGATCGCCGCGCCGCGCTACATGGCGGGCGAGGTCCGGCAGGTCGTGCGTGCCTCCACCGGGCTGTGGGCGCGGCCGACGCCGCGTGAGGGCTGGGCGACCGAGGTGCTGCACGGCGAGCTCGTCACCGTCTACGACGAGCGCGATGGCCTGGCCTGGGTGCAACTCGCCCACGACAATTATGTTGGGTACGTCGCCGCGGACGCGCTGTCGGCGGCGGTGCAGATGCCCACCCATCGGGTGATCGTGCCGGGCACGTTCCGCTACGCTGCTGCCGATGCCAAGGCGCTCACCGGCCTGCATCTCACCATGAACGCGCTGGTTCGCGTCGAGGAGATCGGCACCAGTTTCGGCAGGCTCGCCGACGGCGGCTATGTGCCGATGCGGCACCTCGCCGGGATCGGCACGTTCGCGGACGACTTCATCGCCGTCGCCGAGCGTTTCATCGGCACGCCCTATGTGTGGGGCGGCAAGACCCGGCTGGGGCTGGACTGCTCCGGCCTGATACAGACCGCCATGCACGCGGCCGGGCTCACCTGCCCGCGCGACAGCGACATGCAGCGGGCGGAGCTGGGGACGGAGCTGGAGGTGCGGGAGGATCTCGGCGGGCTGCAGCGCGGCGACCTGATCTTCTGGAAGGGTCATGTCGGGCTGCTGACCGACCCTGTCACGCTGCTCCACGCCAATGCCACCCATATGGCCGTTGCCGCCGAGCCTCTCAAGGGCGCGGTGGAGCGCATCGCCCGGGCAGGCACGCCGATCGCGGCCGTCAAGCGGATCGGGTCAGCCCATGTCTGATGAGGGGACTGTCCAGCCTCATCACGCAGCGGCAATGCATCTGCCACCGGAATTGCCGCCCGATGAGATGGAGCCGTTGTGGCGCTGGGAGAGCTGGGTCGGCTGGCTGCACATCACCGGCATGGCGGTCCTGGCCTTGGGCGGCCTGGCGGTCTACCACTTCAGCACCATCGCCTGGCTGCGCCCCCTGCTGCTCGGCCTCGTGCTGGCCCTCGTCGGGGCGGCCAGCGTGCTGCAGTCGCGCGGACGCTGCCCGCGCTGCAAGACCCGCTTGCGCAGCAGCGTCCTCAGGGTTGTGCCCGACAAGTGCCGGGCGTGCGGCGTCATCTT
>DASURA010000361.1:0-5454 GCA_036280295.1 Hyphomicrobiaceae bacterium
TCGTGAGACCGTACAGAGTCGGCAACTGATAGGCGAAGGCGTGCAGGTAGTACTCCAGCCCCTCGCGACCCAGGGTGTGACGCACCGAGACCCGGTACAGCAGCTTCTCCTCGCGGAAGAGATAGACGTGGGTGACGAACGGCCCCACCGTGACGTTGGCTGGCAGCACCACGCTGGCCCGGAACAGGCTCTTGCCGGTAAAGCCGACGCCGAACGGGTTCTGCACGTACAGACGGGCCTTCTGTTTCAACCGAACGACGGCATCGCGATACTGCTTCAGGTCCTCGGTGGAGAGC
Source organism: Hyphomicrobiaceae bacterium (assembly GCA_036280295.1). Lineage (GTDB taxonomy): Bacteria > Pseudomonadota > Alphaproteobacteria > Rhizobiales > Hyphomicrobiaceae > AWTP1-13. The sequence goes on from DASURA010000361.1 coordinate 297, forward strand.
GGCTGGCTCTGGCCGACCGCCGGCGTGAACTTGAGATGATGCAGCCCTATGCCGTGCAGCGCCCGGGTCTCCTCCGGCGCGATCTCGTCAACCGGGCGGTTGGACGCCACCGCGTAGTAGCTCGGCACGTTGTCGAAGATGACCGAGCTGGTGTTGAGCCACACCCCGGCCACGTTGCTCTTGCGACGGACCACCATGCGGCTCGGCACGCCCTCGACGACGATAATGATGTCGTAGTAGCCGGATTCCGCGCTCGGCTGCTGGCTGCCGTCGACGGCGCCGAACACCACGATCTCGGTGCCGTTGAAGTTCGAGGTGACGGCGATGTTGCGCGCCGATACGTCAGCTTCGACCGACTCCTTGACGCCTGGCTGCTGCTCGCGCTTGACCTCCTGCTGGCGGACGCCCGGTGCTTCCCTGGCCACCATCGGTGGCTTGCGCCGCTGGGCGAAAGTCTCGCTGATGCCGGGCGCCAGCAGGCCGAGGACGAGCACGCCCAGGAAGGCGACGGCAGCCCGATGGCGATGGAGCCACTGCATCAGCATGCTCCTCCTGCTCCATCCACGATCGCCCGCACGCCCACTCCCTTGCCGGCAGCCGCAGGGGTTGCGGCAAGCCCCCCCGGAGCCTGCAGGTGGAACGTGACTGGCAGACCGAAGGTCATTACGCCAAGGTCCCAAGCGTTCTTTGCTGGCGGTGCGTGCGCCGGTCCTTCCTGGTCTCGCCACGGCCATTGGGGCAGCGCCAAGCCGGCGCACCGTTCCGCGCGCTCCGCGATAGGGCACCAAGTGCCTGGGAAATGCAACCCTGGACGTGGAAATCCCCAGCGCCGGCGCCATTCGGAGGCCGCGGTCTGGCCGTGACCGGTGCCGGATGGTGTGGCTCGCCCCTTAGCTCGCGCCCTTGCCGTTGCCACGCTCGATGGTATGTCCCAGGTCGGATTGGATGGCGCTGGGATGGCCGGTTTTCATCATCGCCGGGCTTGTCGGCGTTGCGCTCACCAGCGCCTGGTAGAGATAATATGTGCTCCCCGCCAGGAAGGCCGCACCCGCCATCACCAGCAGGCTGAGCCGTGTCAAACCGATGGCGCCCTCCGATGGGCCCCCCTTTAAGGACTCCGTCAGGAACGGCGGCATCGGCTCGCGGCCGTGGGCTGCGGAATGGCGCAGCTTTTCCCGCAGCGCCATAATGCGGATCGCGCCGGGCGTGAGCTTCGGCCCGGACTGATGGCCGAATCTGCCGCCCGTCTTTGGCGACCAGGCCAGAAGGTCATCGGCAAGGCTGGCGCTCTGCCGCGCCGCCGCTGCCATGGGAGGATAGGGTTTGCCCGATGTCCCTTCCGCCGCGAACGGCTTGGGGGCGTAGTCGGCGGCATCCAGCGTTGCATGGTAGAGCGGCGACGCCGGCTGCGCCTCGTCATCATCGTCATCGGCCCCGGAAGCCAGCCCCGAGCCGCGCACGCCGGCGATCCGCTCCAGCTCCGAGCCGGTCAGCGTCGGCACCGCGAGGTCCGGGGCCGGCCGCGCCGCCTCCATGGCGTCCACCGTCTCGCCGAGGCGGCCGACCGCCTCCTCTATATTGTGCAGCACGCCGGCGGTGCGCTGCTCGCCCTCGCGCCATTCGGCGATGCAGTCGCGCAACAACCTCTCCAGGCCGCCCACCCGCTGCTCGCCGGCCTCATCCACTTTGCGTGCCAGCGTCCGCAACTGCTCGTCGATGGCGCCGATCCGGTCCAGGCGCTCGCGGGCCTTCTCCAATTCGCCGGCGAGATCGAGCATATGCGCCTCGATCGTACGCAAGGGGTCCAGGTCCGCCCGCTGTGCCAGCCGCCCCAGCATGGAGCTGAAGCGCTGCTCGATTGCCTCCAAACGCCCGCTGAGCACCTGAAGCGTGTGCTCCGGATTGGCCCGCGCCAGCGAGCCGTGCAGCCGCTCCACCAGCCGGGAAAGGTGCTGCTCCAGCCAGATGTGATCGATGCCGTCCTCAGGCGCCGTTGCTTGGTCGGTCTCGCCCTCGGACGCCGTGCGCGGACGCCGTGCGCGGTCGCCGGAGGCCGGCTTCGACAGCCGGCCCTCCTCCGACTCATAGAGACGGGTGAGCGCCTCGGCAGAGCGGTCGTCCCAGGGATCAAGCCAGGGATCGCGCATCTCGCGCGCCTCCGCCTGGCGCACGGCGTCAGGCGCCATGCGCGGCGTGTTGCGGCGCGCCTGATCGGCTCTGGACTCTGAGCGATCGGTTGAGAGCATGGCATTCCCTGTCATCGACACGCGGGATGGGATGGCGGCGCCATTGCGGTCCGCGGCATCCGTAGCGCTCCGGAGCCGATCGAAGTGCCGACGAGCGCGGGATGCAGGAGACAGCGGCGTTGGCATTAACGTTGAACCATTGCCGCGCGGCTGTAAAGTTTTAGTTAAGATACAGACGTTTAGTTGAATGTGTCGAGATGCTCCGCAATGTGTGCACCGGCCGGTGTATGGCGCTTCGGCAGATGCCCCAGCGATGGAGGAGAAACTCGCGTGCTGCACCAGGCTCACCAACTTGTTCGCGTGGAGACCAAAGCTCCTGGTTTCACCGATATCGGTGCCGGTATCGCGCAGTGGCTGGCCGCCATCGGCGCTGCCGACGGCCTCCTGACGGTCTTTGTGCGTCATACTTCGGCATCGCTGACGATCCAGGAGAACGCCGATCCGGACGTGTTGCGCGATCTCATGGATGCCCTGGCGCGCCTCGCTCCGCGCTCCGTGCGCTATCGCCATGATACCGAAGGTCCGGACGATATGCCGGCCCACATCCGGTCGATGCTGACATCGGCAAGCCTGGGCGTGCCGGTTCTGGCCGGCCGGGCGCAGCTGGGCACCTGGCAGGCGATCTACCTGATCGAGCATCGCGACCGTCCGCACAGCCGCGAGGTCCTGCTGCACTACGTGGGCACCTTGAAGGGCTGACCCCGTCCAGCCCGTTGGGCGATCTCGCTCCGATAGCGGCCCCGCTCCCCCTTGCCGGGTTCATGCGCGGTTCAGCATCCGATAGACAAGCTCGGATCACAGCCCCGGCCTTATTGCCCCGGATGGCTCTCGGTTGCGGTTGCCAAGGAGGATTGCCACCATGGACGACGGTGGACGCGTGCCGGAAAGCGGCCTGTCCGTCGAGGTCGGCATCCCGTTCGTGGTTGCCGAGCGGGTCGCGGGAGGTGGCCTTGGGCTCCTGGTGATCGCGCTATTCGCCTATGTGAAGGCATCGCTGCCGCGGCTGCTCTCCGTCGCCATCTGGCTGCTCGGAGGCCGTGCCTGCGTCGAGCGCAGGCTGGTTGCGGCGGGGGTCCCTGGCTCGTTGAGCCTGAGTCCGCGCCTGGCCGGCCTGCTTGCCCGCGCCGCAACCGAGGGGCGGCCGGTTTACCTCGCCAGCCGTTGGTGTTCGCCCCTGCTTCAGGCACTGGTGGCGCTCAATCCCGGTCTCGCCGGCATGATTGTGGTGCCGCGCGGGCTCGGATCGCGGCGCGGTGCGGCGGACGTGCTTCAGCGCTTCCCGGACGGCTACGATGCTGTGCTGCAGCGGCGCGGAGCCGTCACCATCGCCTGGAACGCTCCGCCCGGGGCGCTGACCCGCCGAATTGCGATCGAGATGTCCGACCCAGCCGGCGATCCGGCCCTCGCGCCCGTCTCGGTTGTGCGTGAATTGGCCTGGAGCCTGCGGCTGCATCAATGCGTCAAGAACCTGTTGGTGCTGGTCCCGCTGGTCCTCAGCGGCCGCTTCATGGTCCTCGGCGAGATCAGCGAGGCGCTGGTCGCGTTCTTGGCCTTGAGCTGCGTCGCGTCGGGCACCTACATCCTCAACGACATCTGGGACGTGGCCGACGACCGCGTGCACTGGTCGAAGAAGGAGCGGCCGATTGCCAGCGGGCGGGTCTCCGCCGCCACCGCGCTCAGCCTCGCCGCGCTGCTTATCCCGGCCGGCCTTGCGTTGGCTGCCGCCATCTCCTGGAGCACATGCGCGGCGCTGCTCGCCTATCTGGCGCTGACGCTTGCCTATTCGCTCTATGTGAAGACGGTGCCCTTCTTGGACGGCTTTACACTCGCCACGCTCTTCACCATCCGGCTCGGGATCGGTGTTGCGTCAGCCGACGCACCGCCGTCGCCCTGGCTGTTCGTGTTCTCGATGTTCCTGTTCGGCTCGCTCAGCTACGCCAAGCGCTACACCGAGATCAGCCGGGCCATCGTCAACAAGGCCCATGCCCTCAAGGGCCGGGGCTACCGGCCGGTCGATGCGCCGATGGTGCTCACAGTCGGCCTGGCGGCGGGCGTCGGTGCCGTCATGATCATGGTGCTCTATATCGTCGAGGAGGCGTTCCTCAAGAGCTTCTACGGCGCCACCGCTTGGCTATGGGGCTTCCCGCCCCTGGTCTTCCTGTTCGTCGTCCGCATCTGGCTGGTGACCGTGCGAGGCGAGATGATGGACGACCCGGTGGCCTTCGCCGTCAGGGACCGGGCCTCAATCGGTCTCCTCGGCCTGCTCCTCATCTGCTTCGGCATGGCCTGGCTCGGCTCGCCGCTCTAATAGCGCGCGCGATGCGCCGCGACCAGCCGGTCGGCCGCATTCGCGTCGATCAGGTCCGCGGAGCCGCGCCGGCGTGCCAGGACCAGACCGGCCTCCTCGAAGGTCTCGCGGCCGGCGGCGACGAAGAACGAGCGGTCGGGTGCAGCCGGAAAATCGGCGGTCTCGCGCCATGCCTCGCCGGCATCCTGGGGGTCGACCTTGCCGCCGGGAAACACCAGCGCACCCGAGGCGAAATCGATCTGGTGGTGGCGCACCACCATGAACACCTCGATACCCGCCGGCGCGTCGCGCAGGATCACCACTGTCGAGGCGGGGCGCGCGGGCGTCAGGCCCTTCGCTCGATCTTGGGGCCTGTCGCTCATGCCGTATGCATCCTAAGATGCCTCCCCTGTCGCAAATTCCCGGACATTCCCCGCGTGCTCGTCGCAGCACACCACAGTGGTTGCCAAATCGAGGCGAAAGGCCAATCCGGGCCTTGCCAAGCGGGCGCGCTGTTATAGTAATCGTGAGCGGCACCGTTCTGCCAGTCGCCTCTCCCACGCAAGGCGCGCCTATCAGACTGCGCGATTTCGCAACGCTTATGCTGCTGCCGCCCGAAGCCTTC
>DASURA010000362.1:0-5210 GCA_036280295.1 Hyphomicrobiaceae bacterium
CAGCCGCGAGACGAGGCTCGGGTCCTCGGGCGAGTTGGTCCAGAAGCGGGCGCTCTTGTCGCGGTAGCTGCCGGTGATCTTGTGCTTCGAGATGACGACCTCGCCGACGCTGCCGGATTCAACGCCGGACAGAAAATCCGAGTAGCTGATCTCGTCGCCACGCCCGCTCGTGCGCGCGCCGCCCTGGAACAGATTGAAGAGGGCCACCAGCAAGAGGGCAATGACAACCCAGATCGCAAGGTTCCGGAAGCTCGAATTCATTGGGGTTCCTTTGTGCCCCAGGAGGCCGCCGATCCGCCGCCGCCCCAAGGTGTTAAGCGAACCGGCGTATCGCCTTCCGGTCCATGCCTGCAACGCGGTCTAACATAGGTGCGTACCACGCCTTTGCCAAGTTTCGGCCCGCCGCAGGGACGGAGTCAGTCCGGCCGGCCATCGGCATTCGACGTCAAAGCCGCGACGAGGCGAGCAGTCTGCCCCAGCTTTCCGCACGCCCGTTATGCTGCCAGCATTCGTTCACCAGTTCGCACCTAGCCAATTCACACCTAGGTTGGGCGATGCCGCGCTGCTGCGGCATCGCGTGCGGTCACACCCGCGTTTGCGCTTTGTCGAGGATTTCCAAGGCCGATGAACTCGGCCTCCAACTGCTCGACACCGCTCCCGGCCCCCCAATAGTCCAGCGACGGCACCGCCACGATGTCCCGCTCGCGCCAGAACGCCGGCACGGTTGCAGCTGCACGCGTCGGAGCCTCGGCGGCAATCAGCCGCCGACGTCGCAAGTCGCGCAGGCCAGCGTCGCCCAGCGCGCGGATCTGCGCCGCCCCGCCGGCATAGCCTGCGCCGACCGTCACCTGGAAGCGGCCGTCCCAAAGCGTGGTTTCGCCCGCTGCAAGCGTCAGCTCAGGCAGCGGCTGGCGCCCAGTCTCGCGCTCGATGCGGACAGTCGCAGCCTCTGCCGTGATCAGCGCCCGCGCCAGCGTCCATCGCGCCTGAGCCCCGGAACGGGTATCCCAGATACCGTACAGCACCGCTTCGAGCTTGCTGAGCGGGGCGCGCCCACCGGCACCGCCGGCCGCCAGGATCGCGCGCTCCAGAACGCGCAGCGCCACCTCCTCGGCCACTTCGCGCAAAAGCACCCGATCGACCAGGACGACACCGCAAGGGTCGACAGTCACCACGTTGGCCTGCGGCTCACACAGCCGGTCCACGACCGCCTCGATCGCCCGCCGCGCCCGCGCCAGCCGCGCGGCGCTGAGCGCCAGCATATCCGTAGTGAGGCCCAGCACGTCGAGCTGCTCCCGCGCCGCGCGCAGCCGGGCGCGCTCAAACTCCGGAGCGATGTTGGAAGGGTCCTCCATCCAGCGGATGCCACGCGCCTCCAGCGTGGCCTGAAGGCAGGCCTTGGGCACATCCAGGACTGGCCGTCCGATCCACAGGCCGCCGTCTTTCGCATCGCCGTCGCCTGGCCCACGCTCACCCAAGGGCGTCAGCGGCGCCATTGCAGAAAGTCCGTCGAGGCCACTGCCACGCGCCAGGCGCATGAGCAGGGTCTCGGCCTGGTCGTCGCGGGTATGGGCGGTGAGCAACAGCGAGATGCCATGCTCGCGCATGTACTCACCCATCAGCCGGTAGCGGGCCGAGCGCGCGGCCGCCTGGATGCCGGCCTTGGGCTTGGCACCTTCCCAAATGAGCGTGACATGCTGGAAACCCAGCTCGGCGGCGGCCGCGCCAACCGCACGCGCCTCGTCGGCCGAGCTTGAGCGCAAGCGATGATCAACTGTCAGCACCGTGCAGCGGCCCGGATCGGTGCGGCGCCGACGCAGCCAATCCGCATACAGCACCATCAGCCCCGTCGAGTCGCTGCCCCCAGAGACCGCCAGGGCACACGGCCCTCGCCCCGCGAATCGGGCAAAAAGCCCGTCGAGCTCATCGGGCTGGATCGGATCGTGGAAGGTATCGGGCATCGGATGTGCTGCGAGCTTTGGCAGCACTATCCGTAGCCGTGCAAGTGCGGCAGGGCAAGGCGCGAAGGGCTGCACGCGGGGGCGGATTAGGCGCCGCCAATCCGTCCTGCCAAGCCTAGCACCCGCTGCGCTGCCGCTCCTGCTGGGCGAGGTTTCGGATATGCGCGGGGGGCGTCGGATACTTGGTCGCGAACTCGGTGAAGGACGAGCACGCGGCATCCTTGCGGCCGAGACGCTGCAGCGACATGGCGAGCTTCAACAGGCTCTCGGGTGCCTTCTGGCTCTTGGCGTAGTCCTGATAGCCCTTGAGGAACGCCGCAGCGGCCGGCCGGTACTGACCACGCACGTAGAACGTCTCGCCCAGCCAGTACTGCGCATTGCCGGCGAGCTGATGGTCCGGATGGCGCTTCAGGAAGTCCTCGAACGTCGTCTCGGCGGTGCTGTAGTCCTTCTGCAGGAGATAACCATAGGCGCGTTCGTAGAGCTGCTGCGGCGGCGTATTGCTTTCGGCGAATCCGCCGCGAGGCGGGGCCTCAGCGGGCGGCGCGTTCGACGAGACCCCCGGAAACACGCGGTCGAGATCATCCTTGGGCGCCGCCGGAGCGACAGTAACGGCGCCGAAGCCGCCGCTCGGGGCGTTGCTGGCACGACGGTCGCTGAGGCCGCGCAACTGCTCCTGGATGCTCTCCAGCTGTGCCGCCATGGCCCGAATCTGCGTCTCAAGAGCATCGAGACGCCCCAGGTCGGACCCGGACATCGCCAGGCTGGCGGAGCTGGACATCGGACGAGCGGCTGGAGCCGGCACACCCTTGGCCAGGGATTCCAGCGTGCCGACCATCACCTGCATGTCGACCAGCTGCTCCTCGAGCTGCTCCACGCGCCGCAACAGGCCCGCGTCCGCAGCTGGACCCGCCTCCCGCGCTGTTGCCGCGGCCGCCGTCTTGCCGCCCATTGGTGCGGCCGGACGCGGCCCCTGCGCCAGCACCGCAACGCCGGGCAGTGCAACCGCGACTGCGACGGCAACGACCCTCAACCAAGCCTTCGGCATCTTAGATGTTGGCATCTTCGACGACTGTTCCCTCACCCCACCCAATCCCGCGCACGACTGTCAGCGGGCGTCTCGTTCTGGACGAGAGGGGCACCTGCCCGTCCTGCCCGGCTCCGATCTCGCACGCGCGCCCTCAATACAAGAGACACCCGACCGAGGCCAACCTCGAATCGGCAAAAAATCCCCGCACTTGCTGAAGCTCACTGTAAACGCCTCCCACGGCGCGTCCGAGCGGTCGCCACAGTCGGACCGGACAGCCCGGCGCGGTTCACGACCGGGCGTCATGCCGGCCGTTCACCACCGTCTGTGCGCGCCGGTTCTGCGACCAGCAGGAAATGTCGTTGCACACCGCCACCGGCCGTTCCTTGCCGTAGGACGCGGTGCGGATTCGCGCCGCACTGATGCCCTGCTGGATCAGGAACGCACGCACGGCCTGTGCCCGCTTGGCACCAAGGGCGATGTTGTACTCGCGCGTACCACGCTCGTCGGCGTGTCCCTCGATCATGATCCCGCCCTCGGGATACTTCTTCAGCCAGCGTGCCTGATTGACCAGCGTCTGCTGCGATTCCACCGACAGTTCGGTGCTATCCGTCGAGAAGTACACGATATCGCCGGCCCGCGTGATGAAGTCCCTGGGAGAGCCGGGTGTCGCATAGCCACCATTGGCTACGTCATCCGGCTTGGGATTGCCATTGCAGCCCGCAAGTGCCAGCGCCAAGACAAAGGCGGCCAGGCATCCTGTCGCCTGCTGCCCCCACAGTCCCGCACGCCGTCCTGAATGTATCATGCCACAGCCCCCTTTCCCGCGCCCGCCTCATCGGGCGCGTAGGCACGAAACGCCGAAAATTTACGGCCCGTTTCGCCTGTTAGCCGATATGGCGCGCGGAAATATGACCGGCGCAGCGCGTGCAGCTCAATCCTGATCGGCGAGTCGAGCAACTGGCTGGCGTGAGTTTTCCCCAATTGCGCCGCCGCAATGCCGACAAACCAGCGCCATCAAAATGACAGAAATCGAAATCGCAAAAAACTCCGGGCCCCACCACGACTCTCACAAGCCGCGGTGAAGCCCAGGAACAACCAACAACGCCGGCCCACCCCCCGTTCCGCCCAGAGCTGAAACCAGCCGAGGGCGATGCGATTGCAGGCCGAAGCGCTGCGTAAACTTAGCGAGCCACCTGCGTGGCGGCCACGTCGCCGGCGCCCAGCTTCAGGGGCTCGTGCTCGACCTCACGACGGCAAGCGCCCAGAGCCACTGCAGCAACCAGCGCCGAGATAACGATCACATTCTTGAGCTTCATAGTCTTCTCTCCTGACACGTATTCGGCAATCGCACCCATTTCGCTACCGGCGAGCCCCTCTCAGATCAAGGACGCAGCAGCTGATCCAAGGGTTTTGCGAACCGGTTGATGCGGAAATGCCACTTCGGTTTGATGTGCATCGGCATGCCGGAACGCGGTACCGAGGCTGCGTGCAGGCCCACCGATGCAACCGGGCCTCGCTCACGTCGCAACCACACACTAATCCGGTTAAAGCCGCGTAAAGACCAGCGTCGACAGATCGGCCATCGGAAGAATCCAGCTCGCGTCTCGCTGCACCCTCGCCCCTGCGATTGCCGACTGCCGTCTCAGGCCCGCAATGGGCCCCACGCGGGATCTGAGCCAAACGCCGGTGTCTGCACACGCCGCTCGTTGTAGCCGGTGAGATCGATGGAATAGAGGCTCGGGCCGCCAGACGCGCCCTGGCTTTCCCGGAAGAACAGGATCACGCGTCCGTTGGGAGACCAGGTCGGCCCTTCGTTGTGGTAGCCCTCGGTCAGAATCCGCTCGCCAGACCCATCGGGCTTCATGACGCCGATCAGGAAGCTTGCGCCCGACTGCTTGGTGAAGGCGATGAGGTCGCCGCGGGGCGACCAGACAGGTGTGGCGTATCGGCCATTGCCGTAGCTTATTCGCTTCAGGTTGGACCCATCTGCGTTCATCACGTGCAGCTGCTGGGCCCCACCATCACGATCCGATTCGAACACGATACGCCGGCCGTCGGGGCTGTAGCAGGGGCCGGTGTCGATGGCCACGAGCTGGGTGAGGCGTTTCGTTCGCCGCGTGCGCAGGTCCATCTCCACCAGCGCCGAGGCGCCACCCTCGCCGATGCTCATGACGATGCGCTGCCCGTCCGGCGAGAAGCGCGGCGCAAAGGTCATGCCG
>DASURA010000363.1:0-5197 GCA_036280295.1 Hyphomicrobiaceae bacterium
CGCATCGCTTCGGCCGGGATCACGGGTAGAGCGGCTCCTGGTCGGCTGGAGATACGTGCGATAGACTCCCGCAAGAGCACTGCTGGCCGGCACGCGGCAAGAACAAGGAGGAACAACCATGACAGTGGCAATAAGCAAGACCGATGCGGCCGCAGCGGGCCAGGGCGAGGTCAAGCGCGTGCAGCATCTGATCGACGGCGCCTGGGTCGACGCCGCCTCGGGCCAGACCATCGCCATCGAGGCGCCGGGCACGCGGGCCACCATCGCGACCGTCCCGCGCGGCACCGCGGAGGACATCGACCGCGCCGTGAAGGCCGCGAGCGCCGCCTTACCGGCCTGGAGCAAGGTCGCCCCGCGCGAGCGCGGCCGCATCCTGCAGAAGATCGCCGACGCGGTGGAAGCGCGCGTGGAGGAGCTGGCCCGCATCGTCGCCGAGGAGACCGGCAACGCCATCCGCACCCAGGCGCGGCCGGAGGCCCGCATGACCGCCGACATCGCCCGCTACTTCGGCGGACTCGGCAGCGAGCTGAAGGGCGAGACGATCCCCCTGGGTGAGCACGTGCTCTCCTACACCCGGCGCGAGCCGATCGGCGTGGTGGGCGCCATCATCCCGTGGAATGCCCCGGTGATGCTGGGCATGCTCAAGATCGCCCCGGCTCTGGTGGCCGGCAACACCATCGTCCTCAAGGCGGCCGAGGATGCGCCGCTCGGCATCCTGTGGGTGGCGGCCGTCGCCAACGAACTCCTGCCCAAAGGCGTTCTCAACGTCGTCACCGGGACCGGCGTGGAGGCGGGCGCGCCGCTCTCGGTGCACCCAGGCATTCGCAAGCTGTCCTTCACCGGCTCGACCGAGGTCGGCAAGAGCATCATGCGCGCCGCCGCCGACCGCATTGTGCCGGTCTCCCTGGAACTGGGCGGCAAAAGCCCCTCGATCGTCTATCCCGACGCCAACGATGATTGGTGTGTAGACGGCATCATCGCCGCCATGCGCTTCACCCGCCAGAGCCAGTCTTGCACCGCCGGCTCGCGACTATTCCTGCACGCCGACATCTTCGATTCCTTCCTTGGCAAGCTGGCCGACAAGGTACAGAAGCTCAAGATCGGCAATCCACTGGATGAGGCGAGCGACATCGGCGCCATCATCAACAACAAGCAGTTCACCAAGGTGTGCGGCTATGTCGAGGATGGCCTGAAGCAGCCGGACGCCAAGCTCCTGTTCGGCGGCCTGCCGCCCAAGGAGGGGCCGCTCTCCCAAGGCTACTATGCCGTCCCCACTGTATTCGCCCACACCGCCAACGACTGGCGCCTCGCCAAGGAGGAGATCTTCGGCCCGGTGCTGGTGGCGATCCGCTGGACCGACGAGGCGGAGGCGATCCGCATGGCCAACGACACCCACTACGGTCTCGCCGCCTACGTCTGGACCCACGACATCGGCCGCGCGCTGCGCGCCGCGCACGCCATCGAGGCCGGTTGGGTGCAGGTGAACCAGGGTGGCGGCCAGAGCCCCGGCCACTCCTACGGTGGCATGAAGCAATCCGGCATCGGCCGCGAGTTCTCGCTGGAGGGCATGCTCGACAGCTTCACGGTTCGGAAGAACGTGACGGTGAATTTGGCGGTGTAGGTGGATCGCGGGCTCGCCCCTCCCCGCAATCGGGGAGAGGCGACCCGCATCATCACAGGCGGAAGGCCGCCCGCTCCTGCGCATCGAGCTGGTCGACGAGGCCGAGCTCCCAGGCGAGGTACTGGCGGGCGGCGGTGGCGTCGCCGTCGTGGCGGGCGGCGGTGAAGAACAGGAAGTCGATGCAATCGGCATCGACCGGCAGCTCGGGCGCAGCCTCCATCGGCAGGCCTGCCGCCCTCGCTGCCTCCTGGCCGCCTGCCAGCTGGCGCACATCGCGCACGCCGGCGGCGGCAAGGTCGAGCGCAGCAAGGGTAGCCACGCCCGGCCGGTCGGCGATGAGCACGACAGGCTCAGCCGGATCGACGATGATCGAGGGGATCCGCGGGCGGATCGACCAGACGGCACCGCTGACGTGCTCCTTGCGGTAGCTCATGCTGAAGCGCAGGTCGATCAGTCGCACCCCGCCACTGCCCAGGGCCTCGGCCAGCTCCTCCGGCGCGATCGACGCCGGCTCCGGCAGGTCCATCGCAGCTGTGGACCGGGCCGCGAGCGCGCCCGCCGCGGCGATGCCGCCCTCCAGCACATACGCCTCGTGGCCTTGCTGCCGCAGCCATTGCGCCGTCATCGGCGCGCGCACCTGCTCGGCGTCGAGGAGAACGATGCGGGCACCACGCACGCCGATCCACTGATCGGCGGCCTGGACCAGCTGCCCGCCGGGCGCATGCACGAAGCCACGCACCGGCTGCCCGGCGAATTCCTCCGGCGTGCGCACATCGAGAAGGTAGGTGGTGCGGGCGGGATCGGCGAGCCAGCGCGCGACCTCCTCGGCTGCAACGAACGCGACGCCGCGCTCTTCCGCGAGCCTGCGAACGCTCGACCGCAGAGCTTCAAGGCTCGCCGTAGCCGGAGCTGGGCCATGGCGGCGGCTGGCGCCATGATCGAGCTGCAAGCCGGCGAGAAACCAGCCCTGGGTGCCGTTCTCCAGGGCGTAGACCGGGTTGGGAATGCCGAGGTCGATCAGCGTCTGCGCGCCGATGATGGAGCGTGTGCGGCCGGCGCAGTTGACGATGATCCTTGTGGTGGGATCGGGCACCAGGCTGCCGATGCGCAATGCCAGCTCGCCATTGGGGCAGGAGATGCCGCCGGGGATGCTCATGCGCTGGAACTCGGCGAAGGTGCGGCCGTCGACGATGACCATGTTCTCGCCGGCGTCCTGCATCGCCTTGAGGTCCTTCGCGGCCACGCGCGGCGTGCCGCGCGTGTGCTCGACCAGCTCGCCGAACGCCTTGCTCGGGACGTTGACGCCGGCATAGAGCATGTAGCCAGCCTCCCGCCAGGCATCGACGCCACCCGCCAGGACGAAGACGTTGGCATATCCCATCGCCTCGGCAGCGTCTGCGGCGCGTTCTGCCACGCCATCGCCGGCGTCGCACAGCACGAGTCGCACCCGCGGGTTGGGGACGAGCGTGAAGATGCCCATCTCGAATGAGCTGTAGGGCACGGAGACAGCAAAGAGCGGATGCCCCTCGCCATACTGGCCGTGTTCGCGCACGTCGATCAGTGCGATCTCCGCGCCGTCCGACAGCCACGCTTTCACCACCTCGGCGCCGATATGCTTGGTCATTCCCTGCCGCTCCCGTGCTGCGCCCCGGCGGCTCGCGACGGCCGCGTCCGGTTCTTCGCTCTTCACATCCTGTCACGTCTCCGAGAAGACGGGCAACCGCCGGTAACGATCCGCGCTCAGGACGCGTAGGCTGGATTGAGCACAGGTGGTTCGAGCGAAGATCCAACGCATTCGGCGGCGCGTCGGCCTGCCCAAGGCTCGGGTCTGCGCTTCGCTTGAGTCAACCTGCGGTACGCGGATCGTGTCAGGAGCATGCGCCGCAGGCATTGCGGGCACACTTCGGCATGCCTTATTTGCCGGGCATGGAACCATGGGCCGCGGGATGCATTGAACCAGCGCCGCCCGGAGCGGCCACCGGGGACCACATTGGCTGATCGATGGCACATGGCGCGAGGCGCCGGAGAGAGCAAGGAGCCTCGGCATGACGCGGCATATGACACACCAGCGTTCAGTCCAGCGCGCGACCATCGACGGCGAGCGATATCTGGAGAACCGGCTGCTCGATACGCGCCACCTGAGCCATGAGCTGGCAGCCACACTGTCGCCGGAGGACATGACAGTCCAGGCGATGGACGATGCAAGTCCGACCAAATGGCATCTCGCGCATACTACCTGGTTCTTCGAGACTTTCCTCCTTCTGAAGCACTTGCCCGGCTACCGGGTGTTCGACGAGACCTTCAACTATTGCTTCAACTCTTATTATGAGACGCAAGGCGTGCGCCACCCGCGCCCCAGGCGCGGCTTGCTCACCCGGCCGACGATCGATCAGGTCATGGCCTACCGGGCGCACGTGGACGACGGCTTGCGATGTCTCTTGCTGCAAGGCGTCGATGCTGAGATCGCCCGCCTCATCGAGATCGGCATCAACCATGAGCAGCAGCATCAGGAGCTGCTGCTCACCGACATCCTGGCGCTGTTTGCCGCCAATCCCCTGAAGCCTGCGTATCGTCAGCACCAGCCGCATGCAATCCCGCGGGAGGAGACAACCGGGGCGTCTGCTGCCGGCGGGATCGATTTCGCCGGCGGCATCGTCAAGATCGGCAACGCCGGTGACGGTTTCACCTGGGACAATGAGATGCCGCGCCACGACGCCCTGGTGCATCCGTTTCGGCTGGCGGACCGGCTGGTGAGCAACGGCGACTGGCTCCGGTTCATGGCCGATGGCGGATATGCCAATCCGGCGCATTGGCTGGCCGACGGCTGGGCCACCGTCAAGCTCGAGGGCTGGCAGGCGCCGCTCTATTGGGAGAGCCATGACGGCCAATGGCTTGCCATGTCGCTCGAGGGCCTGCATCCGGTCGAGCCGGCGGCACCGGTATGCCACGTCAGCTACTACGAGGCCGACGCGTTCGCCCGCTGGGCCGGCAAGCGGCTGCCCACGGAATTCGAGTGGGAGGTTGCAGCACACACGCTGCCCATCGGCAGCGGCGCGGGCGATGCCGGCGTTCGCCCGTCCTTCGGCAAGGCGAGCGGTGCCTTGCACCAGATGTACGGTTACGTCTGGCAATGGACCGAGAGCGCCTATCTGCCGTATCCCGGCTATCGCCCGCCGGCCGGGGCGCTGGGCGAGTACAACGGCAAGTTCATGGTGAGCCAGCAGGTGCTGCGCGGCAGCTCGCTCGCCACGCCAGCCGGGCATTCGCGTGCCACCTATCGCAACTTCTTCTATCCCCACCAGCGCTGGCAATTCACGGGCCTGCGTCTCGCCGAGGAGATCTAACAATGCTCACCCCGCGCCGCACCCGCCCGCCAGATATCGCTCGGGCGGAGGAGGACGATTTTGCATCAGCCGTGCTCGAAGGCCTGTCGCGGCCGCACAAGTCGCTGCCTTGCCGCTTCTTGTATGATGCCCGTGGCAGCGAGCTGTTCGAGGCGATCACCGGGCTGCCGGAATATTACCCGACGCGCAGCGAGGCGGCGATCCTGGAGGCGCATGCGGCCGAGATGGTCGA
>DASURA010000364.1:0-2403 GCA_036280295.1 Hyphomicrobiaceae bacterium
CTGCTGTCGGCGCTTGTTGTAGCCAAATCGTCCAGGCGGAGAAACACGCATTCGTGGGTTGGTTGCAGGTCAGGCATGCGGTCCGCCGCAACGAGTCTCCCGACCTTGTCGGCAGTGGCGCCGGCGTGACAAGCTGCGGGCAAGACTCAAGGACCGATAAGGGAACGAAACGCCCATGGCCGCCATCGCCATCCTCGACGACTATCAGAACGCAGCGCTGCGACTGGCCGATTGGTCCGGGCTGCAGAAGGACCATAAGATCGTCGTGTTCAAGGAGCGCCTGCCCGACATCGACGCCGTAGCGCGGGCGCTGGCGGACTTCGAGATAGTCGGCATCATGCGCGAGCGCACGCCGTTCCCGCGCGCGCTGATCGAACGGCTGCCCAGGCTCAAATTGCTGGTCACCACTGGCAAGCGCAATGCCTCCATCGATATGGAGGCCGCCAAGGCGCACGGCATGACGGTGTGCAACACCGGTGGCTCCGGGCATGGCACGGCCGATCTCGCCATCGGGCTGATGATCGCCCTGGCACGGCATTTCCGCGAGGAGTTTGCCGCCATGCGGCCGGGCGGCGGCTGGCAGACCACGCTGGGGATGGACCTGGACGGCAAGACGCTGGGCATCCTGGGGCTCGGTAGCCTCGGCACCAGGGTGGCCAGGATCGGCGCCGCCCTCGGCATGCAGCCGATCGCCTGGAGCCAAAATCTGACGGCCGAGCAGGCGCGCGAGCGCGGGGCCGAACGGGTGGAGAAGGACGAGCTGTTCCAGCGCGCCGACGTGATCTCGATCCACATGGTGCTGTCGGACCGGTCGCGCGGCCTGGTGGGGGGGCGCGAGCTCGCGCTGATGAAGCCGACGGCGCTGCTCATCAATACGTCGCGCGGGCCGCTCATTGACGAGCCGGCGCTGATTGCGGCGCTGAAGGATGGCCGCATCGGCGGCTTCGGCGGCGATACGTTCAATGTCGAGCCACTGCCGGCCGACCATCCACTCCGCGCCGAGCCGCGCGCCCTGCTCACGCCGCACCTCGGCTACGTGACGGAGAACACCTACCGCGACTTCTACGTCGGCATGGTGCAGGTGATCGAAGCCTGGCTGGCGGGCAGACCGATCAACGTGATGGCGTAAGGCTCGCTACGCTCCGCAATCCGCTCGTTGCGTGCGCCCATAGGGGGATGCCCTCTCCTGATGCCAGACAAAAAGTCAGGGGGTATGCGCTCCGTGCGCATACCCCCTGACATCTGGCACGCACCCATCTACCCTACAAGACGTAGGGTGAGCTGCATGATCAGTTATCCAGGAAGCTTCTGAGCTTCCGGCTGCGACTCGGGTGCTTGAGCTTGCGCAGGGCCTTGGCCTCGATCTGGCGGATGCGCTCGCGGGTGACCGAGAACTGCTGGCCGACCTCCTCGAGGGTGTGGTCCGTGTTCATGCCGATGCCGAAGCGCATCCTGAGCACGCGCTCCTCGCGCGGGGTGAGCGAGGCGAGCACCCGCGTCGTCGTCTCGCGCAGGTTCGACTGGATCGCCGCGTCGATGGGCAGCACGGCGTTGCGGTCCTCGATGAAGTCGCCGAGGTGGCTGTCCTCCTCGTCGCCGATCGGCGTCTCGAGGCTGATCGGCTCCTTGGCGATCTTCAGCACCTTGCGCACCTTCTCCAGCGGCATGGCGAGCTTCTCGGAGAGCTCCTCCGGCGTCGGCTCGCGGCCGATCTCGTGCAGCATCTGCCGGGACGTGCGGACGATCTTGTTGATGGTCTCGATCATGTGCACCGGGATGCGGATGGTGCGCGCCTGGTCGGCGATCGAGCGGGTGATGGCCTGCCGGATCCACCAGGTTGCATACGTGGAGAACTTGTAGCCGCGCCGGTACTCGAACTTGTCGACCGCCTTCATCAGGCCGATGTTGCCCTCCTGGATGAGATCCAGGAACTGCAAGCCTCGGTTGGTGTACTTCTTGGCAATCGAGATCACGAGCCGGAGGTTCGCCTCCACCATCTCCTTCTTGGCCTGGCGCGCCTCGCGCTCGCCCTTCTGCACCGCCTTGACGATGCGGCGGAACTCGGTGATCTCCAGGCCCGTCTCCTCGGCCAGCGTACGGATCTCCTCGCGGATTCCCTCGATGCCCTTGCGCTCGGTGCGGATGAACGGCGCCCAGCGATTGCGGCCCGGCGCCTTCTCCATGCGGTCGAGCCAGCCCTGGTCGAGCTCGTTGCCGAAGTACTCGTCGATGAACTGCTGGCGCGGCACACCGTAGTTGTCGGCCAGCCGCATCAGCCGGCTCTCCAGCTGCACCAGGTTGCGGTTGATGCGGTAGAGCTGCTCCACCAGCATCTCGATGCGGGCGTTGTTGAGCGAGAGGCTCTTTACGTCCTTGATGATCTCTTCGCGGATCTTGGCATAC